>CAZQVZ010000256.1:0-7094 GCA_964596895.1 uncultured Myxococcaceae bacterium
AGTGGACCCCCAACCCCAGCACCCTGAAGTACGTCGTGGACCGGCAGCTCTTGCCGCGCGGCGCCGTGAACTTCACGGACGGGGAGAAGGCGAAGGCCCAGTCGCCGCTGGCGACGAAGCTCTTCGAGATCGCCGGCGTGGTGGGCGTGATGGTGGGCACCAACTTCGTCACCGTCACCAAGGGTGACGCGGGCGAATGGGATGAGCTCAACGACGGCGTGATGCAGGCGCTGGACGCGCACCTGTCCGCCAACGAGCCGGTGATGGCCGCGGACTGGGCGCCGCCCACGGTGGCCTCCGGTGGCGAGGTGGAGCAGCGCATCCGGGACCTGCTGGACGCGGAGATCCGCCCGGCGGTGGCCCAGGACGGCGGCGACGTGACCCTGGAGAAGTTCGAGGACGGCGTGGCCTACCTTCACATGCAGGGCTCCTGCGCCGGCTGCCCCTCTTCCACCATGACCTTGAAGATGGGCATCGAGACGCGCATGCGCGAGCTCATCCCGGAGGTGATGGAGGTCGTTCCTGTCTGACGCGCGGCGCAGCGTGAAGGGCCACAAGGTCCGCCGCGAGCTGTTGCCGAACCAGTCCCCCGAATTGCTCCGTGAGCTGCACCTGCTCACGCGCTCGGGGGATCTGAACGCGGACGCGCTGCGCAAGCTGAAGCAGGTGAACCACCTCGTCGGGCTTCTGACGCCCGCCCTGGACGACGTGTTCGGGCGGTTCGGCAACCCCATCGTGGTGGATGCCGGCAGCGGGAACGCGTACCTCGCCTTCGTCCTCTACGAGCTGTTCTTCAAGGACGCGGACAAGGGCGAACTGCTCTGCATCGAGAGCCGGGAAGAGCTCACGCAGCGCGCGCAGGAGCGGGCTTCGCGGCTTGGGTTCTCGCGGATGCGCTTTGTGACCGGGAAGCTGGATGAGGCCGCCGCGTGGCCGGAGCGCTTCCACGTGCTCACCGCGCTGCACGCCTGTGACACCGCCACCGATGACGCGCTGGCCATGGCCATCCAGCGCAACTGCGACCACGTGGCGGTGGTGCCGTGCTGCCAGGCCGAGGTCGCCCAGCAGCTCAAGGCGAACCGGGCGGAGGTGCAGGGGCCCATGGCGGAGCTGTTCGGTCACGCCTGGCACCGCCGCGAGTTCGGCTCGCACCTGACCAACGTGCTGCGGGCGCTGGCGCTGGAGAGCCGCGGCTACCAGGTCACGGTGACCGAGCTCACCGGCTGGGAGCACTCCTTGAAGAACGAGCTCATCCTCGGGCGGAAGGTGCACCGGGAGAACCGCGACGCGAAGGCGCGGCTGTCAGCCCTGCTGGAGGAGACGAAGGTCCAGCCGAAGCTGCTGCGGATGCTGGCCCAGGCGCCCGCGGCGACGCCGTAGCGGGCAGGGGCCTCACCAGGACTCGCGCTTCACCTGCTTCTTCAGGTCCACGCCGAGCTGCCCGAGCTGGTCCAGGGTGGTCTCGAGGAAGCGGGGCTCGGCGGCGACCTTCGTCTCCAGCGCCTTTCGCCGCTCCCACGCGGTGATGGCGGGGCCGCAGACGAAGAAGAGCGCGCGCGAGGGTTGGGGGACGAGCTCCCGGATGAGCTCCACGCTGACGCGCCCCTTGCGGACGTTCTCGTTGAAGTACGCCGGGTCCAACTCCCGGGTGAGCGTGTGCACCAGGCGGAAGCGCTCGGGGTAGTTCCGCTCCAGCGCGTGCAGCTCTTCCCTGAAGGTGATGTCCGCCCAGGTGCGGTTGGAGAAGAGCATGGTGTGCCGCAGCGCTCCGCCGTTCTTGAGGTCCTCCTTGAGGATGGAGAAGTTCGGCACCACGCCAGACCCCGCGACGATGTGGACGATGTGGTCCGTCTGCGCCTGCGCCTCCTCCGGCAGCACGTAGGCCCCGGAGAAGCCGCTCACCGTCATGCGCGTGCCCACCGGTGTCTGGTGCACCAGCAAGGGCGAGAGCAGCGGCGGAAACGGCGTGGCGCCGGAGACGTAGTGCTCGTCCTTGACGGTGATGGAGAGGAAGGGCTCGTGGGGCGCGGAGGCCAGGGAGTAGGCGCGTGGCGCTTCTTTGCGCTTCTTGCAGTCCTCCAGATACGCGGTGAAGCGCGCGAGCGCCGGGAACTGGTGCGCGTCGATGGTCACGAACTGCCCGGCCTTGTACGCGTGGTGTTCGTTGGCGGTGAAGAACACCAGGGTCACCGTGTCCGGGGTCTCCTGGATGACGCGGGAGACCATCACGTCGAAGGGGCGGATCTTCCTCGGAGGCGCCATGCGCCGGTAGGTATCACGTCCGCGCGGCCGCCTCGCCACGCCAAGATGGGGCGCGCTTCTTCGGAGCGGCGACTTTTTTTCCCACCCACGCACGCCTCCTTCCAACTTCGGGGCGGCCCGGCGCGGTCCAGGTCCTGCAACGCCGCAGCGCATGGGGTGGAACGGGGTCGGGGTGGCGGCGGCGGTGTGGGTGGCGCTGGGCATGGCGCAGGTGGCGCATGCGGAGGCGGACGGCTGGGAGGTGGTCTCCACCGGAGCGCTCACCGTGAAGTCCCGCCTGGCGAAGGAGGCCCTGGTCTACGAGTACCTGGTGGAGGGCATCATCCTGGCGGACGCCTTCGACCTGCAGACCGCGCTGACGAACCAGGAGCGCTTCCCGGAGTTCATGCCGCACGTGGAGCAGACGCAGGTCCTGTTCGACGCAGAGGGCACGCGCCGCGTCTACACGCGCATCAACCCGCCCATTGGAGCCCGGCGGGACATGGTGACCGAGGTGCGGGTGCACGAGCGCATCCAGCCGGACGGCACCGGGACCTTTCGCCAGAGCTGGCGCGCCTTGCCGGATGCCATCCCACAGAAGGACGGCGTCACGCGCATTCGCATCAACGAGGGCGCCTGGGAGCTCTCCGCGGACCCGTCTGGACACAGCCGGGTGAAGTACCGCTTCCGTGTGCACCCGGGCATCAAGGTGCCTCGGTTCCTGTCGGACCTGGCGAACAAGAAGGCGATCCCCGAGACGGTCTCCGCGCTGGTGGGGGAGGCGGAGCGAGTCGGCCGCGAGCGGAGGCGCCGCGCGGAGGCCGCGCAGCGGCAGGACCTGGACGGGCGCCCGTAGCGCATCCGCGGGTGCTATTCAGCCCTCCGCGCATGCCCCGCCCCACCGCCGAACAGCTCTTCGTCTCCACCACGCCCGGGCTCGAGCCGGCGCTGGAGTCGGAGGTGCGGCGGCTGGGCCTGCGCGCGCGCCGGGTGATGGGCGGCGTGGACGTCGAAGGTGAAGCGGGCCTGTACCGGCGCCTGAATCTGGAGCTGCGCTGCGCGAGTCGGGTGCTCTTGCGCGTGGGCAGCTTCGCCGCGCCGGACGCGCGCGCGCTGGAGCGGGAGCTCGGCCACCTGGACCTCTCGGGCTTCGTGTCCCCGGACCTGCCCTGGGCGGTGAGCGCAAGCTCGCACCGCTCGCGGGTGAGCAACGGGCTCGCGAAGGAGGTTGGTTCGAAGGTGCTGCGCGGCACCAGCGTGCGCGACGAGGACGAAGGGGTCCTGCGGGTGCTCCTGCGGCTGGAGGGGGACTGGTGCACCGTGAGCGTCGACACCTCGGGCGGGCTTCTGTACCGGCGCGGGTACCGGCAGGAGGTCTCGCGCGCGCCGCTTCGGGAGACGCTCGCCGCCGGCGTGCTGGAGCTGGCCGGCTACCGCGGCGACGAGCCCCTGTGGGATCCCATGTGCGGCTCGGGCACCTTCGTCCTCGAGGCGGCCTGGAGGGCGATGCGGCGCGCCCCCGGCCTGGACCGCACCTTCGGGTTCGAGTCCTTCCCCTCACACGACGCGCCCGCCTTCGCGGCGCAGAAGGCGCAGCTTTACGCGCGGATGCTCGCGAAGCCGGCACATGCCCTCCGCGCCTCGGACCTCAACGCCGGCTCACTCGGCGTGGCGAGGCGCAACGCGCGGCGCGCGGGCGTGCAGGCGCACCTGACCCTGGAGCGGGACGACCTGCTCTCGCCGAAGGCGTTGCCGCCGGAGCCGCACGGCCTATTGGTCACCAACCCGCCCTACGGAAAGCGGGTCGGGGAGGGCGGAGACATCCCTGCCTTGTACGCAGGGCTCGGGCGGCTTCTGCGCGAGCGGATCCCCGGCTGGCGCGCGGCGATTCTGTGTCCGGAAGAGCAGCTGGCGCGAGCGATTGCGCTCGAGCCGGAGGACGTGTTCGACGTGGACAACGGGGGCCTTGCGCTGCGGCTTTTGCTGTTCGCCCCGTCAGGTCATCTGCGCTAAAGCCGAACGCCATGTCGACCGACAAGGCGCTGGGGTATTACGGGCAGAAGAAGGCAGAGTACCTCGAGGATCTGAAGACGCTGGTGCGGATCCCCAGCGTGTCCTTCGACGGTTTCGACCCCCAGAAGGTGAAGGACAGCGCGGTCGCCACCGCGGACCTCCTGAAGAAGCGCGGCTTCGACAACGTGCAGCTGCTCGAGTTCCCCGGCGCGCACCCGTACGTGTTCGGGGAGATCCTCGAGGCGCCCGGCAAGCCCACGCTGCTGCTCTACGCGCACCACGACGTGCAGCCGGCGGGGGACGCGTCCATGTGGAAGTCGCCGCCCTTCGAGCCCACCTTGCGCGACGGCCGGCTCTACGCGCGCGGCGCCGCGGACGACAAGGCGGGCATCGTGGTCCACACCTCGGCGGTGGACGCGTGGCTGAAGGGCGCAGGGGCGCTGCCGCTCAACGTGAAGGTCATCATCGAGGGCGAAGAGGAGATCGGCTCCGGGCACCTCGAAGAGTTCCTCGAGAAGCACAAGGCGATGCTGCAGGCGGACGCCATCGTCCTCACCGACACCACCAACTTCGAGACCGGCGTGCCGTCCATCACCACGGCGCTGCGCGGGCTGGTGGCGGTGGACGTGGAGGTGAAGGCGCTCAAGCAGTCCCTGCACTCGGGCATGTGGGGCGGCCCGGTGCCGGACCCGGTGATGGGCCTGTGCCGGATCCTCGCGTCGTTGACCCACCCGGACGGCTCCATCGCCATCCCGGGCATCGCGGAGAAGGTGAAGCCGCTCTCAGACTCCGAGCGCCAGTCCATCGAGTCCTTGCCCGGTACGCGGGAGGACTTCCGAAAGCAGGCGGGCCTGCTCGACGGGGTGGAGATCCTCGGCGGCGGCAAGCACCCGTGGGAGATGAACTGGCGCACCCCGTCCCTCTCGGTGAACGCCATCCAGGCGTCTTCGCGGAAGGACGCGCGCAACATCCTCTGCGAGTCCGCGTGGGCGCGCGTGGGCATCCGGGTGGTGCCGGATCTCGACGCGAAGGAGGTCCAGCAGCAGCTCATCGCCGCCATCAAGAAGGCCGCGCCGTGGGGGCTCGAGGTCGAGGTCCACCCCGAGTCATCGGCGGGCTGGTGGTACACGGACTCGGAGCACCCGGCGTTCCAGGCGGCGTTCCGCGCGCTGGAGAAGGGCTACGGCGCGAAGGCGGTGACCATTGGCTGTGGCGGCTCCATCCCGTTCGTGGCGCCGTTTGCGCGCGCGCTGGGCGGCGCGCCGGCGCTGCTGATTGGCGTGGAGGACCCGTACACCAACGCCCACTCCGAGAACGAAAGCCTGCACCTGGGCGACTGGGGCAAGGCCATCTCGAGCGCCATCCACCTGTACGAAGAGCTGGCGAACACGCTGGGCGCCACGAAGTAGGCCGGGCCCTGGGTGTCCCCTCGCCGCGGTCCTCGGGTAACCTCTCCTGCATGGAGGCTCACCGGTGAAGGCAGTCGTCGTCGTCGGGCTCATCGGCTTCACGGTGCTGATCTCCGGCATCCGGGAGCTCATCGCCACCCGCTCCGAGCGGCACTTCTCGACGGGCGGCGCCGCGGTCCACTCCACGTCGCGCGGCGGCGGCTACGTGGTGGCGGGGCTGGCGCTCCTGGGGGTCGCCGGGCTGCTGCTGCTGAACCGGCGCGACGACCACCGCGCGTCCGCCTTCAGTGCGTCGAGCGAACCGCCCGAGCCTGACCCCTCCGAACCGCTGTCCCCCGAAGAACCCCCTCAGGGATTCGCTGCAGCGCCCGCGGGCCCGGGGGACCACGCCTGTCCCGGCTGCAAGTCCCGGATGGCCGAAGTGCCGGCCGCGGGCGTCACCCTCGCGCTGTGTCAGGCGTGTGGCGGCACCTGGTTGGACGGTGATGCGTTGGAGGTCATCGGCGGCGCCGGCGCTCGTCCGGGCCCACTCGAAGGTCACACCGAGCGCCGCTGCGCCACGTGCCGGCTCACGCTCTCCTGCGCGCTCTGGGGCTCCATCCCCGTCGAGCGGTGCAGCGCGTGCGGCGGCGTCTATCTCGACCACGGCGAATTGGAGGAGCTCGCGCCGGGGCTCGATCTGCCCCTGCGGCCGGTCACCTCGAACACGGCCCCGCCGGTGCGCTCGGGTTTTGAATGCGTGAAGTGCGGCGCCCACGCTCCGCTCGCGGAGGGCAACGCCACCGCCAGCGGGCTGATGTGCCGTGTGTGTGTCCCGGTCGCGGGCCTCACCGTGCTGGAGCGCCAGGAGGCGAACCTCGGCTACACGCAGCCCTGGTACGGACCGGGGCTTGGTGGCACCCGCGGGGCGTCGCTCGTGGTGGACCTCGCGGTGGACACCTGGCGGACCCTGCGCAGCGGACGGGACGCGGACCGGAAGCAGTAGCCGCAACGTCACGCCTGCAGGCCTGCTCACTCGTTGAGCAGGTCCGCCTTGACGATGATGTCTCCGCCCGCCGGGACCCGCGTCTCCAGCCGCTTCTCCAGCCCCAGCCTGGAGTTCTTGAGGACGAAGGTGTGCGAACCCGCAGGCAGCACCACCGGGTCGATGGGGGTGATGCCCAGGCTCTTGCCGCCGAGGAAGACCTCCGCCCACGGGTTCACCCGCAAGGTGACCGTGCCCGTCGCCGCAGCAGGGGTTGGGGCGCGCTCTTCGGTGACCGCGGCGATCTTCTGTTGGGTGCGGGGGGCGCGCGCGCGTCGGTTGTTGGACGTGCGGTCCATCCGCGAAGGCCTGGCCTCCAGCGCCTCGGGCTCACGCGCAGCGGGCGCCGCGACCGCGACGGTCGTTGCCGCTTCGGCGGGGACGGCGGCCGGGATGTGGGCGGGCGG
>CAZQVZ010000256.1:7194-8496 GCA_964596895.1 uncultured Myxococcaceae bacterium
CCGCGACGGTCGTTGCCGCTTCGGCGGGGACGGCGGCCGGGATGTGGGCGGGCGGGGCTTCCGGCGCAGCGGCTTGCAGGGGCTCCTGCGCAGGCGCAGCCGGGGTGACGGCCTGGGCCTCCACCTGTGCGAGCGACACCGGCGCGTCGTCCTTGGCGGACAGGAGCAGGGGCACCGCGGCCGCGGCGACGACGAGCGCGACGGCCGCCATCACCGCCGGCACCCTCCAGCGCCGCTGCTTCGACGCGGGCGCCTTGATCTCGAGCGCCACGCCGCTCGCGCTGACCTCGCCGCCCTTCGTCACGGCGCGCTCGGCCGAGACGCCCAGGGAGTCGAGGTCCACGTCGAAGTCCATGATCACCGCGGACGGGAGGAACTCTTCGCGCACCTGCGAGGCCACCGCCGGCGGCAACATGGGCGGCGGGGTGCCGACGGGCAGGGCCCCCTGGCTGGCCAGCGCCTGCTGCTCCTGCTTCGCCGACGCGCTCCACGACGCCGCAGACGGCGTGGGCGTGCGGTGCACGGCGCTCTGACCCGTGCCCGTCCCCACGCCTGCCGCGCCCGCCCCGGTCTTCCCAGCGCCGGTCTTGCCGTGCGGCGGCGTGCGCGCGCCCACGGACTGCGGCAGCCGGTTCGCCGCTTCCTCCGGGAAGAGCTCCTTGAGCAGGCTGCCGATGTGCGCGGCCGTGAGGGTCTGCCCGGTGGAGTGGATGTACGCCTCGAGCGCGACGGACATCTCCTCCGCGGTCTGGAAGCGCTCCGCCGGATCCCGGGCGATGGCCTTCATCACCACCTTCTCGAGCACCGGCGGCACGTGCGGGCTGTAGCCGCGCAGCGGCGGGGCGGCGTCCTGCAGGATGGCCCGCATCAGGCCGGGGTCCGAGTCCGACCGGAAGGGGCGCACGCCGCCGGTGAGCAGCTCGTAGAGCACCACGCCCATGGCGTACACATCCGCCCGGCCGTCCAGCGGGCTGCCGAGGATGTGCTCCGGCGACATGTACGCGAACTTGCCCTTCACCGCGCCGGCCCGCGTGGTGGACACCGTGCCCGCCGCCTTGGCGATGCCGAAGTCCACCACCTTGGTGACGCCGTTGAACCCGACGAGCAGGTTGTCCGGGCTCACGTCCCGGTGGACGATCTGCAGCGGCTCCCCGTCGTCGTCCCGCATGCCGTGCGCGTAGTGAAGCCCCTGCAGGGCCTGCGAGCACAGCCGCGCGGCGATGGCGGGCGGGAAGGGACAGCCCATGTCCACCAGGCGCTGGCGGATGCGGCGGAGGCTGCAGCCATGGATGTACTCCATGG
>CAZQVZ010000257.1:0-8458 GCA_964596895.1 uncultured Myxococcaceae bacterium
GGGGACGTCTTCACCAGCCACGCGCCCTTCCACTTCGACCTCTCGGTGTCGGACCTGTACGCCTCGTTGGGGCGGGGCGCGCGGGTGCACCTCATCTCCCACGTAGAGGCGATGGTGCCCTCGTGGCTCACGCGCCGCCTGGGCGAATGGAAGGTGACGGTCTGGTACTCGGTCCCCTCTGCGCTGGTGGCGATGATGGAGAAGGGCGGGCTCGGCCAGACGCCCCTGCCCCACCTTCGCTGCGTGCTCTTCGCCGGCGAGGTCTTCGGGCCACCACACCTGCACAGGCTCCGCGCGCTCCTGCCTCGAGTGGACCTGTGCAACCTCTACGGCCCCACCGAGACCAACGTCTGCACCTGGCAGCGCGTCCCCAGGGAGGACTGGCCACAGGACCGGCCGCTGCCCATTGGCGTGGCGTGTGACCACATGGAGGTGTTCGCCCTGGGTGACGACGGCCGGGAGAGCGCCGTGGGCGAAGTGGGGACGCTCTGGTCCACAGGCCCCAACCTGATGGCCGGCTACTGGCGCGCAGACGGCACCCGGGCAGCAGGACTGAAGGCCGATCCGCGCGGGTCGGGCCGTCTCGCCTACGACACCGGAGACCTGGTGCGGCGGCGGCCGGACGGTGGGTTCGACTTTCTCGGCCGGCGGGATCACCAGCTCAAGACGCGCGGCTACCGGGTGGAGTTGGGTGAGGTGGAGCACGCCGTGCTGGGGGATGTCCGCGTCTCCGAGGCGGTGGCGTGTGGCCTGCCGGACCCACAGGTAGGTCACCGGATCGCGGTGGTGGTGGTGCCGCGCGCCGGGTCCACGCCCACGGCGAACGAGCTCCGGAACGTCTGCGCCGAACGGCTGCCCGGCTACATGGTGCCGGAGCGGATCCTGGTGCGAGACGCGCTGCCACGGACCTCCACCGGCAAGGCGGACCGCGGCGCGCTGCGGTCCTGGTTCGCCGAAGAGAACGAGGGTGAGGAGGCAAAATGAGCATCGAGAACGAGCTGGCGGACTTCGTGTCCAATGAGGTGGCGGTGGTGGGGCGCGGGCAGCCGGTGGCGCACGACGAGAAGCTGGTCTCCGTGGGGCGGGTGGACTCCCTGGGGCTGATCCAGCTCCTGGACTTCGTGCACCAGCGCTACGGCGTGGACCTGATGGCGAAGGGGAACCCCGCGGACTTCGACACCGTTTCAGGAGTGGCCCATGCGGTGCGCGCACAGGTTCCGTGAGGATCTCCGCCGCTACCTGCAGCCGGATGCGCCACTGCGCCGCCGCGCCGTCCTGCGCGCGCTGTATGAGCACGAGGCCCTGTGGGCCATTGGCGTGTTCCGGTTCGGGCAATACCTGCGCGAGGAGGCGCCCGGGTGGGTGCGGGCGGTGGCGCGGGTGCCATACGCCGCGCTCCACAAGGCGGTGAGGTTGGCACTGGGCATCCACCTCTTCCCGCAGACCCAGGTGGGGCCGGGCCTGTACATCGGCCACCATGGTGGGATCTGGATCTCCCCGCTCGCGCGGCTGGGCGCAGGCTGCAACGTCAACCACGAGACCACCATTGGCACCTTCGGTGACAAAGGGGGCCCCGTGCTCGGAGACCGCGTCTGGGTGGGGCCGAAGGCGACCATCTCCGGCCCGGTCCAGATTGCCGCCGGGGTGGTGGTGGGCGCCAACTCCCTGGTCGCCACGCACCTGCCGGAGAACGCGGTGGCGGTGGGCGTTCCGGCGCGAGTCGTCAGCCGCTCAGGCTCCGGGCACCTGATGCAGGTGCGACACTTCTCGAAGGAGGAGCTGGAGGGCGCGTCCTCGGCTGGATAGCGGCCGGGCGGCGGCGGGCTGGGCGTGCGCGGGAGTGCTAACGTCCGCGCCCTCGCATGGATCCCCTGCTCCGCGCCGCCTACAACCAGGCCTTCTCCCCGGCCCTCTACCAGTCCTACAAGTCGCGCCTCGAAGCCTGGGTGGGCCCCCTGCCCTACCGGCTGGCGGAGACGCCGCTGTTCTTGCCGCCATACCTCCGGGACCGGCTGATGGAGGCGACGCGGGATCTCGTCTCGCAGCTCGCGGAGCCGTCTCGGATGACGCGGCTGCGGCGCGCGGTGCCCAGGCACTTCGATGTGCCGGGCGTGGACGACTCGCCCTCCTGCATGACGGTGGACTTCGCCATCGTCCGGGGAGAAGACGGAAGGCTCGACGGGCGCGTCATCGAGATGCAGGCCTTCCCGTCCATCTTCGCGTTCACCCTGGTGCAGGCGCGGCTTCTGGACGGGATGTTGCGCGAGCTCCCGGGGATGCCGAAGGACGGCTTCCACTGCTTCGGCCCCGGGTTCGACTTCGACGCCGGCGCGCAGCTCCTCAAGGACGCGGTGGTGGGCGCGGAGGATCCGGAGCAGGTGGTGCTGCTGGAGATCGAGCCGCAGGAACAGAAGACGCGGCCGGACTTCGTGGCCACCCGCCAGCTCATCGGCGTGGACACGGTGTGCGTCACCGAGGTCCTCCGCCGCGGCGCGCAGCTCTACCGGAAGGTGGATGGCCGGGAGGTCCCCATCCGCCGCGTCTTCAACCGGGTGGTCTTCGACGAGTGGTTCCGCAAGAAGCCTGCCGCGGCGTTCTCCTTCACCGACGAGTTGGACCTCTCCTGGTGCCCGCATCCCAACTGGTACTGGATGTGGTCCAAGTACTCGCTGCCGGTGCTCTCGCATCCGTTGCTCCCGCGGACGTGGTTCGTGTCGGAGCTGCCAGAAGTCCCCGAGGACCTCTCGAAGTTCGTGCTCAAGCCGCTGTTCTCCTTCGCCGGCGCAGGCGTGGTGGTGGACCCGACGGCGGAGGATCTGGCGCGCATCCCCGAGCACGAGCGGGGGGACTGGATCCTCCAGGAGAAGGTCAGCTACGCGCGAAACCTGATGACGCCGGACGGCGCAGGGGTGGCCGCCGAGATCCGCATCCTCTGCCTGAAGCCGCAGGGCGCGCCGCTCCCCGTCCCCTTCATGAACCTGGTGCGGCTCTCGCGCGGGAAGATGCTCGGGGTGGACCACAACAAGGACTTCGAGTGGGTGGGCTCCAGCGTGGCGCTCTGGCCGCGCGGGAGCTGAAGCGCTCACCGGGTGTGATACCGCTCGTACGCGCATGGACGCGCCGCGCCGCAACCTCTACGACCTGACCCTGCCCGCGCTGGCCGCGTGGCTCGATGGCTTTGGGTTCGGGGCCTTCCACGCCCAGAAGGTGTGGTCCGCGCTCTACCGGGACCTCGCCTCGCGGCACGAGGACGTGACGGGCGCGGTGAAGGAGCAGGTGGCCCGCGTCCTGTCCGAGCACGCGCGGCTCGCGGTCCCCGAAGTCGCCCTGCAGCAGCACAGCTCGGACGGGCTGACGCAGAAGTTCCTCCTGCGGCTCTTTGACGGGAAGACCATCGAGTCGGTGCTGATGCGGCACCGCGGCCGGGCCACCGCCTGCGTGAGCACCCAGGTGGGCTGCGCCATGGGGTGCGTGTTCTGCGCCACCGGCCGGATGGGCTTCGACCGGCACCTGGGGGCCGGGGAGATCGTCGCCCAGGTGGTGCACGTCACCCGAGTCGAGCGGGTGCGGAACATCGTCCTGATGGGGATGGGCGAACCGTTGCACAACTACGACGCGGTGATGCAGGCGGTGGACATCGTCACCGACCCGCGGGGGCTCGCGGTGGGGCCCCGCTTCATCACGCTCTCCACGGTGGGCGTGGTCCCGGGCATCCGCCGGCTGGCGGAGGAGCGGCGCGGGCTGCAGCTCGCGGTCAGCTTGCACGGGGCCACGGACGCCGAGCGGAACGCGGTGGTCCCCATTGGGCGCAAGTGGGGGCTGGCGGAGTTGATGGACGCGTGCCGCGAGTACTGCGCGAAAAGGCAGCGGCGGATCCTCTTCGAGTGGGCGCTGATCGCCTTCCGGAACGACGGGCCAGAGCAGGCCCACGCGTTGGGCGCGCTGCTTCAGGGGATCGACGCGCACGTGAACGTCATCCCCCTCAACCCCATCGCCGGCTACGACGGCCGCCCCAGCGACCCGGGCCGCGTGAGGGCCTTTCAGGACCTCCTCAAGGGCTACGGCGTCCCGAGCACGGTGCGGCAGCGACGGGGCATCGACATCGACGCGGGGTGCGGGCAGCTCAAGGCGGCCCGCTGAGGTCTAGCCGAACCAGGGCCCTTCATTCGGCGCGAAGAGCACCACCCGCTCCCGGAGCTCCGCGGGCAGCCGCTCGGCCATCACCTCGCGGACCTCCTCGGGCGAGTGCACCTGGCTGAAGTGCATCAGGACCAGGGCCTCGTTCCTGAAGCGGTCCGCCCGGGCGATGATCTCGTCGAGATGGACGTGCGTGCGCGCGTGCGCGTCCTCTTCTGTGCGCTCCCCGCCGATGAACGAGCACTCCAGCAGCAGCACTCGGCTCTCGAGCACCTCCGGTGACGTCTCCAGCACGCTGGCCAACGAGTCGGTCACGTAGGCCAGCTCCGGGCGGTAGCGCACGTCGAAGAGGTCCTCGGTGCCGCTCGCGCGCAGGGCTGCGATCTCCTCACCGGAGCGCGCCGCGTGTTCGTCCCGCAGCTTCTGCACCTGGCGCAGGAACACGTAGCCCAGGGATGGCACCGAATGATGCGTGCGCAGGGCGCGGACGTAGAGGTCGTCTCGCAGGTGGACCTGGTCGCCAGGACACAAAGGGACCGTCTTCAGCTCGAACGCGCACTGGTGCAGCGCGCACGCGGCGCCCACGCTCCGCTCCAGCGCGGGGACGATCTCCGCCGGCGCGTAGACGGTGGCCGGGTGCCTTCGCAGCACCGCGCGGATCCCGAGCAGCGGCATCAGCCCTGCGGCGTGGTCCGCGTGCCCGTGGCTCAGGAAGATGTCGTCCGTGGCGGCCACCGAGCGCAGGTGGAGGCCCACGTCCAGCAGCACCCGGAGCTCGGGGATCTGCAGGGTCGTGTAGATCCCGCCCACGGACACGCCGCGCACGGTGTAGGGGCCTGCCTTCACCTCCGTCAGCATCGCCCCGCGAGCAAGCCACGCCGCACGGCCAGGGCTGGCCTCGCTTCGGCGGGAGCGTCAGGCCCCGGACGATCAGCACCGGTCCGCCGTCCGCTGCCTGCGCGACGCCCCGGGAGGAGAGCGCACCGGATCAATAAGCAGCCGTTGTTGATGTGGTGTCTCCATGTTCCGTGTGTAGACGAGCCGCGCTGGCCTAGCCTGCGCTGCAGATGAGCCCACTCCCCCGGCAACGAAGGACCAGGCCGTTGGCGCTCGCCGCCGCGGTGGCCGCCCTGGCCGCTGCCGCTTCGGCGTCCGCGGAGGAGCCTTCGCCTTCGCCGGTGGACTTCCGCATCGAGACGGTTGAGCTGGCGCCGGTGGGCTACGCGTTCACGCCCACGGGGCGTTTGCTGATCGCCGGGAACCGGCCTTCGCCGTCGCTCTGGTCTGTGGCGCCGGACGGCAGCGTGGAGCAACTGGAGAGTCCGCTCACGCCCGCAGATCCGATCCGCCTGGCCGCGCAGCACGGAGGCGAGGTGTGGCTCTTCACCGAAGGGAGCGTCCTCCACCACCGCACCGCCGAAGGCGCGTGGTCCGCGTTCCCCCTCACCCAGCCGGCGCCGCTGCCGCCGGGGTGCGCGGACTGCCGCGTGTCGCGTTCCTTTCCGATGACGCTGGTGGCGCTGGGGCCCGGCCGCGCAGCGCTGGCGACGCGCCTGTTGGTGGTGCCCGGCGCGCGCCGCTACTTCACCGAGGTCGCCGTGGCGCAGGTGGAGGGGGGCCGCCTCTCCCGCGGGCTGGTCGAAGGCATGAGCGAGTTGGCCCAGACCTCGCGCTCCCGGACGCTGCTCGTCACCGACCCTCCGAAAGGGTCCACCACCTGGACCGTGCGGACCGTGGACGCAGAGGGGGTCGGCCCTGCGCGCGAGGTCCTGTCGCTCGGCGGTGTCGACTACGTGGCCGACGAGGCGGGGAACCTCTGGTTCCACAACGCCCGCGGGCTGCACCTGCTCCCGCCCGAGGGCGCAGCGCCCGTCGTCGTCGGAGGGCGCAGCGCACGCGTGCTCGCCACCGGTCCCGCGCTGCCCCACGGCGCCTGGGCGCTCCTCCTCGAATCGGACACCGAGGTCCGCGCGGCGCACTTCACCCACGAGGCGCTCGCGGAGGGGGTGTCGCACCCGGTGCCTGCGGGCGGGCGGGCGCAGTACGGCACCTGGGCCGTCGCGCAGTGGCGAGGTGTTGGGCTGGTGGTGCTCCGCGAGAGGGCGCTGCTTCGCCAGCAGGCGGACGGCGCCTGGACCCGCTACGCCCTCTCGCCGCGGCTGGACGCGGAGCAGGCGCGCGCGCAGGACGCGGCAACGCAGACGCGGCTGCGCCGGTTCGCGCCATGGTTGAACCGGCTGCACCCGGGCGGCGTCGCCTGGCTCCAGCTGTGCCTGGCGCTGGGCGCGCTCATCGCCTCGCCGCGCCTCAAAGGCGCGGTCCGGGGTCGGTGGCCCCAGGCGATCCTCGGCGCGGGCGGCGGGGCCACCCTGGGGCTGCTGCTCGCGCCGTGGGTGCAGCTGGGCTCGGGCTGGTACCAGCCCAGCTCCTCCATGGGCATCGACCTCAACGAGACCTGGTGGACCCTGGCTCGGCTGGCGATGGCGGGAGGCTTCGCGACGGTGGGGTTCCGCCTGTCGCTGGCGCCGCACCGTCGCCGGATGGGGCGCTACCTCCTGTATGTGCTCGTGCTGGTGGGTCCCGTGCTGTGGCTGAAGCCCCTGCACGTGCTGTGGATGGGCGCGGCGCTGCTCGCCAGCGGCTTCGCGGTCCGCCTATGGCCGCCGCGCCCATCGCCTACTTCCCGTCGTACGCCGCCTTCAGCGGGGCGAAGTCGAGCTTGACCATCTTCATCATCACCTCGCTCACCCGCTTCGCCCGCGCCGGGTCCTTGACGTCCATCCACTCGTCCATGGGCCGCGGAACGATTTGCCAGCAGACCCCGTAGCGGTCCCGCAGCCAGCCGCAGGCCTCCGCGGTGCCGCCCTCCAGAAGGCCGCTCCAGTACCGGTCGAGCTCCGCCTGGTCTTCGCACACCACCACCAGCGAGATGGCGTGGTTGAAGGCGTCCTGCGGCCCCGCGGAGATCGCCTGGAAGCGTTGCCCGAAGAGCGTGAAGTCCACCACCTTCACCGAGCCCGCCGGGCCGCTCGGCGTGTCCACCAGGAGCGGCGTCACCCGGTCCACGCGGGAGTCCTTGAAGAGTGACGCGTAGAAGTGGGCCGCCTCTTCGGCCTCCTTCGTGTACCAGAGGTGGGGGAAGATCTTCGCCTGTGACAGGGCCATGGGTGCCTCCTTGGAAGTGGGCGCTCGAGGACGACCGCCGGTGCTAGCACCTGGACGGCGCGCGCGCCCCGGACTCATCGGTGCCCTGCGGTCGGTCCTACCCAGGCGGACGGCTCACCCCGTGGTCGGCCGGTAGTGGTCCACCATTCTGTAGCGGCGCGCGTACAGGCCGAAGGCCAGGGCCGCGAGGAACGCGAAGCCGGCGAAGAAGAACATCTGGAACGCGGCCACGCTGGCGCCGGTGGAGGCGATGGCGCCTTCGACCGTGTCGTTGCGGACGGCGGCGTTCACCAGCAGGACCCAGAGCCCACCCACGGTGACCGAGAGCGACCAGAAGCTCATCAGCACGCCCTTCACCTTGGCGGGCGCCTGCGAGTACGCGAACTCGAGGCCGGTGGCGGAGACCAGCACCTCGCCGAAGGTGAGCAGCGCGTACGGCAGGGTCTGCCAGAGGATGCTCATGGCAGTGCCGCCGTCCAGGGAGAGCTGGAAGAGGCCGGCGGCGATCCAGGAGAGCCCGGAGAAGGCGATGCCGGAGGTCATCCGGCGCAGCGGCGTCACCCGCATCCCCAGCTTCTCCAGCAATGGATAGAGCACCAGGTTGTTGAAGGGGATGAGCGCCATCACCAGGAGCGGGTTCAGGGTCTGCATCTGCGCCGGGGAGGTGAACCAGCCCCAGCCGGGCAGCTCCATGCCGCGCGCCTGCAAGACCCAGGTGGAGGCCTTCTGATCGAAGAGGGACCAGAATGGGGTCACCAGGGCGAAGATGATGAGCAGCCGCAGCACCGCCCGAAGTCCGTCCACGGACTCGTCCGGGTGGTGGCCCTTCGCCCGGTCCAATTGGAGCTGCACGCCCAGTCCGCCGAAGCCCATCAGCACCACCAGCCCCAGACACACCGCCGCCACGAACCCGATGGAGGGGATGAGAAGCAAGGACGCGAAGGCGAGCACCGCGCCCATCACCGCCAACACCAGCCCCGGCCGCCCGGCGCCCGGCCTCCTTTCGGTGAGCGCCGTCCACGCCACCCGCAAGACCGAGTGGGGATCTGCCTGGGAGGGCGGCACGTTCACGTAGTGGTTGCGGCCGAGCCAGAAGATCACTGTGGCGACGAACATCAGGACGCCCGGGATGCCGAAGGCGATGGACGGGCCGAAC
>CAZQVZ010000258.1:0-8435 GCA_964596895.1 uncultured Myxococcaceae bacterium
TCGAAGAGCGCGAGCCGGTGCTCCTCGAAGGCGAGGTCTGGGTGGACGCGGAGACGTCGGTGGTCCTGAAGACGCGGCTGGGCGGAACCCTGACCGCGCCCGGCGAAGGGTCGGGGACGCTGTCCCTGCGGTTGGCGATGAGCTCCACCATCACCGACATCGGCAAGGACCCGGGGCTCTCCGCACCGAAGGACTTCCTGCCGGACGCGGACAAGCCGCAGGGCATCGCGGACGCGCTGGATGCGTTTGGCATCCCCCGCGGCAAGGACGCCACCAGCGCCACCTCGGAAGCGGTCGAGCCCGAGGACGAAGGCTGACGCCCGCCTGGTCCCCCTGACAAGGCCGCCGCGGCGCCGGCTCCTGGTGCGGCAGCCGTCAGCCCAAGCTCCCGGAAGGACTGGCGAAGAGGCTGGCACCGGCGTTGCTCTGACTCAGGGTCATGGGTCGTCTCGCCTTGTCCCTGCTGCTCCTCGGAGTCGCAGCGCCCGCCGCGCAGGCGGAGGGCATCCGGAGTCTGGGCGTGACGGTCTCACCCCTGGGCGCGTGGGCCGCCACCGGCGTCCGCTCCGGCGTGGTGAGGGTGGGCGCCGCCGCCGCCGTGGACTGGGACTTCCAGAACGAAGGCAGCCTCTTCTCCATGGGCGGTCACCTCGCCCAGAGCGGGCTCTTCTCCGAAGCCACCCCGGTGCGGGTGCGCGTGGGCCCCCGGCTGGGCAGGGTGCGGCCCTTCGTGGGCGCAGGTCCGAGCCTGCTTCTGGCCTTCGGCGGCGCAGATGGACGCGCGCCGGGCGTGCCCTTGCGCTTCGGGGCGGAGGTGGGAGCGGGCTGCGAGGTGAGCGTGTCCCAGAGGCTGTACCTCGCCGTCGAAGGGCGCCTGCAGACCTTCTCCCTGTCGCAAGATCCCTTCTCCCGGCGTCGCCACGAGGTCCTCTCCGGGTACCTCGGATTGGGCTTCCGGCTGTAGCCGGTCGAAAAATTGACCGGCCGGGGTCGGTCGCTACCATCCTCAATGGTTGCGGCTTTGCCGCATCCGACATGCGCGGGCGTTCAGGTCCCGCCGGAGGAGAAGCGATGGAGCGGAAGGGTGGCCAGGCAGCGGTGTCGGTGGCGGTGACGAAGGAGGAGGTCCGCGCGGCGTTTCGCAAGGCGCAGGCCCTGACTTCGGAGGAGGACAAGGCGCTGCGGATGCGCCACGGGGTGACGGCGCCGGACCTTCGGGCGCCCCTGCCGCGCGCGGCCGCTGGCCACGCGGAGCTCGAGGACGAACTGCTCGTCATCGAGATGCAGCTTCTGCGCGGCCTGCGCAGGCGCCAGGAGGAGGCCACGGGAGCGCCGAGCCGGCCTGCGCCCACCTCTTCGCGCACCAAGGACAAGATTGTCCGGGCGCTGCGCAAGAAGCGTTAGCCCCTTCGACGCTTCTAGCGGTTGAGTCCGTCCACCAGGCGCGCGCCCGCCGCCTGGAGCGAGAGGCCGTCCGCGCCCACGAGCCGGGCCAGCCCCTCCGCGTCGTGGGTGCCTCCGAGGCCGAAGAGCCCCTCGAGGTAGCGGCCGCTGGCGGGGTTGCGGAAGTAGTCCTCGTCGAAGCGTTCGCGCAGCGTCTTCGTCAGCTGCGCCTCCAGCGCCCAGCCCCGGAGGTAGCGCGCGCCGTAGAGCTGGGGATCTGCATCAAAGAGGTAGAAGCCCTCCGGCACGCGGACGAAGAGGGCGGCCTCGAGCTCCTCCCGGTAGGTGGCAGCGAGCGCGGGCGAAGGACCCCGGCGGTAGAGCTCCACTTCGTACAGCAGCCGCGCCGCATGCCGCCGGAGCAACCCCAGCGCGTTGAGCGTGGCGATGCGGGCGACATCCTTCGCGCGGTCCGCGCCCACCCCGAGGTAGCGCCGCAGCCAGCGCTCTTCGAGGAGGAAGTGCGCGAAGACGAAGGCGAAGCCTTCGGTCACCGACGCATCTGCGAGCCTGCGGTCCTCCACGGTCCCCATGGCGGGGGCGTGCGCGAAGTGCAGCGCGTGCCCGTATTCGTGCAGCAGCGCCACGTAGTCCTCCATGCCCTGCCCGGGGTGGACCACCAGCCGCACGTCGTCGGGGACGCCCACCGCCGCCACGAAGGGCCTTGGGGATTTCCCCGGCCGGGCCTCGGTGTCCACCCGGATGCGCCCGTGGGCGGTGGGGTGGAAGCCGAGTTCTTCGATGGAGCGGCGCACCGATGAGACCAGCGCTGAGCGGGGGAAGTGCTCCAGCAGGTGCGGGGCCAGCGCCAGCCGCAGGAGGTCAGGCCGGCTGGCGTCTCCCTGCGGCAGGGGCCGGAGCCTGGGGTCCAGCTTGCGCAGGGCGTAGCCGAGCACGTCCCGCCACGCGTCTTCGGTCTCGTGCAGGAGCGCGCGGGCGTCTGTCGCCAGCGCAGCGGTGTCGATGCCGGTGACCTCCGCGCGCAGCGCCAGGTAGCTCTCCCGGCCCAGGGCCTGGGCGCAGCGCGCCGCGGCCTCCACCCTCCGTGCATACGGTGAGGCGTGGTCTCGCAGAAACGCCGAGAGCGCGCGCTCGGTGGCCGCGCGGGCCAGGCGGTCCTCTTCGGTGGGCAGCTGCGCGCAGGCTTCGGCGAAGGTGCGCCGGCCGGTGGGTGTGACCACCTCGCCCTCTGCCTGCAGCCTGTCCATCTCCGCCTGTGCGGGGCCGGCGAACGCGTCCTCCACCTGCGTGGCCAGAAGCTCCCGGAGGGCGCGGAAGCGGCGGACCGCGTCCTGGGCCTCCTTCGCCTGCGCGCGGCGCAGGGACTCCTCCACCATCTGAAAGGTCTCGGGGCGGCAGAAGGCGGGGTACGCCGCCAGCACGTCCGCGACGCTCTCCTCGTCGGAGCGCCCCGCCGCGAGCCCCGCGCCGCGCCGGTAGTGCACGTGCGCCAGCGCGGAGAGGAACGGCTCCAGCTCCGACCGCAAGGTGGGGACCGAGATCTCCAAGGCGCGCTGGCCATAGCACAGTGAGTGGGCGCGCATCCGCAACGGCGCACGAAGGTGACGGCGCTTGACCCCTCCTGCGAACGGGGCCACACCGTCAGCCCCATGAAGCGCCGCACCTTCCATGTCGCCCAACCGGCCAGCCTGCAGCGCGCGGTGCAGGAGGGGCTGGGGTTGGCCGCGGCGGAGGCGACGGCGCTCATCGAGCAGGGCGCGGTCTACGTGAAGGGCCGGCGGGTGAAGGACCCTTCGGCGCAGGTCGGGCCTGCCGAACCGGTGACGGCGGTGGTCGAGGAGCGCGGCGTCTCTTCCCCGCGAACGGACGTCCCGGCTGCGGCCCTGGAGGTGCTGCACGAAGATGGCGACGTGCTCGCGGTGGACAAGCCCCCCGGCATCGCCGCCCAGCCCACCCCCGGCGGCGCCGAGGTGAGCCTGCTGGACCTGGCCTCGCGTCACCTCGGGGCTGAAGCAGGGCTGGTGCACAGGCTCGACAGGCAGACCTCGGGGGTGACGCTCTTCGGCAAACACCGGGAGGCCACCTCCGCGCTCGCGAGGGCCTTCCGCGAGGGAGAGGCGAAGAAGCGCTACCTCGCGGTGGTCAGGGGCGGGGCGCTGCCAGCGCTGCGTGGCAACGTCCGGCTGCCGCTCGCGCGGGACCCCTCGCGCATTGGCCGCTGGCGCGCGCTGGAGGGCGCCATGGGCCTGTCCGCCGAGACGCACTACGAGGTCTTGCATGACGGCGGCGGGTTCTGCCTCGTCGCGCTGCTTCCGAAGACCGGCAGGACGCACCAGCTGCGCGCGCACCTTCGCGCGCTGGGCGCGCCCATCGCCGGTGACGTGCTGTACGAAGGCGCGAAGTCACTCGGCGGTCTGCAGGCCCCGCGGTGCCTGCTCCACGCGGAGCTGCTGACCCTGCCGCATCCGCGCACGGGCGCGGCGCTGGCCATCGCGGCCCCGCTGCCAGAGGACATGGCGCGGTTCTTCGAGGCGGCGGGGAAACCGCCCCCCTCACCCTGACCCGCCCCCCGGCGGGCGGGGGAACTCCTGGGCTACAGCGCCACGTCCACGCAGGCGGGCAGAGGCTCGGTGCTGCCGATGAGGATGCGCTGCACCTGGATGCGCTCGCGGTTCCAGAAGCACAGCAGCTGCGCCTCGCGCAGGTAGCCGTACGGGTACACGGTCGCGTTCGGGCCATTGGTGAGCAGCCGCTGTCGCCCGCGCGGGTCATGCAGGTTCTGGTGCCTGTGCGAGACCACCGGCCGCGCCGCCTCGAGCTCCGCCAACGCCTCCGCCAAGTGGCCGCCGTCACTCCCCTGGCGCTTGTGGGCGATGACCGCGCTGTAGAGCGCGCGCGCAAAGCGGATGCGGCGGGTGGTGATCTCCACGCCGTCCTTCACCTCGGACAGCCACTCGTCGTCGTCCACGCCCAGCGCGACCAGCCGGTCCAGCGCGGCCTGGTGGCCGTCGCCGAGCACCTTCAGAGGAGCGACCACTTCGGCTTCGAACGCGGCCAGCTCCGCCTCCGGCATCGCGTGGACCTCGTCGAAGAGCTTGCGGTCCGGCTGCGAGATGATGCCGAGGATCCGCCCGCCATCCATCAGCTGGTCCCGCCCGGCCACGTACGCCGAGAGCCGTTGAACCAGCAGCCCCTGGTGTTGCAGCTCGCCCACCTCCCGGATGACGTCCGCCACCTGCGCGCCCCTGTCCCCCCACGGCGCGAACAGCTCCGCGTAGGGCGCGTGCCACGAAGACGGGTGCCGGAAGTTGCCGCGCAGGGTCAGGTAGTCCGTCTGCCAGTAGCCCCACTCCCAGCCGGTGGAGAAGAGGCCGTGTTCGCGCAGGCCCACGCCGTCTCCCGCGGCCTTGCGGATCTCCTCCACGTCCAGCCAGCGGCTGCGCGCGTACAGGGGCAGGTAGGTGGGCAGCGAATTGTCGAAGGCGATCCAGTAGGCGCTCTCCGGCATGTAGGCCACGCGCTGTCCAGCGGCCAGACGCTCCATCAGGTACGCGCGGTGCTCCGCGAAGTCTTCGTGGTGGTAGGCGCCGCCGGCGTCCTCGAAGAGGTTGAAGTACATCACCGAGTGCACCCACGGGATGATGCGCGGGTCCGCGAACTTCACCAGGAAGTAGTAGAGGAGCTCCTCGCCGTCGTAGGTGACCCGCAGCTCCTCGGTGTCGCCGACGTGGATGGGCGCGTTCACCTCCACGCCCGGCTGCAGTTCGTACATCACCGCCACCGCTTCGTTCACCCGGGCGATGAACGCATCCGGGTCCGCCTTGAAGAACTCGCCGAAGCTCAGGGACACGCCGTCCCAGCCCATCCCCTCCATCAGGACCGACAGGCGCCGCTCCATCTCCGCGCGCGGGTCCTCCTCCTCTCCGTCCAGCAGGTCGAAGGCGAGCTGCAGGTTGCTCTGCCCGAAGAGCTGAACCCCCACGCCCATCTTCACGCCGCGCGCGTGCGCGTAGTCGATGATGGCCCGGGTGTGCGCGCGCCAGGCCTCCGCCTTCTGCGCGTCCTCCAGGAGGTCGTCGAGCGCGGTGTACTGGATGTAGTTGGCGCGCATCTTCACCACCCAGTCCACGGTGCGCCGCGCGTAGAGCAGGTTGTCCTCTCCGGGCTCCCAGAAGTCGAAGTAGCTCTCGATGGGGTGAAGCGTGTGCAGGTGAAGCCCGCGCACGGTCATCTCCGGCGCGTGCACCTCGCCTGTGCCCGGGACCTCGAGCTTCGGATTCAGCGTGGCGGGCACCACCGCCTTGTAGGGATGGAAGAAGCGGTAGCCCGCCGCCTCGAGGATGTGCCCGAGCGCGTACTGCACGCCCAGCGCGCCCGCGGCGTGGATGATGTAGCCGCCTTCGCGCCCATCGATGCGGTAGGTGCCCGGGTCACAGTCGCCGCAGTCCAGCCGGCTGCCCACCGCGACGCGCAGGCCCCTGGAGGGCAATTCGTCCTCCGGGTCCCGCTCCACCCGAAGCTCCAGCCCCTCTACCGGCGTGAACTCGAAGAAGGCCCCCACCAGGGGCGCGTCCTCTTCCGTGGAGAGCACGGTGAGGGGAGCGGGGGAGCCACAGCCGAAGAGGTGGAGGCCCCCAGCGAAGAGGGCGACGACGATGGGCGCGCGCATGTGCCGTCGCATTGCACACGCGGTTTGCGCGGGTCAACGGGGCCTCATCCGGTTCGCGGACGAAGCGCGCGCGGACGCCTCGGCGACGCCCGGGGGGACGGGACGCTGGACCGGCTGCGGGCGGGGCCCGCAGGTCGCTGTCCGGCCGCCGCCTTCGTACGTCCCCGCGCCGAGGCGCTCGCCCTGGGGCGTCCCTGCGCCTTGAGCAGCCTCAGCAGCGCGCGCTCCGAAGGGTGCAGGCCCGGGCGGCGGTGGGTCACCAGCTCCTCCACGCTCTGGAAGTGGCGCTGCACGACCACGCCGCGGTCGAAGGAGCTCAGGACGGACGGGTAGATGTATGAGGCGCGGCAAATGGCCGGCGTGTTCCCGAGCAGCTCCGCCGCCTCCTTCACCGCGGCGACGACCTGCTTCTTTCGCGCCCGGGCCTGGGCCTTCGCGGCGACGGCGGCCGCGGTCTGGGGGTGTGCCTCCCATTCGGCCCCGGCGCGGGCCAGCGCGCAGGCCGCGACCAGGGTCCCCGCCCAGGTGCGGAAGTCCTTGGCGGTGAAGCGCTCGCCCATGACCTCCTTGATGTAGACGTTGATGTCCCGCCGCCGCACGTCGATGGGGCGGCCGTCTTCGTCGAGGTACTTGAAGACCTCCTTGCCGGGCACCTTCAAGAGCTGCCGCACCAGGTTGGCCACCCGGCGGTCCCTCAGGGTCCGCTCCTGCTGCTTGCCGGACTTGCCGGGGAAGCTGAAGTGCACGCAGTCACCCTTCACCTTCACGTGCCGAGGCCGCAGGGTGGCAAGGCCGTAGCTGCCGTTCTCGTCCGCGTAGACCTGGCTGCCCGGGCGGATGAAGCAGGTGGAGAGGATCTGCAGGATGCCCGCCAGCACCCGCTCGCGGCCGAGGTCACGCCGGCGCAGGTCCCGCTCCACCCGCGCGCGCATCGCCGGGAGGGACTCGGCGAAGCCGATGAGCCGGTCGAACTTCTTCGCCTCCTGCCGCTGCCGGAACCGCGCGTGGTAGCGGTACTGCCAGCGCCCCGCTTTGTCCTTGCCCACCGCCTGCAGGTGCGCGTTCGGGTTGGGGTGGATGAAGACGTCCGTCCATGCCGGCGGCAGCTTCAAGGCCTCCACCCGCTCCCGCTGCTCGCGGGTCACCGCCTTCCCGTCCGCGGTGAGGTACCGGAAGCCGGACTTCGGCGTGCCTTTGCGGCGCAGGCCGTCCTGCTGGATGCGCTCGAGCAGCGTCACCCGGGAAAGCTAGGCATCAGCGGGAGCGCCCGCGCCGGCCGCTCGCCTGGCCGCCTGGCTTCTGCGCGAAGTCGGCCTGCACGTCCCGGAAGAAGGCCTCTCGCGCGTCCCGGCGCGAATAGAACATGTGGCCGCCGGGGTAGTGCCGCAGCGTGAGCCCTCTGGCCAGCGGGCTCTCCTCCCCGAGCCGCGCCACCAGCTGGTCCGAGTCGAAGTACGGGGTGACCAGATCGAAGTGGCCATGGCTGATGACCACGCGGCACGCAGGCTCCATCCCCAGGCCGATGAGCAGGTCTTCGGCGGCGCCCGGCGGCAGGGGCTCCCCGCGCGCGGTGTCACCCCACATCCACTGGTGGTTCACCTCGAAGTTGATGAGCTCGTAGCGGCGCGCCACGTCCACGCCCAGGGTCTCGCGCAGGTGCGCGTTGATGCCCATGGTGAACAGCCGCGTCGTCCCGCCCAGCGTCGGGTCCACCGCCCGCATGGTGTCTTCGGCTGGGAAGGGGTCGGCGGTGGTGACGTATGCGTCGTACCGGCCGAGCGTCTTCCCCTCATCCCTCAACAGCTCGCGGCAGAAGCGGTCCACGTCGATGCGGCCCTTGTGGCGGCGCACCACGTCCTCATCCAGCCCGGTGAGCTGGGCGATGCGCGGGTACAGCGCCTCCAGGTCCTTCGGGGCCGCCCCGCCGGGGGTCAGCGCCTGCTGCAGTTCGCGGACGGCGAAGGTCTCGGCCTGCGCGCGGGTGGCGCGGGTGCGGCCGTGGGCGGCGGCGGCGGCCACGAAGGAGGGGAAGGTGGAGACGAAGCGCGTGGGCCAGAAGCGGGAAGCGAACAGCGAGTCCCACTCGATGACCGGGGAGATGAGGTACGCCGCCGTCAGGCCGATGCCTGCCTTCTCCGGGAACATCCTCGAAAGCCGCGCGGCCCGGTAGCCGCCGTAGCTCTCACCGGCGAGGCAGATGGGGGACGACCAGCGCCGCTCACGTGAGAGGAACGCGTCCGCGAAGGCGCACAGGGAGGCCAGATCCTTCTCCACGCTCCAGTAGAGCCGGCCGTCCTCGGGCGTCGTCGGCGGGGTGCCCGGCGGCGCCGAGGGGGCCGCCGCGTCAGCGGGCCTCTTCAGG
>CAZQVZ010000259.1:0-8432 GCA_964596895.1 uncultured Myxococcaceae bacterium
TGGTGGCCGCGAACCCTGATGCCTTCTCCCAGCTGTACTGGGTGGGCACGCGGGAGCAGATCGCCTACCGCATCGACAAGGCGCGGCAGGCCGGGGCGCGGGCGTTGATCATGACCCTGGACGCCACGCCGTACGCGCGCAAGGACTGGGGCTCGCCGCCCATCCCGGACAAGGTGGACCTGCCGGCGATGATCCGCCACGCGCCCATGGGGCTCTCCCGCCCCGCCTGGCTCTGGAGCTTCCTGCGCCACGGCGGCGTCCCGGATCTGACCGTCCCCAACTTCGCCACCCCGGACCAGCCGAACCCCACCTTCATGAATGCGTTCATGGACTGGATGAAGACGCCGGTCCCCACCTGGGAGGACGTGCACTGGGCGGCGGAGCGGTGGGGTGGGCCCTTCATGGTGAAGGGCATCCTCACGCCGGATGACGCGCGCCGCGCGGTGGACGCGGGCGCCACGGCCATCTCCGTCTCCAACCACGGCGGCAACCACCTGGACGGGACCCCTTCGGCGCTGCGCGCCCTGCCGGCGGTGGCGCGGGCGGTGGGGGATCAGGTGGACGTCCTCTATGACGGCGGCATCCGCCGCGGCAGCGACGTGGTGAAGGCGGTGGCGCTCGGGGCGCAGGCGGTGCTGGTGGGGCGGGTGTGGCTCTTCGGCCTGGCTGCCCGCGGAGAGGACGGCGTGCGCGAGGTGCTGGAGGTCCTGCGGGACGGCATCGACAAGACGCTGGTCTCCATTGGCCGTGCGTCCATCCACGACGTGGTCGCCGACGAGGACCTCTTCATCCCGAGGGACTTCGAGCTCTTCCCGCCAGAGGGGCGCAAGACCCGGTGGATGCCCTTCCCGGTCAAGCCGGGGAGAACGCCGGATGAGCGGGCGGCAGAGCCCCCGCCCACCCACTGACGATGCCGGGCTCCCATGACCCGCCGCGTTCGAAGGCGCACGGAACGCTCGGCTGCCGCCCGGGCGAGCGCGCGGGAGCCTGGCCTTCGGGCCGCCCGGATCGGGCCGTCCGGCCCCCACCTTGAGCGTCGTGCTCTCGGATCTCGTCGAATCCACCGTGGCGGAGCGGCTCCTGACGCTGGGGCTGGTGCTCGGAATTGCGACCGTCACCTTCTTCGTCGCGCACTTCATCGGCAGGCGGCTGAAGGGGTGGACCCGGCTGGGGCTGCACGGGCTGGAGCGGCTGGCGGCGCCGCTGTGCCTGCTGGTGATCGCCGGCGGGGCGGCGCTGATGATGGTGCCCATCGCCTCCGACCCGGAGGTGATGACCTTCGCGGTGGAGCTGGTCGCCATCTTCGGCGGGTTCTGGTTCTTCTCCCGCGCGCTGGAGGTCTTCTGGGACACCGGGGAGCACAGCGCGCGGGTGCGGCACAACCCGGTGGCGCGCGCGGTGCTGATGTCCGCGCGGCACCTGGGCAAGGTGATCATCTGGATCGGCGCCGCGGTCACCTTTGCCGTGAAGTTCGGCGCCGCAGCCCAGCTCTACGTGGTGCTGGGCGGGCTGGGCGCAGCGCTGGCCTTCGCCGCGCGCGACCCCATCCGGAACGTCTTCGCGTTCGCGTACATGATCATGGACCCGCCGTTCCGGCTCGGAGACCACGTGCGGCTGGAGGAGTTCCGCGGCGGGGTCGCCGCCGAGGGCAGGGTGCTGGCGATGAGCCTGTCCGCGGTCACCATCGAGACCGCGCAGCGCACCCGGGTGGTCGTCTCCAACATCCGCGTCCAGGAGCTCCGGGTGGAGAACCTGTCGGTGGCGGACCGGCGGCGGCTGGAGCTGGTGGTCCCGGTGCCGCGCGCGCTGGCGACGGAGGATCTGCGAGAGGTCTGCGACGAGATCGAAGCGGACCTGCGCGCACATCCCGCCGTGTCCGACTCGCAACCGCCGCACGTGTGGATCTCCGGCACGACCGGCGGCCTGCAGCTCAAGGTCTCCTTGTGGCTGGTGAAGGGTTCGCGAAGGCGCGAGTCGCAGCGGGACCTGTTGCTGGTCATCCGCGAGCGGCTCGAGCGGCGCCTTGCCGACCCCGGCGCGCGCGCGGTGGGGAGGCGGGCGCGTTTGGACAGGCGGGCCCGCCCGCCAGAGCCGGCGTAGACGGGGGTGCCCACCCGCTGTGGGGAGGGCCCTCACGCCCCCGCGCTGTCTCAGCGGGCGGCGATGGCTTCCATCTCCACCAGCAGCTCAGGCCCGCCGAGCCCCTTGACGATCAGCAGCGTCGTCGCCGGGGGCGGAGAGCCGAGCGCGCCGGCCGCAGCCTGCGAGAAGGGGCCCACGTTGGAGGGATCCGTCAGGTAGATGGTCAGCTTGACGATGTCGGAGGCGCTCATGCCGGCCTCGGCGAGGACCGCGTTCAGGTTGGCGACAGCCTGGCGGGTCTGGTCCGCGATCCCGCTGCGCGCGGCGCCGTCTGGACCGACGCCGACCTGGCCAGAGACGTAGAGCGTCCGCTGCGCGCCCTGAACTTCGATTCCGTGGCTGTAGAACGGCGAGGGCGGCACGGCGCTGGGATTGACGGGGCGGTTCATGGGGCTCCTCGGGTGAGCCGCGCACTCTGCCGGGGCGCCGAAGGCTTGTCAGCCCCCCAGCAGGCAGTTGCCCATGACGCAGAGGAGAAGGCACGGCGGATTGGAGCCGCAGCGACACTCACCGCCCTGGCAGGTGTTGCCGCCGCCGCACAGCCCGCACGCCGCGCCGGCCGCACCGCACTGCGCGTCTGTCGTCCCCGGCCGGCAGGTGTTGCCGTCGCAGCAGCCGCCGCAGGACTCGGGCGTGCACCGACATTCGCCCTCCACGCACTGCAGCCCGTCCCCACAAGCGGGCCCCATGCCGCAGCCGCACGCGCCCCCTTCCGAGCAGGCGTCTGCCGTCAGCGGGTTGCACGCCTCGCAGGTGTCACCGCCCACGCCGCAGGTCCCGAACGCGCGCGGCTGGCAGGTGGCGCCGGTGCAGCAGCCGTCCGGGCAGGTCGTCTCATTGCAACTCGAGCAGGCGCCGTCATCGCAGCTGTCCCCGGTGGGGCAGACCGCACAGGCGATGCCCCCTGCACCACACCCATCCGGCGAAGTGCCCACTTCACAGACCTGCCCCAGGCAGCAGCCGCTGCAGCTCTGCGCGTCGCACAGGCACTGGCCACCCGCGCAGCGTTGTCCCGCCGCGCAGGGACCGGCGGCGCCGCACTGGCAGCTGCCGCCCGGCCCACAGTTGTTGGCGCGGCTGCCACAGTCGAAGCAGGGCTCCCCCGCGGCGCCACACGCCTGGGCGGACCGGGTGCGGCAGGTGTCTCCATCACAGCAGCCGTTGGGGCAGCTCTCCGCGTCACACACGCAGACCCCGTCCTCACACCGCTGGCCGCCCGGGCAGGAGAACGCGTCCGCGCAGGTGCAGACGCCGCCCTCACACCCGTCTCCGCCGCCCTTGCCCGGCGCCACCGTGAAGTCCACCGACACCTGCGCCTCCTCCGCGCTCGGGGCCACGAACCGGACGTTGCGCCGGCCGCGCTCCGCTTCGCCCGAGAACGCGACGACGGTCAGCGCCACGTCCTTGCCCACCGAAGATTGCGGCAGGAGCACGCGCAGGGACTGGGCTGTGCTCAAGGGCCCCTGGGGTGTCTCCGGGCGCGTGAGCTGGGGGAGCGGGACCTCGCCCTCGGGGATGAGCACGAAGGACAGGCGGTCCACCTCCCAGGCCTCGTCGAACTGCACCACGATGAAGGCCGAGGGCGCCTGCCCACAGGCCGACAGGGTGGTGACCGCGACCAGCGCCGCGGCCAGAACGAGCGGGCGCGAGGAGGTCTTCATCGCCGCAGGTCCGCCGTGCCCAGGCTGGGTTCGGGGACCTCATCGCGCATCGCCAGGGCCACGCCCGCGCCCGCCCCGAGCACCACCGCACCGGCGCCCGCCCAGAACCACCAGCGGCGGGTGAGGGGGACGCGGGGCTGGGCCGCCGGCTCGGACGCGAGCGCGAGCGCGGCGCCGTCCCCGGGTGCAGCCGCCGAGGGCGAGGGCAGAAGGGACGGTGGCGGCAGCTCCCCGCGCACCTGGGCCCTGGACTTCTGCTCCACCTCCGCGAGGAGCTCCGTGGCGAGCGCGCGCGTCTTCGGGTCCGGGTCCGTCTGGTCGAGGAAGCGGCGGTAGCTGAACGCGGCCCGCTCGTAGTGGCCGAGGTGCCGGTGACACTGGCCGATGTTGAAGAGCGTCTGCGGCCGGGGATCTGCTTCGTAGGCCAATTCGTAGGCGCGCAGGGCCTCTTCGAAGCGGCCCAGGTCATACGCCTCCTTGCCGCGCCGGAAGTGCTCCCTTGCGGAGGCAGGGTCCGCAAACGCGCACGTCCCCGCGAGGAGCCAGGTCACCACCAGCACTGTCCCAAGCGGGCTAGTCCGCATACGGATCGAGGAGGGCGTCCTTGCTCAGCTCACGCGCCCGGGGTTCGGCCACCCTCTTCACGCGGGCGCGCACCGGCACCGCCCGCCGCGTCGCAGGCCCGTCCCCGTCCCCGGAAACGGTGGAGGGGACTGCGTCACCTCCGGCGATTTCTGCAGCGGCCCCGTCGCCCTGACCGTCCGCCGCGCGCGTGGCCCCGAGGGCCTCCGGCTGCGGAACGAGCAGCGGCGTGGGGGGCGGGGGCGCGAGGGGCACGGGCACCACCGGCGCCAGCTGGGCGGTATCCGGAAGGGGCTCCGGCGCTTCGCCGGTCTGGACGAACCAGGCGCCCGCGGCCGCAGCGCCCAGAAGCCCTGCGACCGCGCCCAGCCACACCGTGGGCGAAGGGCCAGGGCGGCGCGGAGCTCCCGCGCGGGGCTCCTTCAACGTCTGGCCCAACACGGCCAGCGTCGCCGCCACTTCGTCCATTCCGGAGGGCCTGTGCGCAGGGTCCTTGCTCAGGCACGCCATCACCAATTCCCGCAGGGCAGGCGGGATCTCCTCGCCGGAGACGCTCCGCTCGGGGAGCGGCGGCACCGGGGTGGCCACCACCTGCATCGCCAGCTGCACGAAGTTCTGCGCGTCGAAGGGGATCCGCCCGCACAGAAGTTCGTAGACCATGGTCCCCAGCGAATAGATGTCGCTGCGCGCGTCGGTCCCCACCGCGGAGGCCTGCTCCGGCGACATGTACGCCGGGGTGCCGATGATCATCCCCTCCAGGGTGTCCGGCGTGACGCTCTGGGGGCGCTGCTCGAGCTTCGCCACACCGAAGTCCAGGACCTTCACGTAGTCCGGCTGGCCGTTGCGGTGGGTGATGAAGACGTTGTCCGGCTTCACGTCCCTGTGGACCACGCCCACCCGGTGCGAAGCCGCCAGCGCTTCGGCCACCTGCCGGGCCACGCCCACCACCGTGCGCAGCGGCAGGGGCGCTGTGCGCATGGCCTCCGACAGGGGCTGGCCCGACAGCAGCTCCATCACCAGGTACACGCGCGGCGGCTGGCCCTCCATGCGCTCTTCGACGAAGTCGTACACCTCGACGATGTGCTCGTGGTTGATGGCGTTGACCGTCCGCGCCTCCTGGAAGAAGCGCTCCACCAGGTCCGCCCGGCTGGCGTGCACCGTCCGCAGGACCTTCAGCGCCGCCTTGCGCCCCAGCCGCGAATGGGTGGCGGCGTAGACCTCACCCATCCCGCCCCGGCCCAGAAAGTCCGTGACCTCGTAGCTGCCGAGCACGTCCCCCGGGCGCAGCATGGGCGGTGGAGCCGGGGGCGGCGGCGGCGTGTGGGACATCAGGGTCCGCTCCAGCGGCTCCGGCATGGCCTCGGGGGCTGAGGTCTCTTTGAGGGCGGCGGCGGTGGTCATCTGGGGGGAATGGGCAGGATGCCCGAATCTTTGCAGTCCGCGACGATTCTGGCTCTCCAATGCGGAAAGTTGAACGCAGATCCGCGAAATCGTGCGCCTTTTGGCCCCTGGAAGCCTGTGGTACAGGCCGCCGGCCATGCCCTCCCAGGCCCCGACACGCGTCGCCCTGGATGCGACTTTGTGGGACGAGCCCACCACCGGTATCGGCCTGTACGTCCGGGAGCTGGGGCGCGCGCTCGCGGGCCGGGGCCTGACCGTGGAGCGGCTGGGGGCGCGGTACTCCGGGGAGGCGCCGCGCGGCACCACGCCGCGGAGTGTCTGGACGGTGGGCGCCCTCCCAGCGGCGCTCGGGCGCTCAGAGGCCGAGCTCTTCCACGCGGTCGGCAACTTCAACCTTCCTTTAAAGCGCCAGCGCGGCATGGCCTACGTGCTGACGGTGCATGACCTCATCCCCGAGCTGTTGCCGGACACGGTCTCGGCCCAGTTCCGCTGGCAGTTCCGCCTCTGGTTGGGGCGCAGCCTGCAGGTCGCGGACCGCATCATCTGTGTGAGCGCCCGCACCCGCGAGGATCTCCTGTCGCGGTACGACCTCGACGCGGACCGGGTGGCGGTGGTGCACAACGGAGTGGACCACGTGGACCGCGCGCACGGCCCGGACCCGGTGGGCGCGCAGTACGTGGACTCCCTCGGGCTGCCCGAACGCTTCGTCCTCTACGCGGGCTCTTTGGACGCGCGGAAGAACGTCTCCCTGGTGCTGGACGGCGCACAGCGCCTGCGCCGGCAGGGGCGGCCGGTCACCCTCGTCGTCGTCGGGCAGGCCTGGTTCGGGTCAGGGCCCATCCAGAAGCGGCTGGGGCAACTTCGCGCAGAAGGGCTGGACGTGCGGCCATTGGGCTACCTGTCCGAGCCGCTCTTCTTCGAGGTGATGCGGCGCGCTTCGGCCTTCGCCTTCCCCTCCCGCTATGAAGGCTTCGGCCTGCCGCCCCTGGAGGCGATGCGGCTGGGCGTGCCCTGCGTGGTCTCGAACACAGGCAGCCTCCCGGAGGTGTGCGGGGACGCCGCGCTGTACGTGGACCCGGACGACGCGGCCGGCCTGGCCTCCGCGCTGGACCTGCTGCTCACCTCGGACGAGGCGCGTGACCGCTGGTCGCAGAAGGCCCGGGCGCACGCAGAGGACTTCACCTGGGCGCGCGCCGCCGAGCAGACGGCTTCGGTGTACGCGCAGGCGCTCGCGGACGCGCGGTGCCGGAGGGACTTCTGATGTCGGTAGCGGACCTGCTCGAGACCCTGAGGGAGGAGGCGCGGCCGGGCATCTGGACCACCGGGGTGAACCTCGCGCGGCAGGACGCGGTGGCGGTGGAGTCCCACAAGCCCGGCGAGGTGGAGCTGCGCGTGCGCCAGCCGGGGCGCCCGGTGCCGGTGTCGGTCACGCTGTACACGGACGACCCGGACTGGGCCTGTGACTGCCCCGGCCGCGTGGACCCGTGCGAGCACGTGGTGGCCGCGGCCATCGCCCTGTCACAGGCGAAGGCGAAGGACGCGGCCCTGCCCACCACCGAGTCGCGCTGGTCGCGCGTGGTCTACCGGTTCTCCCGCGCCGTGGGCGGCGGGCTGCAGCTGCAGCGGGCGCTCTCGCACGCAGACGGGCCGCTCAGCCCGCTCGAAGGCTCCCTGGCATCCTTGATGGCGAAGCCGGCGCAGGCAGCGCGGCTGCAGGTGGAGACGTGTGACCTGCAGGCAGACCGCCTCCTCGAGCGGCCGGTGCGTGGGCCCCTGCCGCCCGAGCGGCTCGATGCCCTCCTGCAGATCCTGGTGCCGGCGAAGAACGTGCTGCTCGACGGGCGGTCGGTCGCCATCTCCGAAGAGGTGGTGGTGCCGCACGCGCGGGTGGAGGACCGCGGAGGGGAGCTGGTGGTCACGCTGCTGCGAGACCCGCGCATCACCGAGGTCCTGAGCCCCGGCGTGGCGCTGTGCGGTGAGGTCCTGTGCCGGCTGGGGGAGACGCAGACCTCCGGCGCGTGGCTGCAGAACCTGCCGGCGGTGCGGACCTTCCCGCCCGAGGCGCTCTCGGAGGTCGCGGCGAAGGTGATGCCGGACCTCGCGCGAAGGTTCACGGTGGAGGTGCGGACGAAGCGCCTGCCGCGCATCGACCGGGCGCTGCGTCCGCGGGTGCTGCTGGAGCTGAACCAGGTGGAGGGCGGGCTGTCCGTCCTGCCCACGCTCGTCTACGGCGCGCCGCCGCAGGTGCGCATCGACAACGGGAAGATGGTCTACCTGCGCGGCGCGGTCCCCGTGCGCGACGAAGCCCAGGAGACGCGGCTCATCCACACGCTGCGCGAAGAGCTGGGGCTCGTCCCCGGACGGCGGATGACGGTGCAGGGCCCGGAGAAGGTCCGCTTCGCCGACAAGCTCCGGCGCTGGGAGGGCGGACTCACCGGCGATGCGGCAGGGCTCGTGGGCGCCAGGGTGAAGCTCGTGCCGGCCCTGAAGGTGGACACGCTGCCTTCGGGCGAGGTCCGCGTGGACCTCTCCTTCCGCGTCGACGGAACCGACGCGCAGGGGGCTGGCGGGGGCGGGGGCGGGGGTGGGGGCGGAGGTAGGACCGTGGACGCTGCCGCGGTCATCGGCGCGTGGGGGGAGGGGCTG
>CAZQVZ010000260.1:0-8405 GCA_964596895.1 uncultured Myxococcaceae bacterium
TCTTCGCCCGAGTGGCGATGGCGTTTGTGTTCTTCTTCCGGATTCTCTTCAAGCCCCCGTTTGCCGAGAAGCTGCTGCCGTACCGGCGCCCGGCCGGTGCGCTGCCCTCCGGGGAGCCAGCCACGGAAGTGGCGCCGGTGGTGGTGAAGCCCGTCCGGCCGCCTCCCGAGAAGGTCCACGCCTCCGGCCTCTTCGTCCTCTCGCTCTTGCAGCGGGAGGGCCGGCTGGTGGACTTCCTCCAGGAGGACATCGCCGGGTTTTCGGACGCCGAAGTCGGCGCGGCCGCGCGCGTGGTCCACGAAGGGTGCCGCAAGGTGGTGAAGGGGTACGTGGCGCTGGAGCCGGTGCTCCACGAGAGCGAAGGCGCGTCGGTGGAGGTGCCGGTGGGCTTCGACGCGCAGCGCATCCGCCTCACCGGCAACATCGCCGGACAGCCGCCCTACAAAGGTGCGCTCCGCCACCATGGCTGGCGCGCCACCGACATCACGCTGCCGGACGTGCCGGAGGTGCTCGACCCGAAGATCCTCGCCCCGGCGGAGGTGGAGCTGCCGTGAAGGGGCGCTACGCCGTCGGCATCGATCTGGGGACCACCCACTGCGCGCTCTCCTGGCTGGAGGTCTCGCAGGAGCAGGGCCGCGGCGCGCAGCAGTCCATGTTGCCGCTGCCGCAGCTCACCGCCCCGGGCACCGTGGAGGAGCGGCTGTTGCTCCCCTCCTTCTTGTACCTGCCGTCGGCGCAGGAGTTCCCCGAAGGGAGCCTGGGCCTGCCCTGGGCGAAGGACCGCGCAGACGTGGTCGGCGAGTTCGCGCGGACGCACGGGGCGAAGGTGCCCTCGAGGCTCGTCTCCTCCGCCAAGAGCTGGCTGTCCTATCCGGCGGTGGACCGGCGCGCGCCGCTGCTGCCCTGGCAGGCGCCCGAAGAGGTGGCGCGCACGAGCCCGCTGGATGCGTCCTCGCGGTTCTTGCGCCACCTGCGGGAGGCCTGGGACACGTCGATGGGAAGCGGGGACGGCGGCGGCGACCGGCTCGCGGATCAGGACGTCTTCGTCACCGTCCCCGCGTCGTTCGACGCCGCGGCGCGCGAGCTCACGCTGGAGGCGGCCGAGCGCGCGGGGCTGGGCCCGGTCACGCTCCTGGAGGAGCCGCAGGCGGCGCTGTACGCGTGGCTGGAGGCGCAGGGCGAGGCCTGGCGCAAGGCGGTGGTCCCGGGGGACGTCATCCTGGTGGTGGATCTCGGCGGCGGCACCACCGACCTGTCGCTGATCGCCGTGGCGGAGCGGGAGGGCGAACTGCAGTTGCACCGGCTGGCGGTGGGAGACCACATCCTGCTCGGCGGCGACAACATGGACCTCGCGCTCGCGCACACGCTGAACGCGAAGCTCGCCGCCGAAGGCCGCAAGCTCGACGCCTGGCAGTTCAACGCCCTCACCCACGGGGCGCGGACGGCGAAGGAGAAGCTCTTCGCCGACGCGTCGCTGCCGAAGCTCACCGTCGCCGTCCCCGGCCGCGGCTCGTCGCTGGTGGGCGGGACCCTCAAGGTGGACCTGCTCCGGGAGGAGCTGACGCAGGTCCTCCTGGAGGGCTTCTTCCCGCGGACGGACGTGACCGAGCGGCCAAAGACGGCGCGCACCTCCGGCCTGGCGCAGATGGCGCTGCCTTACGCGCAGGACGCGGCGGTGACCCGGCACCTCTCGCAGTTCCTCACCCGCCAGTCGGAGTCCTTGCGCGGGTCGAAGGACCTCCCGGTGGCGCTGCGCGGCGGCGCCTTCCTCCACCCCACCAAGGTCCTCTTCAACGGCGGCGTCTTCAAGGCGGAGCCCCTGCGCGCGCGGGTGCTGGAGGTCCTGGGCGGCTGGCTCGCGAAGGACGGCGGGGAGCCCGCCCTGCCGCTGCCGGGTGTGGACCTGGACCTCGCGGTGGCGCGCGGCGCCGCGTACTACGGCTGGGTCCGCAGGGGACATGGCATCCGGATCCGCGGCGGCACCGCGCGCGCGTACTACGTGGGCGTGGAGACGGCGATGCCGGCGGTGCCGGGCATGGAGCCGCCGGTGAAGGCCCTGTGCGTGGCGCCCTTCGGCATGGAGGAGGGCACCGGGGCAGACATCCCGCCGCAGGAGTTCGGGCTGGTGGTGGGTGAACCCACGCGCTTCCGCTTCTTCGCCTCCTCGGTGCGCCGCGAGGACTTGGTGGGCGTGATGCTGGACGAAGTGGAGGAGCTCGAAGAGCTCTCCCCGGTGGAGACGACCTTGCCGGCGGACGCCGCCCACCCGGGGGGCCTGGTGCCGGTGAACCTGCAGGCCGCGGTCACCGAGCTGGGCGCGCTGGAATTGCGGTGCCTCGAGCGCGACGGCAAGGGCCGGTGGAAGCTGGAGCTCAACGTCCGGATGAAGGACTGATGACGCACGGGCTGGGAGCACCCACGGGATGATCGTCGGCATCGATCTCGGCACCACCCACTGCGCGATGGCGGCGGTGGATCCTTCTGTGGGTCCGTCGGCCCCGGTGGTGGACGTGCCCGTGCCCCAGCTGGTGCGGGAAGGCGAGGTCTCCGCGCGGGCGCTGCTGCCCTCCTGCGTGTACCTGCCCGCCGAAGGCGAATTGCCCGAAGGCTCCCTGCGCCTGCCGTGGGGCGAATCCCCCTCCCCCGTCGGTGAGTTCGCGCGCGTCCAGGGTGCGCGGGTGCCCGGCCGGGTGGTCGCCTCCGCCAAGAGCTGGCTGTGTCACGCAGGGGTGGACCGGCAGGCGCCCATCCTGCCCTGGGGCGCGCCGCCGGACGTCGCCAAGCTGTCGCCGGTGGAGGCGCAGGCGAAGATCCTGGGCCACCTCTCTTCGGCCTGGGAGGACTTGCACCCGGACAAGCCCTTGCGCGCGCAGGAGGTGGTGCTCACCGTCCCCGCCTCTTTCGACGAGGCGGCCCGCGCGCTGACGGTGAGCGCCGCGCGGCAGGCGGGGTTCGAGAAGTTCACCCTGCTCGAAGAGCCGCAGGCGGCCTTCTACGACTTCACGGCGCGGCACCGGGCGGATCTCGCGACCGCGCTGTCCGGCGTGCGGCTGGTGCTGGTGGCGGACGTGGGCGGCGGCACCACCGACTTCACCCTGGTGCACTCGGCGGTGCTGCCGGAGGGGCCGGTCCTGCGGCGCCTGGCGGTGGGTGAGCACCTGCTGCTGGGCGGCGACAACATGGACGCGGCGCTGGCCCGGCTGTGCGAGGGCAAGCTCGCGTCTGGCGGCAAGCGCCTGTCGGCCACGCAGTGGACGCAGCTTCTGGCCGCGGCGCGGGTGGCCAAGGAGCAGCTCTTCGGCGAGGCGCCGCCTCCGAAGGTGGGGGTGTCCATCGTCGCGGGGGGCAGCCGGCTGGTGGGCGGCGCGCTCTCCACGGAGTTGCTCCGGGACGAGGCGGAGCGCGCGGTCCTGGACGGGTTCTTCCCGCTGGTGCCCATCGACGCGCGGCTGCAGCGCAGCGCGCGGGCGGGCCTCACCGAATTGGGCCTTCCGTACGCGCAGGACCCCGCGGTCACGAGGCACCTGGCGGCGTTCCTGCGCGAACACGCCCCCGCCGCGTGGGCCGCGCTCGGTGAGGCGCCGCCGCACGAAGGCGCGGTGCCCCGGCCGGACGCCCTCTTGCTCAACGGCGGTGTCTTCAACTCGCCCAGGCTCGCCGAAAGGCTGCAGGACGCGGCGAGCGCCCTGTTCCCCGGCGCCCCGCGCATCCCGCTTCTGGGGCACCAGTCGCTGGAGTTGGCGGTGGCGCGCGGCGCCGCCTACTACGGGCTCGCGCGCCGCGGGTTCGGCCTGAAGATTGGCGGGGGCGCGGCGCGCGCGTACTACGTGCAATTGGCGTCCGGCGCCGCCCCTTCGGGGACGGCCGCTGCAGCGCCCTCTGGCGGGGCGCCGGCGCGGGCGGACGCCTCTGGCCCCGGCGCGGCTGGGGAAGACGAGGCGGCTGCAGGCGAAGGCCCGCCGTGCGTGTGCCTCATCCCCCGGGGCTTCGACGAGGGCGAATCGGTGGACCTCAAGGGCCGCGGCTTCGCGCTCACGCTCGGGCGGCCGGTGGCCTTCCAGCTCCACTCCACCACCGCGGACCGCATCGACAAGCCGGGGGACATCGTGCCCCTGGACGAAGCGTCCTTCCGCCCGCTGCCGCCCATCCACACCCTCCTCAAGGGGGCGTCTGCGCCGGGCGGCACGGTGCCGGTCCACCTGCGCGCCACCCTCACCGAGATTGGCACCCTGGAATTGTGGTGCGTCTCGGACGTGGCGGATGAGCGCTGGCGCCTGGAGTTCGAGCTGCGCGGGCGGGCCGAGCGCGGGGGCCTGTCGGTCACCGAGTCCATGCCCGCGCGCTTCGGCGAAGCCTCAGCGCTGATCGGGAAGGTCTTTGGCCACAAGCCCTTGCCGGGCGTGGGGCCGAAGGACGTGAAGAACCTCCTGCGCTCCCTGGAGAAGGCGCTCGGGCCGCGCGAATCCTGGCGGGTGCCCCTGCTCCGGGAGTTGTGGAGCGCGCTGTACGCCGGGGCCGCCAAGCGCCGCCGCTCCGCGGACCACGAGCGGGTCTTCTTCCAGCTCACCGGCTTCTCCCTGCGGCCGGGGTTCGGCTACCCCCTGGACGAGTGGCGGGCGGAGGAGACGTTCAAGCTCTTCGCGGACCTCGTGCAGTTCCACGGCGACAAGCCGGTGTGGATTGAGTTCTGGGTGATGTGGCGCCGGGTGGCCGGCGGGCTGCCGGAGGCCGCGCAGCGGGCGCTGTGGGACTACCTGCGGCCGCACCTCGAGCGGCGGGTGCCACCGGAGGTGAAGGCCGCGGGCAAGCTCAAGGGCATCGTCCCCGAAGGGCTGGACGAGATGGTCCGCGCGGCGGCGTCGCTCGAGCACCTGGGCCCGGGGGACAAGGTGGAGCTGGGCCGGTGGGTGGGGCAGCGGCTCGTGCACAAGGACACCACAGGCGGCCCCTGGGCGTGGGCGCTGGGGCGGCTGGGCGCGCGGGTGCCTTTGTACGGCAGCGGGCACCGGACGGTGCCGCCCGAGGTCGCCGAGGAGTGGACCCGGCTCTTGCTCTCTGCCGGCCTGTCGAAGACCGACGGGGCGCCCTTCGCGGTGGCGCAATTGGCGCGGCTGACGGAGGACCGGACGCGGGATCTGGACCCCCAGCTGCGGGAAGAGGTGGCCGCTGCGCTCGCAGCGGCGAACGCGCCGGAGGCCTGGCGCCGGATGGTCACCGAGGTCGTGCGGCTCGAGGCCGCGGACGAGGCGCGCGCCCTGGGCGACACCCTGCCCGCCGGGCTGATGCTGGCGCCGTAGCGGGGCGCCAGGTGTGGTCAGGCGTGCGCTCCAGTGGGACCTGCGGGGTCCTTTTTCTGTTCTGGAGGTCTGCTGTGTCTAGGCTCCATGACCATGCGGATCATCAGCCTTGTGACGCTCTCGGTGAGCGGGGTTCTGCTCGCCTGCGGAGCCCCCCCGGTCACGCCCCCGGCCGACGCCGGGTTCTTCCCCCCGCCTGACGCCGGGGTCACGGACGGTGGCACCACCGGTGGCGACGCGGGCCCCTGGGACATCGCGGTGGACTACGCCATCGACGACGCGGAGCCCATCACCGCGCCCAACGAGACCTGGACCTTCGTCCCGGTGCCGGAGTCCCGCTGCGCCAACGGCACCCCCACCGGCTTCGCCGTGAACCGGACGGACCGCTCGGACCGGCTGCTCATCATGCTCGCCGGCGGCGGCGCGTGCTGGGAGGCGGCGGCCTGCGCGGCGGGGACCACGGTGCACCTGCAGGACACCATGGGGGAGACCGCGGTCCTCAACGAGGCGAAGAGCGGCACCTTCAACTCCGTGTTCGACCGCGACGACCCGGACAACCCCTTCCGGGACGCGAGCTTCGTCTACATCGCCTACTGCACCGGGGATCTTCACTCGGGCACCCGGGTGAACACCTATGACTGGTTCGGCCAGCACGACATCCACCACGTGGGCGCGAACAACATGCACCACTTCCTGCGGCACATCCGGGCCAGCTTCAAGGACGTGGACAGGGTGTGGCTCGGCGGTGGCAGCGCCGGCGGGTTCGGGGCCACCTTCCACTGGTGGCGGGTGCAGAAGGCGATGCCCTGGGCGCGGGTGGACGTGTTCAATGACTCGGCGCAGATCATCGACCTCGCGGGAGATGGCCGCTGGGGGACCCTCAAGAACCGCTGGGCGCCTGCCTTCCCTCCTGGCTGCACCGACTGCCCGACGAAATTCTCAGAGCTGCTGAGCTACTCCGCGGAGCTTCTGCCGGCGCCGCGCCGCTACGGGCTTCTGGCCTACACCAGGGACACCACCATTGCCCTCTTCTGGGGCCTGAACGGGGATCAGGTGGAGTCGCGCACCCTGGCGCTGAAGACGGCTGCGCCGGACCACGTGAAGACCTTCTTCATCCAGAGCGACCAGCACGTGATGTACGTGACTCCCAACGTCACCAACTCCACCGGCCAGAGCGCCCGGGACTGGTCGAAGTTGTTCGCCGGAGAAGATGGCAACGGGTGGGACCACTCCGGTCCCTGAGGGCGCGCAGCACCCGGCGGTATCCAGAGCGCCCAGAGTAGGAGGCCAGAGCAGGCGGCCAGCGCTGCAGCGGCCGCCACGAGCGCGGGCCAAAAGACGCCGCCTGGCGCCCGCGTCTACGGTCCAGGCGAAGGGGTCCGCGAGCAGGGTCAACGCCTGCCGGGTCCTCCGCCCGTCTGCACGCCCTCCAGGAGACGAGGGCCACCCCGCTGTGGCCCCGCGTGCCAGACCGTACGAGTGCCGTCTTCGTCCGGTGATGAGTCCACCGCCCGAATGCGTGTGAGACCCGAGATGGTTGCGCGGCGGGCTTCGGCTCGGCGGTCCGTCATGCGGGCCGGATGCGACCGCGCCGGGAGGCTAGGCCTGTGGATCCGCCAGGGCGATCTCCACCACCGCAGGCGCCGTCTGAGCCGGGGCGAGCGCGGGCGGAGGTTCGGCTGCGGCGGGCGCGGCCAGGGCCACCGCGGCCTCCACCGGAGCGGCCTGTGCGACCTGCGGCTTCTTCTTGCCGCCGGTGGCGCCGCGGCAGGTCCGGCACCACGGCTGGTTCCGGATGGCGCCGTCCGCCATCTTCCTCAGCCCGAACTGCGCCAGCGGCTTCATGGACCGACACTTGAGGCACATGAGGGTGATGAGCACCTCCTGCCCGTCCGCGTCGTAGATGGCCGTCTTCCGCCGCTTCCGGGGCAGCGCGCCTTCCCCTTCCCCCTTCTTTGCCTTCTGCGCCTGGGGCGGAGGCAGCATGGGCGTCACCTTGTAGAGCATCTGTTCCCTTCCCTTTCGAAAGGCGCACGCGTCCATCCCGCAAAAGCGGATCCGCGCCTTCGATGCCCAAAACCCTACTGGCGGGGTCTGACACTGCAGTGGATCCGAGGCCGAAAACTCGGCTCCGGCGGTGATTTTCCCAAGCAATGACGGGCAGATCCGTGCCTTCGCCCAGGACTTCTGCGCGCGCGGCGGCGGGGCGGGAAATGGGCGCTGCACCCTTCCTGCGCCCCGCCCCGGCTGGACCAGACGGCGAGCGTTTCACGCCCGCCCGCGCCGCCTCACCCGAGGCCCTGGGCTGGGCCCCACGCAGGCACCGCGGCGTTCAGTTCAGCCAGCGCGACTCTTGAAAGGCGCCGAAGCCGCCGGGGGCCGTGGTGCACAGCGCGTTGTTGAGCGTGTCCGCCAGGTCCGCCGCGTCATGTTCGTTTCCGGTGGCGAGCACCAGCCGAAGGGCGTCCGGCGCGGCGCGCGCGAACGCTTCCCTGGAAAGCTCCGCGAGGTAGCCCAGCGCCAGGTTCCGGGCCCACGGATCACGGGCGGGGTCTTTCACGGCCTCCTCCAGGAGGGAACAGGCTTCGGGACGGTCCCGCCCCAGCGCCTCCACCCGCACGCGCTCCACCGCGCCTTCGTCCGGCGCCAGCGCTTCGAAGATCCAGGTCACCCGCTCCGCCAGTTCGAAGCGACGGAGCCTCACCGCGTCCTCGTAGTAGAGGCCGAGCTCATCCAGCCAGACCTCCTGGGCGTCCAGGCTCCGCCACAGCGTGGGCCCCAACGGACCCACCTCTTGCGCCGCCCGCAGGGCCGCTGCCGCCGCTTCGAAGAAGGCCTGGACCTCCTTCTTTCGGTGCAGCGCTCGCCGCAGCGCCTTGCCCGCCAACGCCAACGCCTCTACCAACCGCTCCCTCTGTTCGTTCTGCATCCGCACACCCCCGACAGGCACCATGTCTGAACGGGTGTATAGCCCTATCCCCTGACATCGTCCGACGCCGAGGTGCTGCAACTCTCGAACTTTGCGGCGAGCCGGGGTGCGCCGAAGAAGGCACCCAGCGCCGCGCCCAGCGGGCTGTGACCACAGACCCCGTAGCCCGGGTATTCGGT
>CAZQVZ010000261.1:0-1819 GCA_964596895.1 uncultured Myxococcaceae bacterium
AGGTGGATGGAGGGCTTGCGCTTCTCCTGGAGCTGGATGGGGATCTCCACCACCTCCAGCCCCTGCCGCCAGGCGCGGATGACGAACTCGCTGGCGAAGACGTCCATGTCCACCACGCACCGGTCGATGACGGGCAGAAGCCGCTCCCGCCGGAAGGCCTTCAGCCCGTGGGTGTCGGTGCCGCGGAAGCCGAGCGCCACCCGGAGCAGGACGTTGTGCGCCCGCGTCGCCACCCGCCGGATGAGCGGCCGCCGGTCGCTCGCGCCGCGGGCGGCCTTGGAGCCCACCACCATGTCCGCGCCGCCGCGCCTCAATAAAGGAAGGGCCGCGTCGTAGAAGGCGAGGTCACAGAGGTCTATCTCGTCGCAGAAGACGTACGTCCCGCGCGCCATCTGGATGCCGCGCTTGAGCGCGCTGCCGTAGTTGGGCGTCTCGGAGTGGAACCAGCGCAGCCGGGGGTTCTGCGCCGTGAGCCCCTCGAGGATCTGCGGCGTGGAGTCCTTCGAGCCGTTCTCCGCGAAGATGATCTCGTAGTCGAGCCCGCGCGCATCGAGCCCCTCGCACAGCTCGGCCGCCGCGGACGTCACGATGGACGCCTCGTTGTAGACCGGGATGACGACCGAGATTTCAGGTGGGCGCGCGCTCATTGCGGCGAAGGAGGTTCTGGCCGGACTAACACGCGCCCCGAAGGAGCGTCGAATCATTTTCCCGCCCACCAGGCGGCCGGGCAGGCTTTGCCCTTCTTCGTGACGCCCCGACGCTTCTGCTAACGTCACCGACCTCCCGCAGCCCACTCCCGAGAGAGAGATGCGCGTCTCCTGTCCGTCGTGCCAGACGACCTACAATATTGATGACAAGCGCGTGCCGCCCGGCGGCGCGAAGCTGAAGTGCTCGAAGTGCCAGACGCTCTTCCCCATCAAGCCACCCGAGGCCGGCGTCGGCAGTGGGGCCATCCCGCTGCCCGGCTCCGGAACGGCGCCTTCGCAGACCACGGCCGCCATCCCGCTGCCAGGCTTCGGCCAGGCGCCGCCGGTGCCGGTGCCCGCGCCCAGCGCCATCCCGCTGCCGGGGATCTCCGCAGCCGCGCCTTCCGCCGTCCCGCTGCCTGCGGCCTTCGCGCCCTCGCCTGCGACGTCCGCGGCCGGGGGAGTGGACCCCTTCGGTGACGGGGGCGACGGCAGCCCCGGCGCCGGCGAGCGCTGGGACACCGAGTCCACCCGCGTCACCTCCATCCCGCTGCCCCAGGAGGCCTACGGAGATCCGGAGTCCACCCGCGTGGCGGCCATCCCGCTGCCCGGCGACGCCCTCCCGCCTTCGGCCCCGCCCGCGGGCGCCATGGACTTCGCCTTCGATCCGCCGCCGGAGAGGGCGCAGCCGTACGAAGCGGCCCAGCCTCCCTCGCACGACTTCTCGTTCGATGATTTCGGCGCCCAGTCAGCCGAAGCGGTGCCCGTCCCCGCGCCCTCGCAGGACTTCTCGTTCGACGCGTTCGACGCACCCATGGCCTCGGACCCCCTGCCCGGGTCGGACGACTTCGCCTTCGTCGACGCACCGGACGCCTCGGACGACGCCATCCCCCTGCCCGGTGACGCGCCGGACGCGTCCGCGGAGGCCATCCCGCTGCCCGGCGACGACTTCGGCTGGGACGACGCGCAGCCCGCGTCGGACTCCGGCGCCATCGCCCTGCCGCCGCCTGAGGCTGCGGCCGCGCCCGCGAGCGACTTCGGTGCGTCCATCCCGCTGCCGCCTCCGCCTGCGTTCGACCCCGCGCCCGCGAGCGACTTCGGCGCGTCCATCCCGCTGCCGCCTCCGCCTGCGT
>CAZQVZ010000261.1:1919-8384 GCA_964596895.1 uncultured Myxococcaceae bacterium
GACTTCGGCGCGTCCATCCCGCTGCCGCCTCCGCCTGCGTCCGACCCCGCGCCCGCGAGCGACTTCGGCGCGTCCATCCCGCTGCCGCCTCCGCCTGCGTCCGACCCCGCGCCCGAGTCCGATCCCTCGAGCGACTTCTCCATGGACTTCGATCCGGCGCCGGCCGCTCACGCCGAGCCACCGCCGGGCGACTTCTCGCTCGACTTCGATCCGCCTGCGCCTGCGGCGCCGCCCCGCTCGTTCGACTTCGCGGACCTGCCCACGCCGGCAGCAGAGGCGCCGCCGTCCGACTTCTCCATGGACTTCGACCCGCCGCCCGAGCCCGCGCCGGCGCCGTCCTCCGACAGGGGGTTCGACTTCGCGGACCTGCCGAGCCCCGCGGGCGCGCCGCCGCCGCCGCAGTCCGAGCCTGCGCCCCCAGGCGACTTCGGCTTCGACTTCGCGGACCTGCCGAGCCCTGCGGGCGGGCCGCCTCCCGCGGCCGACTTCATTCCCCCTTCGCCGAAGCAGCAGCCAGAGTCAGATCCGGCAGGCGACTTCTCCCTGGACTTCACCGACCTCCCCCAACCAGGGGACCCGTACGCCGCAGCGCCGGTGCCCTCCGCCCCGCAGTCCATGGCGGCGCCTGCGCCCGCCACGCCCATCGACTATTCGGCGAACTTCGGCGAGGTGGACTTCGGGGACCCGTCCCCCGCGCCGGGCGCCGCTTCGCCCGGCTTCGACGACCTCGAGTTCGACCCCACCCGCGCGCCGCCGCGGGCCACCGACGATCTGGAGGTGGACCTCTCCGCGCCCCTGCCGCCGCCGAAGCCCGCCGGGGCAACGGACGGCCTGGAGATGCTGAGCTTCATCGACGACTCCGCGAAGGCCGCGGGCGCCGAGAAGACGACGAAGAAGCGCTTCCACGTCCGCCGCCGCAGCGGCAAGGTCTTCGGCCCGTTCGAAGAGGGCGTGGTCGTCAAGATGCTCGAAGACGGGCAATTGCTCGGCAACGAAGACGTCTCCACCGACAGCGAGAGCTGGAGCGCCATTGGCACCGTGCCGGCGTTCGCGGACGCGCTCCAGAAGCTGATGGAGTCGCCCACCGGGACGTTCACGGCGCCCGGCGGTACGCCCAACGACGCGAAGGCGCAGACCAACAGCGCCGAGACGATGGAGCGGCTCAAGAACCTCTACGAGGGCCGGATGGCCGCGGTGGCAGTGGTGGACCGCCGCGCCGAGTCGCAGAAGTTCAAGAAGCGCCTGCCCCTGCTCATCGCCGGCGTGGTGGTGCTCGTCATCGCCGCGGCAGGCGGGGCGCTGTCCATGACCCGCTACGGCGCCTTCGGGCTCAAGGTGCTGATGCCCGCTCGGGTGGATGCGGGCACGCCCGCGTTCACGCAGCTCGAGGCCGCGCGCAAGGCCCTGCTCAGTGACACCTTCAAGAGCTACACCGAGGCGAAGGAGCTGACCGCGGGCATCCTGCGCGCCAAGGAGCTCCCCGAGGTCCGCGCCGCCTGGTCCCAGTCGGTCTTCTATCTGCAGCGCCGCTACAACGCCGCCACCCCGGACGAGGTGCGCCGGGCGAAGGAGGCCCAGCCCCACCTCCGGCTGCTCGGCGAAAAGCACCCGGAGGTGGTGAAGGCGCTCGCCGGCGAGGCGCTGGGCGGCCGCCGCTACGACGAGGCCCGGCTGCTCCTGCAGGACGGCGCGCAGCGGCACCCCGCGGATCTGGAGATGCGGCTGCTGCTCGCGGAGGCGTGGATCGCCCAGAGCCAGACCGACTTCGCGGTGCAGGCGCTCGAAGGCGTGCTCGAGCGCGACGAGACCTCCGCCAAGGCGCTGCATGCGCTGGGGGTGCTCACCTCGCGGGCGGCGGAGAAGCTCGCCAACGCCGGCAAGCGGGAGGAGGCGCAGGAGCAGGGCAAGAAGGCCGAAGCCCTGTTCGAGCGGGCGCTCGCTTCAGCGCCGGAGCACGTCATCTCCGCGGTGGAGCTGGCGGGCATCCAGCTGCTGGTCCTCAAGGACGCCCAGGCGGGGCTGGACGCGCTGGAGAAGGCGCTCACCGAAGAGGCCACGAGCCTGATGGGGCCGGCGGAGATCGCCCGGGCGCACGCGCTCAACGGCGCCGGCCTGGCCATGAAGTTCAAGGTGGACGCCGCCATCGCCGAATTCGAGAAGGCGCTGGAGTTGGACCCCGACGCGGTCTTCGCCAAGGCGCAGCTGGGCCGCATCTACCTGTCCCAGCGCGAGTTCGCCAGGGCGGTGCCGCTCTTCAAGGAGGCCAGCAGCAAGGAGCCCTCCAACCTCGACTACACCGACGGCTACCTCACCGTGCTGGTGGGCACCGGGAAGATGCAGGACGCGCTCAACGTGCTGCAGACCGCCACCGCTCAGTTCCCGGACACCCCGCGCATCACCTATCTCGACGCGCGCGTGAATGACGCGTTGGACAACGCCCTCAAGGCTGAGGAGAACTACAAGCGCGCGCTCGAGCAGGACGAAGCCCTCTTCGAGGCCAACCTGCACCTGGGGCGGCTGTACCTGCGCCAGAAGCGGCTCGCGGACGCGCGCACCCAGATGGAGGAGGCCTACGCCAAGGCCCCTGATGGCGCGCTGGTGAACGTGGGCATGGGCGAGGTCCTGCTCGCCGAGGAGCAGGCGGCGCAGGCGAAGGAGGCCTTTGAGCGGGCGGTGAAGAAGGACCCGCTGTTGCCGGACGCGTACCTGGGGCTGTCCCGCACGTCGCTCCTGGACGGAGACCTGGACGGGGCCGAGGCGCAGGTGACCCGCGCCCTGGAGTTGGACCCGCGGCTCGGCGGCGCGTTCCACCAGAAGGGCATCATCCTGTGGAAGAAGGGGGACTTGCCTGGGGCGGTGGCGGCGCTGGAGGAGGGCCGGAAGAACGAGCCCTCCAACGCGAAGCTCAACGTGACCCTGGGCGCGGTGAAGCTGGACATGAACGACCTCACCGGCGCGGAGGCGGCGCTGCTGGCCGCGCTCACCGTGGAGTCGCGCAACCACGAAGCGAACTTCTACCGGGCGCGGGTGAAGAGCCGCAGGCTCGAGCACACCGGGGCCATCGAGAGCATGCGCGCGGCGCTGGAGGCGGCCCCGAAGAACGCCGCCTACCACTACGAGATGGGCATCATCTACCGCGAGGCCAAGAAGCCGCAGGAGGCCCAGGCGCAGTGGAAGGAAGCCATCGCGCTCGACCCCGGGTTCGCGGACGCCATGGAGGCGCTGGGCCAGGCCCACCTCGACAAGGGCGAGTTCAAGGAGGCCATCTTGCAGTTCGAGTCGGCCCTCCGGGTGGACCCCACCCGCGCGCGGCTTCTGGCGGCCATGGGTGACGCGTACTTCCAGTCCGCTGAATGGGACATGGCCATCCGCCGCTACCAGCAGGCGCTGAAGGCGGACGGAAAGCTCATCGCCCTCAACTACAAGGTCGCCCGCGCGCTCTCGGAGCAGGGCAAGAGCGCGGAGGCCGTGTCCTGGTACCGCAAGGCCACCTCCGCCGAACCGGAGAACGCCATGCCCTGGTACTACCTGGGCTACCTCTACAAGGAGCGCCGGCAGCGCGGCGAGGCCATCACCGCCTTCACCCGGTATCTGGAGAAGAAGCCAGACGCGGCGGACAAGCGGGAGATCGAAGACGAGATCTACGATCTCAAACAGGGCATCTAGGGGACATTGCCCGCCCGGGGCGCGGTGCTAGAACCCGCGCACCATGCTGGACCTCAAGCTCGTCTCCCAGAATTTCGACCAGGTGATGGAGCGGCTCCGCGCGCGCGCGGGGACGCTGGACCTGGGCCCGTTCCAGAAGCTCGTCGAGGAGCGCAAGACGCTCTACGTGAGCGTGGAGGCGCTGCAGCACAAGCGCAACCAGGCCAACGAGGAGATCAAGAAGAAGGCGAAGGAGGATCCCGCCGCCATCGACGCCTTGCGCGGGGACCTGCGCACCGCCTCCCAGCAGATCAAGGAGCAGGAGGCCCGCCTCAAGGAGGTGGAGGAGGCGCTGGACCAGATCCTCTACCTCGTTCCCAACGTCCCTCACGAATCCGTGCCGGTGGGCGCGTCCGAAGAGGCCAACCGCGTCGAGCGCACCTGGGGAGAGAAGCCGAACCTCCTCTTCGAGCCGCTGCAGCACTTCGAGTTGGGCGAGCGGCTGGGGATGCTCGACTTCGAGCGCGCCACCAAGGTCTCGGGCGCGCGCTTCGTCTTCTACAAGGGCGCCCTGGCGAAGCTGGAGCGGGCGCTGGTCAGCTTCATGATCGACCAGCACACCCAGCGCGGCTACACGGAGCTTCTGCCGCCGTACCTGGTCAACCGCCAGGCGATGACCGGCACCGGGCAGCTGCCCAAGTTCGAGGACGACGCGTTCAAGACCGCCGGGAGTGACGAGTACTTCCTCATCCCCACTGCGGAAGTCCCCGTCACCAACTACCACGGGGACGAGATCCTCGAGGCCGAGCAGCTCCCCCTGAAGTACTGCGCCTTTTCGCCCTGCTTCCGCGCCGAGGCCGGGAGCGCCGGGCGCGACACCCGCGGGCTCATCCGGCAGCACCAGTTCCACAAGGTGGAGCTGGTGAAGTTCGCTGCGCCGGAGACCAGCATGGCGGAGCTGGACGCGCTGACTGAAGACGCCTGCGAGATCCTCCGGCAGCTGGGGCTGCACCACCGGGTGGTGACGCTGTGCACGGGCGACATGGGCTTCGCGTCGCAGAAGACCTTCGACATCGAGGTGTGGCTGCCGGGGCAGAAGACGTTCCGGGAGATCAGCTCCTGCTCCAACTTCGGTGACTTCCAGGCGCGCCGCGCGAAGATCCGCTACCGCAAGGAGAAGGGCGCAAAGCCGCAGCTGCTGCACACGCTCAACGGCTCCGGACTCGCGGTGGGGCGCACGGTGGTGGCGCTCCTGGAGAACTACCAGCGCGAAGACGGCACCGTGGCCCTGCCGGAGGTCCTCTGGCCCTACATGGGTATGAAGGAGCTGCGGCGCGCGTCGTAGCGACAAGGACTCCGCCGGAAGATGCTCCGCACGCTCGCCGCCACCCGCTACGTCACGCCCCTGCGCGAAGGGGGCTCTCTGCCCGCCATCGTGGAGGCGGAGGACGACGGGCTGTACGTGATGAAGTTCCGCGAGGCGGGACAGGGCCCGAAGGTCCTCGTCGCCGAGGTCATCTGCGGCGTGCTCGCGAAGCGGCTGGGGCTCTGCGCGCCGGACCTGGTGGCGCTGGAGCTCGACAAGGGGATGTACAAGACCGAACCCGACGACGAGATCCGCGACCTCCTCAAGAAGAGCGCGGGGCTGAACCTGGGCATGGACTACCTGCCCGGCTCGGTGACCTTCGACACCGCGGCGGGCCCTGCGCCCAACGCCCAGCTCGCCAGCGACATCGTCTGGTTCGACGCCTACGTGTCCAACGTGGACCGCACCGCCCGGAACGCGAACCTCCTGCAGTGGCACAAGCGGCTGTGGCTCATCGACCATGGGGCGGCGCTGTACTTCCACCACGACGATGCGCCCTTCGCAGAGCGCGCGCACGCCCCCTTCGCGCCCATCCGGCTGCACGTGCTGCTGCCCTGGGCCACGAGCCTCGAAGCCTCGGACCAGAAGCTGCGTCCCCTCCTCACCCGCCCGCTGCTCGAGGCGTGCGTGGCCTGTGTGCCGGAAGCCTGGCTGCCCGGGGCCGAGCGCGCGCAGTACGTCGACTACCTGGAGGCCCGACGAAACAGCGCCGACCACTTCCTGCAGGAGGCCCTGCGTGCCCACGCGGCTGCCGTTTGATTACGCGCTGCTGCGGGTGGTCCCCCGGGTGGACCGCGGCGAGTTCATCAACGCCGGCGTGCTCGTCTATTGCCTCCAGCAAGACTTCCTGCAGGCGCGCACCGTCTTCCAGCCAGACCGCCTCTGCGCGCTCTGGCCACGGCTCGACCTCGACCTCGTCCAGACGCACCTCGCCGCCTTCGAGCGCATCGCCGCCGGAGACCCCTCCGCAAGCGCCGTGGCGAAGCTCCCCCAGAAGGAGCGCTTCCACTGGCTGGTGGCCCCGCGCAGCACCATCCTCCAGGCCTCGCCCGTCCACGCGGGCCTCTGCGAGGACCCCAACGCCGCCCTCGGACGCCTGCTCAAACAGATGGTCTGCCTGCCGGGTGGCTGATCTGGGGGTTTCCCTCTTGCTCGGGCGCAGTCCCCCTGCTATCTCGGCGCCCCCCGTGAACAGCAGGTCAGGGGGAGGGGTTGGGTGGCGTCGGCGTTCTGCGAAGTTACGCTCGGACGGTCTGGAGGAGTGGCCGAGCGGCTGAAGGCGGCGGTCTTGAAAACCGCAGTGGGGGCAACCTCACCGTAGGTTCGAATCCTACCTCCTCCGTTGTACGTAGCTTGCTGGTTGCTCTTTGAAAAAACTGTCGTGGAGAGATGGCCGAGGGGCTGAAGGCGCAGGTTTGCTAAACCTGTATACTCGCAAGGGTATCGAGGGTTCG
>CAZQVZ010000262.1:0-8362 GCA_964596895.1 uncultured Myxococcaceae bacterium
CTCAGGTTCCAGAACCCGAAGGCGATCAGCACCGCCGTGATGGACATGTTGAAGCCCCAGCCCACCTTGAGCCCTGCGTAGATGTTGCAGAGCACCAGCGTCCCACCGATGAGCATGCCCGCCAGGACCGCGCGCACCGTGAGCTGCGGAGAGGTGAGGTCCAAGGGGACGTGGGGCAACTCGCCGGGGCCCACCGGCACATCAGCGGCTGCCACCTGCACGGGGGCGGAAGGACCGGAGGCGGAGGCGCCTTCAGCGCGGTCGTCGGAGGGGGGCAGGGGGGCGGGCTGGGACAAAGGACGCTCCGAAGTTCGAGGCAAGAATCGTTGGAGGTCGGACCGTATAGCCCGGCAGAAGGCCCTCCCCAAACCGAACCGGCCCCCCCGACGATGCCTGCCTGCGCCCGCCTGGCTGTCTGCTTCGGGAAGAAGGCCCCTGAGACTGGCGTTGGGCGCGTGCAACTTCTAGTAAGAGTCCCACACCCATGCTCCGCATCCTCCTCCTCGCTGTGGTTGGCGCCGTCGGGCTGGCGGTCATCCCCGAAATCCTCCCCACGGGTCCGGAGACCGGCCTCGACGCCTCGTCGTTCCTCGACTCCGGGCGGTTCGCGGTGGGGGCGGCGGTCGTCTTTCTGGGCGGGCTGCTCACCGCGCTGACCCCGTGCGTGTACCCGCTCATCCCCATCACGGTGAGCGTGTTCGGCGCGAGCAAGGCGGAGAGCCGCGGCAAGGCGGTGCTCCTCACCTCCGCGTATGTGCTGGGCATGGGCGTGATGTTCGCGACGCTCGGGGTTCTGGCGGCGAAGACCGGCGCGGTGTTCGGCGCGGTGCTCGCGTCGCCCGTCTTTGCCATGGGGCTGGCGCTCTTCCTGCTGGTCCTGGCCACCTCCATGTTCGGCGCGTTCGAGCTGGCACTGCCCCAGGGCCTTCAGCAGCGGCTCAACAGGGTGGGCGGCACCGGGCTCGCCGGCGCGTTCCTGATGGGGACGGTGGCAGGCTTCATCGCCGCGCCGTGCACAGGCCCCATCCTCGCCAGCGTGCTCGCCTTCGTGGCCAAGTCGCAGAGCTCGGCCCTGGGCGGCGGGCTCCTCTTCATCTACGCGCTGGGCATTGGCGTGCCCTTCTTCCTCCTCGGCGTGTTCACCGTCCGGCTGCCCAAGAGCGGCGTCTGGATGGAGTGGGTGAAGAGCGTGCTCGGCATCGCGCTGGTGGTGCTCGCCATCACCTACCTGCGGGACGCGCTGCCCTCCTTCCGCACCTTCTTCGCGGACGTCGCGAATGAGCTGGGCCGGGTGCCCGGCGCCGGCATCGCCTCGGCCCTGTTGCTGGTGGGCGTGTTGATGGGGGCCATTCACCTCTCCTTCAAGGAGGGGGCGAAGCAGTTCGTCCTGAAGGCGGTGGCGGTGACCCTGGTGGTGGGCGCGGTGCTGGTGCGCCTGTCCGCGGTGGCGGCCCCGTCTCCCGGAGAGACCTGGGTGCGGCTCGGCTGGGCGGAGGCGCCGCAGGTCTCCACCCAGTTCACCTGGCAGCTCAAGTTCCCGTCCGCGCAGGCCGGCAAGGAGCTCTCCACCTTCGACGCCCTCATCTCCAGGGCGAAGGATGAAGGCAAGCCGGTGCTGATCGACTTCTACGCGGACTGGTGCGCGGCCTGTAAGGAGCTGGACCACAAGACCTTCCCGCAGCAGTCGGTCATCGGCGAGGCGGACCGCTTCGTCACCATCAAGATCGACGCCACCCACGAAGAGGAGTTCCTCGACGCGCTCTACGAGCGGTACGGCGTCCAGGGGCTGCCCACGGTGGCCTTCATCGACTCCTCGGGCGCGCTGCTGCGCGACCCGAAGATCACCGGCTTCATGAGCGCCGAGCGGTTCGTCCGCGAGATGCAGAAGGTCCGTTAGCCCATGCCCCACCCCCTCCGTCTCACCTCGCGCGCGGCGGTCACGGCCGCCTGCGCGCTGGCGCTCTCATGCGCGGGCGTCCAGCGCCCCTCTCCGGTCTCCCTGCGGGAAGGCGCGGTCACGGACCTCGCGGGGCTCGCGTCCGCGCAGGAGGCCTTCTTCTCCGCGAAGGACCCCGGGGCGCTCCGGGCCGCCCTGGCGCAGGCCGAAGCGCTGGCGCCCGAGGCAGGCGCCACCTACGAGCTGCGAGCGCTGCTCGCGCGGCTCGAGTTGCGCGAGACGGACGAGGTGGAACATTGGATCTCCGCGGCGGCGGACGTGGCGTTCTCCGCCGAAGGCGCCCTGCAGGCGATCTCGCGGGTGACCGACCTGCCCCGCAGCGCGGCGCAGCACGCGCGGTACCTGGGGCTTCTGGACGCGCTCGTCGCCACCCATCCGTCCGCCGAGCTGCGCGCCCATGCGGCCTACTTGATGACGGCGCACGCGCACGCGCACGGGGACGTGCAGCGCCGTGACCGCGCGGTGGCTGCGCTGGGGGTGGTGCTCCCGCTGCACGTCATCGGCGGATGGGACAACGATCAGGGCAAGGGGTTCGACCAGGTGCTCCCGCCGGAGGCGGAGGTGGATCTGTCCGCCCGCTACGAGGGCGCCCTGATGCAGATCGGCTGGACCCGGCCGCCCACCGACTCGCGCGGGGTCGCGGAGCTGCGTGAGTACCTGGCCCCTTCGCGCTGGGCCGTGGCCTACGCGGCCACCGCCGTCCGGGTGACCACGCCCGGCAGGTATGAGCTGCGCGTCGCAACTTCGGACCCGCTCAAGGTCTTCGTGGACGGCCTTCCGGTGCTCGAGGCGCGCGAGGTGGAGAGCGCGGGCGCCTTCGACCAGTTCGTCATCCCGCTCGAGCTCGAAGCAGGCGAACACCTGATCCTCCTCAAGAGCGCGCACCGCACCGGCCGCTGGCGGCTCTTCGCGCGGCTCACGGGCGAGCGCGGCGTGCCGGTCGCAGGCGTGGCGTCGGCCCAGCCGAGCTCCACCCGAGGCCGGGTGAAGGCGGCGGTGCTGCAGGACACCGTGCTGCTCGACGCACCGGTGGCGCACCTCCCCGAGGGCTCTGCGGTGCGGGCGACGCGGCGAGCCCTGTGGGCGGCAGAGCGGTTCGGCGGGAGCGTCTCGGTGCGGGCAGCGCAGGAGGCAGCGCGGGCCCACGGTGGCCTTCTGCAGCGGGACGCCCTGGTGCAGGCCTTGTGGGCGAACAATGAACGCGGGCGCACCGCGGACGAGCTCACCGCGCTGGCGCGCGAAGCCGGCGAGTCCCTGCCGCTCTTCCGCCAGCAGCAGGCGCGCTTCTGGATGCAGGAGGGCCTGCGGGCCCGGGCGCGCAAGGCGCTGGTGGACCTGGTGGAGGGCCACCCAGGGAGGGCGCCGGCGGTGCGACAGCTGGCCGCGCTCTTCAACGAGGAGCGCTGGCTGCAGGAGGAGTGCGCGCTGTACGAGCGGCTCGACCAGGCCCTGCCTGCGACCGTGGCCTATCAGGTGGACCTGGCGGGGTGCCTCGTCCGGGAGAGGCGAGAGGACAAGGCGGCGGAGCTGCTGGAGCGGCTCGTCCGGGCCCGGCCGCAGGACTTGACGCTGTTGTCCCGGCTGCACCACGCCCTGCTCGAGCGCGGCGAGGTCTCCGACGCGGTGGACGTCGCGCAGCGCATGGTGGCGGCGCATCCCGCCTACCTGTGGCCGAGGTTGAGGCTCGCGGAGTCGCAGCGGCGGGCAGGGCGGATGGAGGACGCGCGCGCCACCCTGGCCCGGGCCCAGGAGGCCTTCCCGTCGTCCGCGGAGGTGAGGCGGGAGGAGGCGGAGCTGGCCCGGCGGATGGGGGATGACGCAGCGGCCATCGAAGCCTGGCAGGCGGCGCTGGCGCGCAACCCGGATGACGACGCCATCGCCCACCGGCTGGACTTCGTGGCCCCCGCCGCGGTGGGCCCCTGGGCGCAGGACGTGCCGTCCGAGGAGGCGCTCGCGCAGGCGGTGGCGGCGCGGCAGCAGCTGCAGAAGGCGCACGGCGCGGACCTGGCGTGGCACCTGGACCACGAGGTGACGCAGCTTCGTTCGGATGGGAGCACCATCAACGTCGTCACCTACGTGGTGACGGCGCTCAACCAGGGCGGCCGGGACAAGCTGACGCGCCGGCGCCTGACGCACGGCGGCCGGCAGCGGGTGCTGCACGCGTACTCGGTGGATCCGCAGGGGCACAGGTCCGAGGCGTCGGTGCGCAGCCGCGAGGTCCTCTACCGCGGGCTGGAGGTGGGCTCCACCATCGTCCTGCAGTACCGCGCGGACGCGCCGCCTTCGGGCTTTCTGCCGCGGTACCTGAGCAGGATGTGGTTCTTCCAGGGCCCCGGCGAGCAGCGCACGCACGGCGAGTTCGTCCTCTGGTACCCGGCGGGGCAGGCGCTCCACGAGTTCACCGTCGGAGGGCTCGAGCGGGAGGAGGCCCGGCGCGGCGAGGAGGTGCGCGTCTCCTGGCAGAAGCGGGACGTGCCGCCCCTGTTGCCCGAGCCCAACATGCCCTCCCCGCTGGAGGTGGCGGCGCACGTGCAGATCACCACCGTGCCGTCGTGGGACGCATACCAAAGGTGGGAAGAGGCGCTGCTCGAGGGCGCGCTGCAGGACAGCCCGGAGTTGGACGCGCTCGCGCAGCGGCTGCTCGAGGGCGCAATGACGCCCGGGGAGAAGCTCCTTCGCATCCACGGCTACGTGATGGAGGAGATCCGCTACCAGCAGGACTACCAGTCGTTCATCGCCGGGGTGAAGCCGCACCCGGCCTCCATGGTGGTGGAGCGCCGCTACGGCGACTGCAAGGACAAGACGGTGCTGTTCATGACGCTCGCGCGCAAGGCGGGGCTCGAGGCCCACTTCGCCACCGTGCGCACGCGGGACCGGGGCCAGGTGCGCCGCGAGTTGCCCACGCAGCAGTTCAACCACGCCATCGTCTACGTCCCGCCGCAGGAGGGGCTGCCGGAAGGCCGCTTCTTCGACTCCACCGCGGACGCGCTGGACCTGGACGTGCTCCGTGACGACAACGCCGGCACCACCGCCCTGGTGTTCGACCCGGACGCGCGGACGTTCGCCTGGGTGCCCATCCCCTGGCAGACGCCCGGCCACCACCAGCAGACCACGACGCTCTCCTTCGCCCTGAAGGCGGACGGCACCGCGTCCGGGACCTTGAGCCTCTCCGCCCGTGGGCGCTCCGGCGGCACCGTGCGGCGGATGGCGCGCAACCCCGAGCAGTTCAAGCAGTTCACCCAGGTCGTGGCCGGCACGTACTTCCCGGGCGCCTCCACCCAGACGCCCGAGCCGGTGGAGGTCGTGGACCTGCGCGCCCCGGCCACCGTCCGCGCCGCGTTCACCGCGCCCAACGCCGCGCGGGTGGAGGAGGGCGTCCTGCGGCTGCGGCTGCCCACCGAGTGGTCGCCGCAGGGGCTCTTCAAGCTCGCGGACAGAAGGTTGCCGTTGGTGCTCGGCACTCCGCACGAGCAGGCCTGGCACTTCGAGGTCGCGCTGCCCGAGGCGATGACCGCCACCCGGCTGCCGTCCTCCGGTGAGGTCGTGACGCCGTGCCTCACCTTCCGTCGCGACGTCCGGCAGGTGCCCGGCGGGCTTTCGGTGGACCAGACCCTGCGGGTCACCTGCGAGCGGCTGCCGCCTTCGGAGTACCCCACCTACCGCGCGCAGATGGAGAGGGTCTCCCGCCTGCTCGACGAAGAGGTGGTGGTGACGCCCGCTGCGAAGCGGGGTGGGAAGGGCCCTGCGGTGCCGAAGGCGCGTTAGCGGCGCCGGGTGGGGGAAGGAAGGCGCTACTTCCGCTTCATCGTCGCCAGCCAGCCGGTGCGCGGGACGTTGGTGGACAAGGGCGTGGCGGACACCCGCACGTCCTCGACGATGTAGAAGCACTCGGGGTCCAACGCCTGGATGACGTTGAGGACCTCCTGGGTGCGGCGCTTGGGGACCTCCACGTAGACGAGGCAGGTCGCGTTGTGGGCGGCGCTCTCGCCGGTGAAGACCGAGGCCTTGAAGCCTGCCTCCCGGACCCTGTCGGCGATGGTGGCGCCGCGGGTGCTGAACACGCGGATCACCCGCTGGCCCATCACCATCCAGCGCTCGAGCGTCATCCCCACCACCGAGCCGGTGGCGAAGCCCAGCGCGTAGGACACCGCGACCACCGGGTTCTGCAGGTTGTCGATGACGCGGGAGACCGCGAACACCCAGATCAGGACCTCCGCGAAGCCGAGCGCGAAGGCCACGCGCCTTCTGCCCCGCACGATGGTCATGGTGCGCAGCGTCCCCAGGGAGACGTCGACGACGCGGGCAAAGAAGATGACGACGCTGATGGCGATGACTTCAGACGACACGAGGGGCCCCGTACCGTCCCTTCAGCACCGTCGCAAGCGCCTTGGCCGCTAGAAGAACCGGTAGCCCACGCCTACACGCAGCCCGAAGCCGAACCGCGTCCTGGTGACCCCCAAAGGCTCCTTCAGGGTGTCCACCCCGAAGAGGGCGACCACGCCCGCGGTGAGGTCTTCGCCCAGGTACATCTCCGCCCCGCCGCCGGCGAGCGGGGTGGCGCGGAAGCCGCCTTCAGGCGACAGCGAGAAGTCGATGGGCACCGTCACCTCGCCGATGAGGTTGGCGGTCTCGGCCACCCGGTACGAGAGCAGCGCGCCCGGGATGATGCGGGCGCCCCAGTACGCGAAGTTCTCCTCGTCGATGTAGACGGCCCCGGTGTTGCCCACCACGCCCACGCCCACGGACGGCGCAAGCTGGAGCTTGCCGGAGGTGTAGACCGGGTAGCGGGCGTGCCCCTCCAGCGCCAGCGAGAGCGCGAAGTAGTCGAAGCGCACCCGCGCGTCGAACTCCGTGCCGAAGACCCCCATCCGGTAGCCCGCGCCCACCTCCGGCACGCCGGCGTAGGCGTAGGCCGCAGTCGACCCCGGGGGCAGCGCGGCGGGGGACGCGAAGGCGCCGAAGGTGGCCTCTTTGTCCGGAAGTGTCTGCGCGTGGGCGCCACCGGCGGAGAGGATGCAAGCCGCAAGACTGACGAGGACGAGGGGCGACGAGAGGGGGTGACGCATGGCAAGGGCTACGGTACTTTGTGCGCCATGGTGCGCAACTTTCCCACACGGGCAGTCGACAAGGGGGGGCGCCATGGCTGCTGCTGCTGACCTTCGTCTCCTCCACCTCTCTGCCGGACCGTCTTCGCCCGCGGGTGGCGCGGCGAAGCGCGCCCGGCCGCTGAGGGACTCGGACACCGCGGACGGCGAGAGCCAGTGGGTCCTGGTGGTGGACCCGGATGAGCGGCGGCGCTCGGTGCTCTCGGCGGGGCTGCTCCGGGAGGGGTTCGGGGTGGTGCAGGCGGGGAGCGCGCTCGAGGCGCAGCGGCAGGTCTTCTGCGCCCGGCCGGCGCCCGGCCTCATCGTCTGTGAGAACGAGCTTCCGGACGAAGACGGGTTCTCGCTCTGCGGCCAGCTCCGGGCGGACGCGCGCACCGCGGACGTGCCGGTGATCCTCCTCTCCCGCGCGGATGAGCCGTGCGCGCAGGAGCTGGCGGCGGGCGCGGGCGTGGACGTGTGGCTGCCCCGGCCGGTGTACCAGGCGGACGTGGTGGCGCACGCGCTGCTCCTGTGCGGCTGCGGCTCGTCCACCGGGCGGTATGAAGCCCACTCGGGGCGGCTGCCACTGCACAAGGCGCTGCGGGCCCTGCTGACGGATGTGCGGGCCGGCAGGCTGGAGGTCTCGCAGGGGCAGGGGCTCATCGTCTTCCGCGGCGGGGAGGTGGTGGACGCCCGCTACGAAGCGCTGCGCGGCGAAGATGCGCTCGAGGCGCTCCTGCGCGAGGACGTGGGGCCCTACGAGGTCGCGTTCGGGCCTTCGCTGTCGCGCGCCACCTTCTGCCTGGACCTCGCCACCTACTGCCGCCGCACCCTGCCCCGGCTCGAGGCCTGGCAGTCCCTGCGGACCCGCGGCACGCCGCTCGCCTCGAAGCTGGTGGTGGACTTCGCGAGGCTCCCCCCGGCGGTGGCGGCGCTGCCGGAGGAGGTGCGGGCGCACCTGCGCTGGTTCGACGGGACGCGGACGCTCGCGGACGCGCTCCGGGCCGCGGTGGTCGCAGACCCGGACGCGGATGACCTCACCCTGTGGGAAGCCGCGAGCGCGCTCCATTCTCAGGGCGTCCTGGTGGGCGCTGTGCGCCGGACTGGCCCCGTGTCGGAGCTGGATGACGCGCTCCAGAAGCAGCTCGACGTGCTGCGGATCCAGCCCGGGCACGCCTGACGGTTTGCCGGTGCCTGCGCGCCGTCCGGAGAATCGACAGCACACGGCTTCAGCGGTACAAAGCGCACGGAACACGTGTTCCGTACGGAGGGGAGCGCTTGCGCGTCCTGGGAGTGGATCCCGGCAGCCGGTTCACCGGCT
>CAZQVZ010000263.1:0-8358 GCA_964596895.1 uncultured Myxococcaceae bacterium
CCAGGCGCGGGTCTCCAACGTGCGCTACCCGGTGGGCGGCATCAAGTCGCCCCCGGATGGCCGGGTGCACGTGCCCAGGACGCACCTGGTGGATCGCTGCGAGCCTGTTCCCCAGCCGGAGTCCCCGTGAGGGGGCCGGCCTCTTCGGGAGGAAAGATGCGGAAGGTCCGTCTGCTGTCGCTCTGCGGTGCGGCGCTCTGGCTCGCGGCGTGTCCGGGAGATTCACCCGAGACGGGCGAGGACGCGGGGATGGCCCCGCCGGACGCCTGCAACTCGTTGGAGGAGGCGCTGACGGACCCCGGCTGTCAGCTCGCCTTCGGCGAGGCGCGCGAGGCCTTCCTCTCCTTCGCCGACGACCGCGACTGGTACTCGTTCCAGACGCCGGCCAACGCCGACGCGCGCACGCTCATCCACATCTCGGGCGGCTACGCGGTGCCCAACACCGCCGTGAACTTCTCGGTGAACCTCCTGCGTGTGGACGGTCAGCAGAGCCTCGCCCGCCGCAGTGACCGCCACGGGCAGGGGCCGCCGCGCCCCATCGATCTGGTGCTGCCCTTCGCCGAGCCCAACGCGCGGCTGGTGCTGCTGGTGGCGGATGACCCGGTCAACCCGTCCCGCCCGCAGTTCGACGCGCGGTCGCCGTACCGGGTGACGGTGGACGTGGTCTCGGACCCGGACGTGAACGAACCCAACGACGAGGTCCCCACGCCGATCGCGCTGACCTCCATGGGCGGCTACCAGCAGGGCAGCGCGCAGGGCTACCTCTCCACCGAGGGCGACGTGGACCGCTTCTCGGTGGAGGTGCCGGCCGGCAAGAAGGTGCTGCACCTCTCCCTGCAGGCCCCGGCGCAGACCCCGCCGCCGCCGTTCCGCCTGAGCTACGAGCTCTTCTCTCCTTCGGGCACCCGCGTCGCCGAAGGCGTGGTCCAGAACGAGTTCCTCGCCGTGGACCTCGCCACCGCCCGGCTCTCCACCGAGGCCGGCGCCTGGACCGTGGCGGTGAAGGGCTACGAGAGCGCGTCACTCCCCGGCCCCAAGCCCGGAAGCCTGACGCTGCAGTACACGCTCACCGCGCGGGTGCTGGACGAGGACGACCCGTCCGAAGGCCCCGGCCAGAACGACACCCTGGCCACCGCGCGCGCCCTGGGCTTCACCGCCGTCGGCCAGACGCGGACCGAACAGGGGAAGCTCGGCTACGTGCCGGACTCCGACTGGTTCCGGGTGGAGGTCCCCGCGCACGCGAGCCCCACCGTGCTCCACTACCGGCTGCGGCCGGGGCAGGGGCCGGGGCGGTTCGCCCCCTTGCCGGGGAACCTCGACCGGGAGCTGCGCGCGCTCAGGGAGGTGGTCACCGGGGGCTCCGGCGCCGACGACGTGCAGGCTTGCAAGACGGACCAGCAGCGCTGCCCCCGCGCGTTCGGCAATGACGCGGTGCTCTCGGGCATCTTCACCCAGCAGTGTGAACAGCCGTCGCCGCCGCGCTGCCTGTGGGCGCGCCGCGCCGAGCACGTGTCCTTCGACGGACTGCGGAACTTCGAGGGGACCTTGCGGATGGACCCTGCCGCCAGCGCGCGGCACGTGTACCTGCTGGTTCAGGACCAGGGCAACGACTGGGCGGACGACGTGCCGTACACCCTGGAGGTCACCTGGCGCGCGGACACCGACGAGGCGAACGTCTGGAGCGGCGGCCCCGAGCAGGCCCCGGCGAAGGCCCTGGCGTACGACGCCACCGGCGCCACCTATCCCTCGCCGCCCACCGGCGCGGCGTACGAGGTCACCCGGCGCATGAGCTACGGCTACGGCTACCTGCGCTCCAACAATCCGAACCAGGGTGAAGGCGTGCGCGCCCCCGGTGACTACGACGCGGTGCCCAGCGACGTGGACACCCTGCGCTTCACCCTGCCGGCGGCGCCGGACCCGGACGCGGGCCACGCGGACCTCGCGTGGGCGCTGCAGTGGGAGATTGCGCACCCTGCGGACGGCGGCACGAGGCCCTATGACCTCGCGCTGGAGTTGACGTTCTGCGACGGAGACCAGAGCGGCGGCGGGGGCGCCTGCACCGAGGTCAGCACCGGCTCGAAGGGCGGGGCGATGACGCTGCAGTACACCGGTTCTGGCGTGAACGCCTGGCACAACCCCGGCTCCCCCGCGGCGCTGCGCCAGCCCATCTACCAGCGCGAGGTGCAGAACGGCCGGACGGTGGTGACGGTGCTGCCGTACGGCTGCTTCTGCCTCGAGCCGCGGTTCGTGCGGGGCGGCGAGTTCAAGGTGGACGTGGTGAGCGTGGACCGCCGCAGCCACGACGACCTGCCGTACACGGTGCGCACCGCGTATCTCGACTACCCACAGAGCTACACGCTGCCCGACGGCGGGACCGAATCCTGTCCGCCGCCCGGCCCCGACGCCGGCTGCTGGTTCACCCGCGAGCCGTAGCCGCCGCCTCCCTCTCACTCGGGGAGAGGGCCGGGGTGAGGGCCGCTGCGCTACGGCGCCGGGACGCCCGTCCCGGAGAGGGTGATCACCTTCTCCGGCTCATTCGTCGCGTTGGAGCGAATGGTGAGGGTGCCCACGTACTGCTGGGCCTCCGTCGGCGCGAAGTAGACGCTCACGAAGGTGTGCTCACCCGCGAGGAGCTCCACGTTGGTCGTCTGGTTGTCCGGCATCTGCATCACGAAGACCGAAGGCGCGCTCAGCTGCACTTCAGAGAGGACGAGCGTCTGCAGGCCGCGGTTCTCGATGAGCAGGCTCTCCTGCTTCGAGGTGCCAATGTAGACCGCCTCGCCGAACTCACCGCCGAACTGCATCGCCTCCCGGTCCACGGCGAGCGTGGGGGCGTCGGGCCGGTCATCCTTTCCACAGCCGCACAGAGCGACCAAGATGAGCGCGGTGAGGGAGGGGAGAATCCTGTTCGCCATGCACAGCACCTCGTGGAAAGCCGCAACGCTAGCACGGCCGCCGTCGCCCCTCCGCTCCGCCTTCGCCCTGACGCTCGTGCTCCTGGCGGCGGCCATGGCCACGGGCTGCGGAGACGCCCGGGGGGACTTCGTGCAGGGCCGCGCCCCGGACGTCTGTGACGAGGCCTGGCCGGTGTGCGGCGAGGTCGTCGGCTGCGTGCTCGGGAACCAGAGCTACCGCGAGGGCCGCTTCCCCGGCGAGACCCGGTTCGCGGTGCGCCTCGAGGAGCCGTCCCTGGTGCGGGTCTCCTTCTTCCTCGAAGAGGTGGGCGCCGCCGGCGAGGAGACCGTCATCACGCTGTTCGAAGACGGCTGCCGGGCGCGGGTTCGGGAGGCCATCTCCGGCCGCACCTTCCTGGGCGAAGCGGAGCGCAACGGCGTGGTCTTCCGCGAGGCCACGCTCACCGGCAAGGGCGACCACCTCATCGAGCTGCAGTCCGACGCGCAGGCGCGCTACCTGGTGAAGGTGGACGTCACCCCCAGCCGCTCGCGCTGAGGGTTCTTCTGGTTCTTCCTTTGGGGGCTTTCCTTGGAGCGCTTCAGCGTCCGCCGAGGCTGCGCAGCGACGGCCGCTCGCTCGTGACCGAGGTGACGTCCACCACGGTGCCGCGAATGTACTCGGCGTGGGCCGCCACCACCGACGAGAGCTTCCAGCGCCGGCCGTCCACCACCACGTCGTGGAGCACGCTGCGGCGCGCGCGCGGCATCCGGGCCACCGCCAGCAGCGCGGCGATGATCGGATGGTCCGCCCCCTGGCTGATCATCCCGGGGAAGTGGGTGTGCGCGGCGCGGTTGGCGTAGCGCAGCCGCCCGTTGCGGTCGATCTCCACCACCGGATCCGGTGAGAGCAGCGGCCACGACGCGAGGTGGAAGAGCTCCTCCTCCAACAGCCGGGTGTCGCTGACGTCGCGCAGGAGCAGGCAGGCCTCCGCGCGCCCTTCGGAGACGGTGACCTCCGCCGCGTACCAGCGCGCGGTGCCGGTGGTGGTGAGCACGAGCTCCAGCCGGCCGCCCTTCTGGGAGCGCACGCTGTCCGCCACCAGCGCCGCCACCGCCGGCGCCGCGTCCTTCCCGAGCACCTGAGAGAGCGCCTTGCCGTCCAGCGCCGCGCAGGCCCGCCCGAGGAACTGACCGGTGTTGGACCACACCCGGCGGCAGAGGCCATCCGCGGTGACCTCCATGAACGTGAGCGCCTCTGGCGTCTGCTGCCGTCTCTCCGCGGCGCCTGGCGTGTGGCCGTCCAGCGCGAAGCCCTCGATGTCGAACAGCCCCAGGTGGGGCAGGAGCCCAGCGCCGCCTGCGCCGAGCTCCAACAGCGCGTCCACGAGCCGGTCTGCCAAAGGCGGCGCGAGCTGGTCGGTGATGAGGACCCCGTCTGACGCGGTGGGCGGCGTGTAGGCGAAGACGGCGAAGTCCGCGGCGCGCACGCCCACGTGTTCGGCCAGGGCTGCTCTCACCGCGCGCTCGTCGGGGAGGGTGCAGTAGATGGTGGTGAAGTCCGCGTCGCCGTCCAGCACCGCCTCCAGCGCCAGGCGGTAGGTGCCGTATTCGTGCTCTTCGCTGAAGGTGGCGGCGGGGTCCACCCCGTGCGTGGCCAGGTGGGCGCGGGGCAGGAGGTACCCCGCGGTGGACCAGCGGGTCACCCAGCCGGCGACGCTGCCGTCGAGCCCGTCGAGCCGCAGCGGTTCGTCCGCGCGGCAGACGAAGGCCGCGTGGTAGCTGCAGCTCCCCGAGCGCACGGCCCGGAGCACCGCGCGGGCGTTGGGGGCGAAGCGGTCACACAGCTCCGCGGTGCCCCAGACCGCGTCGGCTTCGCCCTTCTCCAGCGCCTCGACGAGCTGGCTGTAGCGTTCGGCGGGTTCGAGGCTGACGGGGTGGCCGAGCCTGCGGCTGAGGGCGTTGGCGAGGAGCTCCGCGCGGACGTGCTCCTTCACCTCGCCGAAGGCGGGGGTGGTCAAGAACCGGATCGATCGTTGGAGCGCCATGGTGTCGGTTCGAAGGGGTTGCGAGGGGAAGTGTGGGCGGATCAGCGCCGCGGACGCAAGGCGGGGTCGCGGACACCCCGGGAGGCGTTCGCGTTAACATCCCCAGCCCATGCGGCTCCCTCTTCGTCTGCTCCCGTCTGTGCACGGTGCAATCTTCGTCCTCGCCGTCGCGTTCGCCGTCAGTGTCGTCAGCGGTTGTGGCGGCGGAGGGGGTGACCCTGGCCCGGATGGGGGTGGAGGGAACACCGACGGGGGCGAAGAGCCCGCTCGGTACGCGCTCTTCGGCGTCACCGGCGCCGCGGAGCTCAATGACCTCTCTTTGGCGGTGGGCCCGGACGGACGGGTGGGCGTCGCCTGGTTCGACACGCTCGGGCCCCAGAGCGGGCAGAGCGGCGTCACCGACTACGCGGTGCGGTACCGGGAGTGGCGGGACGGCGCGTTCACGGATGTGGAGGACGTGGCGGTGGTGCAGCTCGCGCAGTTCGGCATCGACCTCGCGTTCGACCCGGACGGGCACCCTTCGATGACCTTCCTCGGCGGTGACAACGCCACGCAGATGGGCGGCACCAGCGTCTTCTGGCACCAGAGCGACGCGGTCATCGCCCGGCGGCGGAGCTCGGGCGCGTGGGAGGTGGAGACGGTGGCGCGCTTCAGCGACGACGCGCCGGCTGGCAACAACGTCAGCGACAACGGTTACCTCGTCGGCCTCTATGCGCAGCTCGCGTACGCGGGCGGGCAGACCTTCCTGGCCTGGCGGGACAGCCACGGCGGCCAGAACCAGCAGGACGCGTGGGCGGGTTCGGACCTGGAGATGGCGGTGGGCAACGAAGGCGCGTGGGCGCCGGAGGTGGTCATCGAGGGCGGCAAGGACAAGCAGGGCTTTGGCGGCCACGCGCAGATGGTGATCGCCCAGGGGCGGCCGGCCATCGTGTCCGACCGGATCCTCGGCGGGCCCTCCGCCATCGGCTCGGACGTGGTCTTCAGCCGCAAGCGGGAGGACGGCACCTGGGACGCGACGGTGCGGCCGTTCTCCTTCACCGTGGGCAACACCGGCACCGGGCCGAAGCTCGCCCATGACCCGGTGCTGGGCTTCGCCATCGCCGTGGTGGACCGCAGCGACGACTCCCTGTGGTTCACCCGGTCGGTGAATGAGGGCGCCAACTGGAGCGAAGCGGACCCGGTGTTCCAGTCCGGCTCCGGCGGCTGGTACCCGTCCTTGTCCGTCCATCCGGCCACGCACGAGCCGTCCATCGCCTTCTACGTGTGCGGCCGCGCCTCCGGAATCCCGCAGGGCAGCTGCCCCGAGCGCGAGGACGAACTGCTCGTCACCGAGCGCAGGAGCGGCCTCTGGCGCGAGCACCTCGTGGACGCGGAAGGGGGCTTCAGGCCGGACCTGGCGCACCTGCCGGATGGGCGGCGCGTGCTGGCGTATCGGAATCCACGCACGGGGGCCTTGAACCTGGCGGTGGAGCGGTGAGCCCAGCACTGTTCGCTGCAGGTCGCGCGGTGCGGCCCGGGGCCTCGGTGGCGCTGGTGACGCTGATGGCGCTGACGGCGTGTTTGACCGCCTGCGGCCCGGACAATGACCTCTCCGGCAGCGTGGAAGAGCTCTTCCCCATCGACGTGTCGCGCGTGGAGGTCCTGCAGAACGAAGAGGCCTTTCAGGTCAGCTACTACCGGAACGACGGCGCAGACGTGGATCTGGTGGTGAGGGTGACGGTGGCGCTTTCGGGGGTGGTGCTGGAGCCGGGGGCGCGTGTGGAGCTCGCCGGCGAGTACGCCCCAGGCCACGCGCGGACCACCGTCATCCACCTGCCCGCGGGTGAGCCTGCGCGCGTCTTCCCGCCCGTGCGCCAGGGTGATCTGCACCTGCGCGCGGGAGGAGCTCCCGGCAGCGAAGCCCGAGGCGATTTCTCCATGTCCTTCGAGGACTCAGGCGGCTTCGGAGGTGGCCGTACGCTGCAGGGCCGGTTCCGGAGTGACGTGCAGGACGCGGGCTTCGGCGACCTCTGAAAGCGGCAGGCTCCTGGGGAGCAGTTGGGGTTGGGTGAAGCCGGCATGTCACCGCTGCCGCAGGACCGCAACGACCGGGCGGGGCTCTGGGTCAGCCGTGCTCGCGTCCGGCAGGTTGCAAGGCGGGTCGTCCGCGGCATTGCCATGATTTCCCAAGCAGCTGCGGTCAGAGCCCCCATGAGGCGTTACTGAGGACCGTGGTGCTGCAAACCTGCTGACTGGGTGCGCATTTCCGGGACCCAGCGCCGTCGCTCGGCGAGTTGCTCGGGAAATCATGGCAATGAATGGGCGGATGCTCCGCGCGAGGTGGCGAGCAGCACGGATACCCCAGAGCCCCGCCCCATCGCAGCAGGCCTCCTCCCCAGGCCGCGCCTCCCGCTTCACCGAACCCCATTCGCTCCCATCAAGGCGACGTCGGCGGCCGTTCGGCGCCTCGGCCACCTCCGGGGGCGAACCCGGACCTAATGCGCCCTCGCAATCGCCCGGGCCAGCTCCTTCTTGGTCATCTTTGACCGCCCGGAGATGTCCAGGCGCTTCGCCCGGTCGTAGAGCTCCTCGCGCGTGTGCCCGTACAGGTCCACGCCGCCGAAGGTCTCGCCCTTGCCCTGGCGCTTCTGCCGGGTGGTCTTGGTGGAGCGCGGATCCGATGGACCTCTGCGTTTCTTCGGCTCCCAGTGGTCACCGACCTTCTCGAACCCCTGCTTCAAGGACGCGAATGCGGTGCGATGGGACCGTGCGCCCTCGCCGTACTGCTTCACCGCCGCGTGGTGGGTCTTGGACCATGTGCGCCGGGGCTTGGGCGGCGACTTCTTCAATGTCGAAGGCAGCTCTTCTTTGGCAGGCATACCGGTCAGGTGCGAACGCTTGCTCCTAGCCGCAAGCGAGCGGCCCTGGCCAGGCAGGCGCCTCAGCTCTCGGTCGACTGCACGAGCCCGTACTTGTGGAGCAGCGAGTACAGGTGCTTGCGGTCCAGCTCCGCTTCGCGCGCGGCGCGGGCGATGTTGCCCTTGCACCGGGAGAGCAGCCGCGTGAGGTACTCCTTCTCGAAGGCGCGGATGAGGTCATCCTTGCGCTCCTTGAAGGACCCCGTGAAGTCCACCGGCAGGACCTCGCCGCCGGTGGAGGGCGGCTGGTACTCGCGCAGGAGGTTGTCGTCCGACAGCTCCGGGATGTCCGCCATGTGCCGCGCGCGCTCCATGGCGTTGCGCAGTTCGCGGACGTTGCCCGGCCAGGTGTGGTTCAGGAACTGCTCCCGGATCTTCTGCGGCAGCCGCTCCCACAACGGCTGGTGCGCGAACGCGTCCACCAGGAGCGGGATGTCCTCGCGCCGGTCACGCAAAGACGGCAGCGTCACCGTGAACACCGAGAGCCGGAAGTAGAGGTCCTCGCGGAAGCGGCCGGCCTGG
>CAZQVZ010000264.1:0-8358 GCA_964596895.1 uncultured Myxococcaceae bacterium
GTGGAGAGCTCGTTCGCGCTCTACCAGATCGGCGCGGCGGCGGTCCCGGCGCTGGTCCCGGTGATGAGCGGCGAAGACAAGGAGTTCCTCGCCTGGACCCGTGAGAACAACGTCATCGAGCCGGCGGTGTACGCGAAGATCGCGCAGGTCCTGGGGGACCTGCACGCCGAGGCGAAGACGGCCGAAAAGATCCTCGTGGGCCAGCTCAGGTACGAAAACGGCTTCGCGGAGCAGCTGCTGGTGCGGATGAAGGCGGCGGACGCGCTCGGCCGGATGCGGTCGAAGGCGGCGGTGCCGGTCCTGACCCGGATGCTGGATGAGCCCGAGTCCAACACCCGCGCCGAGTACATCCGCGCGCTGGTCCGGATCGGTGATGCGGCGGCGGTCCCGGCGCTGGTGAAGGCGGCCCAGAACGGCTCCTGGACGGCGCGCGAGCCGGTCATCATCGGCATCGCGATGCTCGGCGGCGAGAAGGAGATCGCCACCCTGCAGAAGCTCGCCAACGACGAGGAAAAGACCCACGGCGCCTACTGCAAGGACGACCCGGAGTTCGAGCCCTGCAAGGACCTTGCGGCCAGCGCCAGGACCCAGGCCGAGAAGATCCTCGTGCAGGCGAAGCGGCTGGAGGCGGCGAAGGAGTGCGGCCAGACCTTCGACTGCTGGGTGAAGAAGCTCGATGACGCAGACGCAGGCGTGCGCGAGCGCGCGGCGTTCGAGCTCGGCCGGTCCGGCAACGCTGCGTACACCGACGTGCTGGTGAAGCGGCTCGCGGACCAGAACCTCGACACCCGCTACGCGGCGATCACCGCGGCGGACTGGCTCATCACCGACAGCAAGGACGCCTTCGCCCAGGCCAAAGCCCAGCTGGACGGCATTGAGAAGCAGCTCGAAGAGGAGCGCGGCAAGACCCAGTTCGTGAAGGTGAACGAGGACCTGAAGCGCCTCGCGGTGAAGCTGGCCCGCAACTAGGCCTGCGGCTCCACACAGCCAGGGTGGTGACGCTGGGGCCTCATGGGCCCCAGTCGTCTATCAGGCGTCCGGCGCGCTTCCACAGCCGCTCCAGGAGCGCTGGCTGGCGGTCTTCGCGCAGGGAGCCCTGGGCCACCGGACGCGCAGGTCCGAGCCGGCCCTTCACCACCGTGGCCTCCTCGCCGGCGCCCAGCGAGCGTTCGGCCTTCGCGCCGCGCACCCGCACCCGGCCCTCCTGCACCGCCACCAGGACCCGCTCGTCGGTGGGCCTGCGCTCCACGACGAAGATGGTGCCGAGCACCTCCACGCCCGCCATCCCCGCGTCCACCCGGAATGGGTTGGGGAGGGCCTCCTTGGTCCGGATCTCGAAGCGCACCCGGCCGCGCTCCAGGGACACCTGCCCGCCGTCCCCCCCGAGCAGGAGGCTCGCGCCCTCGCGCAGGACGGCGCTGCGGCCGCCGTCGAGGAGGATCAACCCATCGCCTTTGACCGCCTGGACCCGACTGCCGGCGCGCACCTTCGTGCCGTAGCCCACCAGGGTCCCGTCCACGTGCACCTCGCTTTCGGCGGCGGCCACCACCGCCACCACCGGAGGACGGCCGAGCCGATGCAACAGCAGCGCGCCGCCGGTGAGCGCGAGCGCGCCGCCGCCGAGCAGCCCCAGCAGCGCCCGCCGCGACGTTCGCGCGGGACGACGGGGCGGCGCTTCGGGTGCGGGCAAGCTCACAAGAGGATTCCCCCTGCCGACGGTGACGGCGGAGGCGCATTATCCGGAGCGGCGGCTCAAAAGCGAATCGCCTGAAGGGAGCAGGCGGCGCTAGTCGCAGTCCAGGTGCGAGAAGTCCCCGGTGACCGGGTCTGCGACCCCGAAGTCGCCCTGCCAGTTGCCCACCAGGAACCGCGGCGCCCCGTCCAGGTGGTCATAGACGACGTAGTCGGAGGTCGCCCCGGTCAAGGCGACGCACCCGGGCCCCGCCGAGAAGGACGGGACGAGTTCGGTCGCGTCCCGCCACTGGGTCCAGGTGTCCTGGGGAACGGGCGTGCCGGTGCCGACGCCGGTGCCGTCCGGGTCGTACTCGCCGCAGACCGAGGATGCGACCACGTAGTAGGTGACGGAGGAGAAGCGCTGCGGCGTCCGGCTCCCATCACCGATCTGGAAGGCGTAGGTCCAGCGAGCCGTCTGGTCCGCGCCGTCGGTGATGTCCACCGTGCCATCCGCCCTCACGCCGTACCCTCCCGCCCGGATCAGCGCCGCGTCCGGCTCGCGCCCCTGTGCGTACGCCACGGCGGCGGCGAGGTTGTCCGTCATCCGGAGCGCCGCCGGGTCTCCCTGCAGCACCGGCGCGTCGGTGCAGGTGGCCATGGTGCAGCTTCCGTAGGTGCCGCCGCCCATCACGCATGACTGGCCCGTGGGACAGCCGTCGTCGTCGCGGCAGCCAGGGCCGCACACCCGGTCCTTGTCCCCGCCGTCCACGCACAGCCGGCCGACGCCGCAGTCCGCGTCGACGCTGCACTCGCGGAAGGCGCACAGCCCGGTCATTCTGCAGCCGCCGCTCGCGCAGTCGGAGTCTTCTGCGCAGCGGGAGGGGTCACACTTCTGGTCCACCCCACACAGGCCGAGGACACAGTCTTCGTCGGTCAGACACTCCACCCCCGGCTTCACCACCTGCGGCGGGACCGGCTCCGCCGGCAGCTCCAGCTCGCGCTGGCACCCGGCAACGAGGAGCAGCGACGTGGCCAGGGCGATGCGAAGAGCGGACGCGCCCATCTAGAACGCGCCTCCCACCGCCACCTGCGAGCCGGAAGGCGTCACCGCCACCTGGAGCTGCCGGAAGCGCGCGTACCTGCCGGGGTCGTCGCCCCAGAGCCACAGGGTCACCGCGGTGACGCCGGCCGCCGCCGCCACCCCGCCCGCGAAGAGGGACAGCCGCTCCTGTTGTTCGATGCGCGAGCGAAGCTGCGAGGCCTGGTTCCAGTGGGCGCGGTCCGCTTCGTGGTCCCCGCCGGTGATGCGCGCGCGGTGGAAGAGGAAGGTGCCCTCCTGGTCGCTCGCGCCGTAGAGCGTCTGCGCCCGCTGCTGGAAGAGCAGCGTGGCCCCCACGCCGGCCATGGTGAGCCCACTGGCGATATACGCGCCCGTCCGCAGCCGCCCGTTCCGGCGTTCGTAGCGGTCGATGAAGTCCGGGCTCGGCGCGAGCGTCACCCGCTCTTCGAGCACCTCCCGCGGCCCCAGCTCGAGCTCACGGCGGAAGGGGAGGAAGCCCTCCTTGTTCACCTCCACGAGGTGGGGGCCCGGCGACAGCGGAACTTGCCCGCCCAATGGCGTGGTGCCCATGAGCCGCCCGCCCACGCGCACCTCGGCGCCCTCTTCAGACACGCTCAGCAGAAGCCCGCCGCGCAGCGGCGCCAGCAGGGGCTCGACGACGGACGCGGCGAGCTCCGGGACCGCGCGCAGGAGCGCTGCCGGCGTGGACGCGAGCGTCTGCTCCGACCCGAGCCGCCGGCCGCTCCGCGCGTCCACGAGCGCGAGCTGCGCCGAGTAGACGACGCCGCCGCCGTCCTCCGCCTGCCCAATCCGTCCCATCAGGAGATAGTCGACGTCCAGCGCCCCCGCCAGGTCCACGAGACAGGACTCGCCGTCGTCGTCGCAGCCAAAGAGCTGGCGCTGCCGTTCGAGCCCGATGGCAGCGGCCACGGCCTCGTGGGTGATGACCTCCAGGGCGCCCGTGCGCTGCAGCGCGTTCGCCGCGGCGCCGGCGGACTGCGCGGCCAGCTCCTGCAGCGCCGAAGAGGCCTCCCACTCCAGGAACGCCACCCGCGGCCGCTCCTGGGCCCAGGCGGCACAGGGACTGGTGGAGACACAGAGGACGAAGAGGAGCGGAGAGAGCCTGCGCGCGCGCACGGACGCATCGTATCCGGATTCTCGACAAGGGCGCCCCCGGGGGATACAGCCCGCCGCCATGGCCGATGCGTCGAACCGGAGCTGGTTCCTCATCCCCGCGGGCGTGGTCCTGCTGGTGGTCCTCGGCGTGTGGATGGCGCGTCAGGTGAAGCCAGCCTCGCGGGATCACACCGGCGAGGACTCGGTGAAGGTGGTGCTGGACGCGCCAGACGGCGACGGCGTGGAGGCGGCGAAGCTCCTGATGGAGCGGCTGCTGCTGCTGGGCATCAGCGCCGAGATGGTGAAGGCGGAGCCCGGTTCTCTGGACCTGCGGCTGCGCCGGGTGCGTGAGCCGCGCGCGCTCCTGGAGGCGGCGCTGACGGCCCAACCCCTCACCTTCTACGTGATACCCGAGCCGCAGCGGGAGCCGCAGGGAGACGACGCCGACGCGGGAAAGGTGGATCCCCTGAACCCCGTGGCGTGGATCCTGGGTCAGGGCCGCGCCGCCACCCGCGCGCTCGAAGAGCCGTCCGCGCTCTCCGAGGGTGAGTCCTTTGCCCTGGAGTGCATCCCGCCGAGACCCAGGGACCAGCCCGCCCCCTGCGCGCTCTGGCGCGTGGAGGGGGCCTCCCCGCTCACCGCCGAGGACATCTCCGAGGCCACCTTGACCGCGGACCGGCGCACCGAAGAGCCGCTCATCACCTTCACCTTCGCGCCCGGCGCCGAAGCCCGGTGGGCCGCCCTGCGCGAGCGCGCCGGAGGTCAGCAGGTGGCGGTGGTCGCTTTCGGTGAGGTCGCCGCGCGGCCGCGGGTCAGCGCGGACCCGCCGGAGGGGCTCGGACCGAACCAGTGGCGCTTCTCCACGCGCACCGGCGACACCGACCGCCCCACGGCGATTGAGCGCGCCGAGCGCATCAATGCCGCCAGCCGTTTGAAGCCATTACCGCGGCTGATGATCCGTGAAGTGGTGGAGGCCCCTGCCATGGAGCCGCCGCGTGGGTGATCCCACCGAGGGGAAGTCCGCGCGCTGCCACACGAATCGGGGCGCGCGTCGTGTCCCGGCAAACTTTTCTCATGTCATCCGGAAGTTCTTCGCGCTAGACAGCGCGCCGCATCAAACGTAAAGCCCCCCCCGTTTGCCCGCCAGTCGTTCTGCACATCACTGCGCGAAGGCGACCAGTTGTGGGGTCGCTGGGCGCGGTCCTGACCGAGAGCGCCGAGCATGAGCGCACTGTTTCCAAAGCATTTCAACACGGTGGCCCGGCTGACCCTCGCCATCGCCGCGGGCGTTCCCGCCGTGGCGATCGGGGGCCTGCTCCTCTACGTCCGGACGCCCTTCGGCTACGGCACCAACCAGCCGCACCAGCAGCCGGTGCAGTTTGACCACCGCCACCACATCGTGGACGTGGGCATCGACTGCCGGTTCTGCCATGCGTCGGTGGAGAAGGCCGCCACCGCTGGCATCCCGGACACCCAGGTCTGCATGGGCTGCCACTCGCAGATCTGGAACAAGAGCCCCCTGCTCGACACCGTCCGGGACGCGTACTTCAAGGACCAGCCCATCCCCTGGAAGCGCGTCCACAACCTCCCGGACTTCGCCTACTTCGACCACTCCATCCACGTGAACAAGGGCGTCGGCTGCTACAGCTGCCACGGCCGCGTGGACAAGATGGCGGCGGTGGAGCAGGTGGAGCCGCTGTCCATGGGCTGGTGCCTGGACTGCCACCGCAACCCGGCGCCGCACCTGCGGCCGAAGGCGGAGATCACGAACATGGCCTGGGCGCCCCCCGCGGACCGCGAAGAGGCGGCGGCGCTCGGTCAGAAGCTGATGCAGGAGTACGACGTCCACCCTCGCGCGAGCTGCTCGGCATGCCACCGATGAATTCCCCCAAGAGCGACAAGGGCTTTGCCCTCCCGGTGATCAGCGACAAGGGCCCGCAGGTCTGGCGGAGCCTGGAGGAGAAGAACCAGGACCAGGCGCTGGAGGCCTCCCGCGCGGACGAGTTCCCCGACAACGCGGGCGTGCTCTCCGCGTTCGACCGCCGCGGCTTCCTCCAACTCCTGGGTGGCACCGCCGCCCTCGCCGGCGCCGCCGGCTGCTGGCGCCCGCCGGAGGAGAACATCTACACCCACACCCGGTCGCCGGATTACGTGCCGGGCATCCCGCAGCACTACGCCTCCGCCCTCACCTTCGACGGGCTGGCCACCGGCGTGGTGGTCCGCAGCTACGACGGCCGCCCCATCAAGGTGGAGGGCAACTCGCTCCACCCGGCCAGCCGCGGGTCCACCACCGTCTTCGAGCAGGCGGCGCTGTACGGCTTGTATGACCCGGACCGCGCCCGCGAGCTCACCCGGAAGGGAACGGGCCAGGGTTGGGCCGGCTTCCTGCGGGACGTGGGCCAGACGCTCGCGTCGCACCAGGCGGACGGCGGCGCGAAGCTGCGCTTCCTCGTCCAGCCCACCACCTCTCCCACGGTGGCGGCCATGCGGCGGGAGGTGCGCAGCCGCTTCCCCAACGCCACCTTCTACGCGTACTCGCCCGCCTCCCGGGACAACGTGCGCAAGGGGAGCCAGGCCGCGTTCGGCCAGGTGCTCGAGCCCCGCTACGACGTGGCGCGGGCGGACGTCATCGTCTCGCTGGACTGGGACTTCCTGTACTGGGAGCCGGAGCGGCTGCGGCTCGCCCGGGAGTTCGGTGACCGGCGGGTGCCGGAGAACCGCCTCAACCGGCTGTACGCGGTGGAGCCCACGCTCAGCGTCACCGGGATGAACGCGGACCACCGGCTCCGCGTGAAGCCTTCGGAGGTGCTGGGGGTGGCGCGGGCCCTGGCGCAGGCGCTGGGCGGCGAGCTCGCAGGGCTCGGCGGCGGGGCGGCGCTGTCGGAGAAGGCGCAGGCGTTCGTGGCGGCAGTGGCGGACGACCTCCGCGGCGCGCGGGGCCGGTCCCTGGTGATGGCCGGGCTGCGGCAGCCGCCGGCGGTCCACGCCCTGTGCCACGCCATCAACCAGGCGCTGGGGAACCTGGGCCAGACGGTGGCCTTCACCCGGCCGGCGGTGGACGCGGAGGCGGACGGCACCGAGGTGCTCGCCGCGCTGGCGAAGGAGATCGAAGCGGGGCGGGTGGACACGCTCATCATCGACGCGTGGAACCCGGTCTACGCCGCGGCGGGGGACCTGGACCTTTCAGCCCTGCTGCAGAAGGTGCCCACCACGCTGTACCACCACCCGTACACGGACGAGACCGCGAAGGTGTGCAACTGGCTGGTGCCGCAGGCGCACGAGCTGGAGAGCTGGGGAGACGCGCGCGCCACCGACGGCACCGTGTCCATCATCCAGCCGCTGGTGGCCCCGCTGTTCGGCGGTGCGCCCACGGTCTCCTTCTGGGCGGCGCTGGTCGGCAAGGGTGAGCAGAGCGCCTACGAGCTGGTGCGGGCGCACTGGGCGGAGCGGACCGGGCAGACCGGGGACGCCTTCGACGCCGCGTGGCGGAAGTGGCTCGCGGACGGGATGCTGGCCGGCACGGCCGAACAGAGCGTCCCGGCGGCGGTGACCATGGCCGGCGTGACCTCCGCGGTGCAGGCGCACAAGCCTGCCGCCGCGGGTGGGCTCGAGGTGAACATCGTCCCCGACTACCGGGTGTACGACGGGCGCTTCGGCAACAACGCCTGGCTGCAGGAGCTGCCGGACCCGGTCACCAAGGTGACCTGGGAGAACACCTTCACCCTCAGCCCCGGCACCGCCAGGGCGCTGGGCGTGGAGCGGCACTCGCTGGCGCAGCTGACGGTGGACGGCCGGATGGTTGAAGGCGGCGTGCTGGTGCTGCCGGGCCACGCGGATGACACGGTGACGGTGAGCCTGGGCTTTGGCCGGGCCGCCCGCGGGGAGCGGCTCTCCGGCCGCTACGGCTTCAACGCCTACAGCCTGCGGACCGTGGGCCAGCCGTGGATGCTCGCCGGCGCGGAGCTGAAGGGGCTGCCGAAGAAGTACGAACTGGCGCTCACCCAGGACCACTGGTCCATGGAGGGCGTGCACGGCGCCCTGCGCGACATCGCGCTGATGGGGACCGAGGAGGACAAGAACCTCGCGGACGCCATCCACCGCAACCGGAACACCATCACCCCGGACATGGTGATGCAGGAGCCGGTGGACTACTCCCAGGGTCACAAGTGGGGGATGACCATCGATCTCGGCCGGTGCATCGGCTGTGCGGCGTGCACCATCGCCTGCCAGGCGGAGAACAACATCCCGGTGGTGGGCAAGGACCAGGTCATCCGCGCGCGGGAGATGCACTGGCTCTCCATTGACCGCTACTTCGTGGGCCCCGACGAGAACGACCCCGAGGTCGTCCCCCAGCCGCGGATGTGCGTGCACTGCGAGACCGCGCCGTGCGAGTACGTCTGCCCGGTGAACGCCACCGTCCACTCGGACGAGGGCCTCAACGACATGGTCTACAACCGGTGCGTCGGCACCCGGTACTGCTCGAACAACTGCCCGTACAAGGTGCGCCG
>CAZQVZ010000265.1:0-8345 GCA_964596895.1 uncultured Myxococcaceae bacterium
GGATGACCTGCGACCTCATCCGGAACATGCGCGCGCTGCGCAAGCCCATCGTCGCCGCCTTGAACGGCACCGCCGCGGGCGCAGGCTCCGTCATCGCCCTGGCCTCCGACCTCCGCGTGGCCAGCGAGAAGGCGAAGATCGCCTTCCTCTTCGTGAAGGTGGGGCTGGCCGGGGCGGACATGGGGGCGGCGTTCCTCCTCCCGCGGCTGGTGGGCCTGGGCCGCGCCACCGAGCTTCTGTACTTCGGAGACACCGTGGACGCGGCCACCGCGGAGCGCTACGGCCTCTTCAACAAGGTGGTCGCGCCGGAGCAGGTGCTGCCAGAAGCGATGGCGTGGGCGAAGCGGCTCGCGGACGGGCCCACGTTCGCGCTGGGGCTGACCAAGGAGCTGCTCAACGGGGAGCTGTCCATGGACCTCTTCAACGCGCTCGACAACGAGGCGCGCGCGCAGGCCGTCTGCATGCAGACGAAGGACTTCCGCGAGGCCTACGAGGCCTTCACCGAGAAGCGGCCGCCCCGCTTCAGTGGGAGCTAGCGGATGACGGCCTTTCTGGAAGAGCGCCATCTCAAACTGCGCGAGGAAGCACGCGCCCGCTACGCCTCTCTGGAAGCGAAGGTGGAGGACGAAGGCGACGACGCGGGCCTGCACCAGAAGGTCCGCGCGCTGGGCGACTTCGGCCACCTGGTCCCGAAGGCACACGGCGGTGTGGCCGAGCAGGTGGAGGTCCGCGGCATCTGCGTGCTCCGCGAGGAGATGGCCTACCGCAATGCCGCCGCGGACTCGCTGTTCGCGGTGCAGGGGCTGGGCAGCCATCCGGTGCTGCTCGGCGGCAGTGAAGAGCAGAAGCGGGCGTACCTGCCAAAGGTGGCGGACGGCTCGGCGCTCTTCGCGTTCGGACTCACAGAGGCGGACGCGGGGTCAGATGTGGCGGCGCTGAGCACGCGCGCGCGGCGCGACGGCGACGGGTACGTACTGGACGGCGCCAAGCGGTTCATCTCCAACGCCGGCATCGCCACGCACTACACGGTGTTCGCGCGCACCAACGAAGGGTCGAAGGGCATCAGCGCCTTCGTGGTCCCGCATGATGCGCCGGGGTTCAAGGTCGTCCGCCGGATGCAGATGCTGGGGGACCATCCCATGGGTGAGCTGGAGCTCTCCGGCTGCCGGGTGCCCCTGTCGGCGAGGCTCGGCGAAGAGGGCATGGGGATGCGGCTGGCGCTGGGGACCCTGGACGTCTTCCGCAGCACCGTCGGCGCGGCAGCGGTGGGCATGGCCCGTCGCGCCCTGGATGAGGCGCTGGCGTACACGCAGGGCCGCAAGCAGTTCGGCGCACCGCTGAGCGACCTGCAGGGCGTGCAGTTCCTGCTCGCGGAGAGCGCGGTGGAGCTCGAAGCGTCGCGGCTGTTGGTCCACCAGGCGGCAGCGGCGAAGGACGGCGGTCAGGCTCGGGTGACCTACGAGGCCGCGGTGGCCAAGCTCTTCGCCACCGAGGCCGCGCAGAGGATCATCGACCGGGCGCTGCAGCTTCACGGCGGCAACGGCGTGGTGAAGGGCTTCGCGGTGGAGCGGCTGTACCGGGACGTGCGCGCCTTGCGCATCTACGAAGGCGCCACCGAGGTGCAGAAGGTGGTCATCGCGAGGCACCTGCTGGCGCAGGCCCGAGCCGGCGCATCCTAGCGTGTCTGCCACCCACGTCGCCCTGCTCCGCGCCATCGCGCATGTACCCATGGCGCCGTTCCGCGAGTCACTCCAGAGGCAGGGCTTCGCGGGCGTGAAGAGCTTCGGGATGTCCGGGAACCTGCTCTTCACGCCGCCGCAGCGCCCCTCCCGCGAGGAGCTGGAGGCGCAGGTGGCGCGGGCGACCAAGGCGGTGGCCATGGTCCGCACCCGCGCGGAGCTGGGCCGGGTGCTCGCGGCCAATCCCTTCGGCGAGCATCCCCAGGCGGCGGTGATGTTCCTTTCCCGCCCGCCGTCGGCCGAGCAGCGCCGCGCTTTTGGCGCGCTCGACTTCGACGACGACCCGCCTGCCCCCGTCTTGCGCGGCCGGGAGATCTTCTACGTCTTCGGCGCGCACCTGCGCGGCCGGAAGGGGCAGGTGGATCTCGAGCGCGTGCTGGGCGTTCAGGGCACCTTCCGCGCCGCGCGGGTCGTATCGCGGCTGCATTCGCTCATGGGTGAGTAGGCACGCTTCGCAAGCCCTGACCGCGGCTCCCGGCGGCCTGCTCCTCAATGACAGTCACGCCGCGAGCCTGGCGCCGCCGCAGTTGTGGCAGGTGGTGCGCGCGTCGAAGTCCACCAGCGCGCTGCACCAGGCGCACTTCACGCGCCAGTCGTGAACCCCCGCCTGCTCTCGCAGCCCGACCAGCGTCGCCACCACCCAGTCGTTCACCAACGACGCGCAGCCCAGGGTGAGCCTGGGGGGAAGCGCGACGGCGCGCCGTTGCCCCACGAGCACCAGCCGGGGCAGCTCGCGCTGCACCGCGGCGTCCCAGGTCAGGGTCCCCACGCAACCAACCGCGACCAGCTCGTCACCTTCGGTGGAGATGCGCCCGCTGCGCCAGGCGTGACGAGACTCGCAGGTGACCTCGTGTGGAGTCAGGACCAGCTCGTGCCGCTCGCGTTGCCGGGTCACGCCGCCGAGGAGCTCGAACCAGAACGCGCCCAGCTGCCGGCGCATCAGGAACGCGGCGAAGAGCGCCGCCGGGGTGACGAAGAGCGCATAAAGCGGATTGAGGACCGCCCCGAGCACCACGAAGGCGCCCAGCCCCGCCACCATCAACACCGGGCCCAGCACGGGACTGTGCGGCCGCAGGCGCCGCGCCACCACGCGTCCGGGTTCACGCACGAACTCGAACCCGTGCCCGCGCAGCGCCTCTTCGACGCCGGCCGCGTCCCTCACCAGGGGCGGAGCCATCAAGGGCCGGCCGCCGTACCAGACCTGGGCGATCTCGCTGGGGGCGGGGCCCGTCGTCCCTTCGAGCCCCACCGCTTCGACCACCGTCAGCCGGTGCGCCTGCGCGAGCCTCAAGGCGCTGCCGACCAGGCCCCGTCCTTCGTCTTCACTGCGCGGACGCGCGCGCGCCTGCGCGAGCACCTCCTTCTGGGGCCCGACCACCTCGACGACCACGTCGTGGTGGTAGTTCCAGAGCGAAGACACCGGGAACTTCCGCCGCTTCTGCTTCGGGGCCGCGGGCCTCGAGGCGCCTGTGTCCCCTCCCTCCCCCTCTCCGCCCGAGCCCAACCCCACGACGAGCAGGTAGATCCAGAACGGGAACATCACGATGGCGCCCATGACCTTGAGTGAGAGCTCGAGCAGCCCCCAGGGGCGGAAGGTGCGAGCGCGCTCGTGGCGGAGGACGAGCCGGCTGACGCCTTCCACGTGAGCCCCAATGACCTCGACAAAGCTCGCCTGCTGCGGTGCGGGAAGCATGCGGCGACATGGTGCCATGGAGCGCCGCCACGGCGTGAGCCGGGTAGCAGGGCAGCCGGACCAGCGGTCCCACGCTGCCATCTGCATCGGCGCGTGCGCACCGTCTGGGGCATGAGCACGCCTCGCACCCGCCCCCTCGCCCTCATCACCGGCGCCTCCAGCGGCATCGGCCTCTCGCTCGCGAAGCAGTTCGCCCAGGGCGGCTTCGACCTGCTGCTCACGGCGAACAACCCCGAGCACCTGGCTCAGGCGGCGCAGCACCTCCAGAACCTGGGTGCGGACCTCCAAACCTTCGCCGCGGATCTGCGCACCCCCTCCGGCGTGGAGGCGCTGTGGACCTGGTGCATGTCTCACGAGCGTCCCATCGACGCGGCGGCGGTGAACGCGGGCATCGGCATGGGCGGCGCCTTCAGTGACACGCCCCTGGAGCAGGAGCTGGACCTGGTGGCGCTCAACGTCGCGTCCACGGTGCACCTGTCCAAGCGGCTGGTGCAGCACATGCGGGCGCGCGGGAAGGGGCGCATCCTCTATACGTCTTCCGTCTCCAGCGAGATGCGCTCGCCGTTCGAAGCGGTCTACGGCGCGTCCAAGTCCTTCAACCAGTCCTTCGCGCACTCCCTGCGAGAAGAGCTGAAGGGCTCGGGCGTCAGTGTCACCGCGCTTCTGCCCGGCCCCACCGAGACGAACTTCTTCCACCGCGCGCAGATGGACGACACCCGCGTGGGCCAGGGCAAGAAGGACGACCCGGACACGGTCGCGCGGCAGGGCTTCAAGGCGCTGATCGCCAACCGGCCGCAGGTGCAGGCCGGCGGGCTGAAGAACCGGGCCATGGGCGTGGCCACGCGCTTCTTGCCGGAGCTCGTCAAGAGCAAGCTGCACCGCCGCATGAGCGCGCCGCTCGGACCTGGGGACGCGTCCTGACCCAGCCCCGCAGCGGGAGAGGGGACCCGCGGCGAGCGCGCCGGTAGACTGCAGGCGCATGACTGCTCGCTACCGCCTCACCCACAGGCTCGCGTCCGGCGAGGTCTCCGAGGTCTTCGCTGGCATCGCCCAGGGTGACGAAGGCTTCGAGAAGCCCGTCGCCGTGAAGCGGCTGCAGCCGCACCTGCTCCAGGACGCGCGGATGCAGGAGCGGTTCCTCGCGGAGGCGAAGCGCGCGCGCCACCTGCACCACCAGAACCTCGTCAGCGTCCTGGACGTGGGCCGCGGGGCGGACGGGCTGTTCCTGGTGATGGAGTGGGTGGACGGCTGGGACCTGCGCACGCTGCGGCTGCGAGCGCGCGAAGGGGGCAAGACCTTCCCGCCGCACCTCGCCGCGTGGCTCGTCTCGCAGGTGAACGCCGGTCTGCGTCACGCCTACGGCAAGCAGGTGGAGGGCAGGCCGGTCTTCGCCGCGCACCCCGCGCTCGCGGACGCCAACGTCCTCGTGTCCACAGAGGGCGAGGTGAAGGTCACAGGCTTCGGCTCCCCGCGTGCCCCCGGGCTCGTCGGGGACTCGCTCTCGTACGCCGCGCCGGAGCTCCATTCGGGCGAGCCAGCCTCGTGGGCGAGCGACGGCTTCTCCCTGGGCGTGCTCCTCTTCGAGCTGCTCACCGGCAGCCATCCCCGGCGCGAGCGCGTGCACGCAGCCCCTCCGGACCTCTCGCGCGTGCCTGCGTCGTTGCAGGACCTGGTGCAGCAGATGTTGTCGCCCTCGCCCGCTGACCGCCCGTCGCCGGAAGATCTGTCTGCGCGGCTCGGCGGCTGGCTCGCATCCACCGGCAGCGCCGCGGGCGCAGACGAATTGGCGGCCTTCGTGCGCTCTTTGTCGCCGCCGCCCACGCCGCTGGAGCTGCCGGCAGACCCTTCCCTCCAGGAGACGTCCGCGGCTTCGGGCACCTGGCTGGAGCTGCAGGCCGCCGAGCCCTGGCAGCCGCCGCCCGGACCCGCCCTGGACGAGAGCGGCAGGCTCGACAGGTTCGGCGCGCTCGGCGGACCGCCCACGCCCACGCCTCCCCAAACCTCGACGCAGGCGCCGGTGCCCCTGCCGGTGTCGCCGAGCCCGCCGGAAGCGCACCCGGCGTTGCCCCCCAGGAGCTTCACCCAGGACGACGGCCCTCTGGAGCTGGCGCGAGACCTCCGCCGCGAGGCGCCGCCCGAGGCGATGCAGCCGGTCTATCCGCCCATGCCGCGGCAGAGGGGCGGAGGCGCGGGCGTCATCGTGGCCATCATCGTGGTGGCGCTCGTCGCGGCGGCCGCCTGGTACCTGTGGCCCACGGTGCACCGGCGCATCGCCGCGCAGCTGCCGGGGCTCATCCCCGCGCCGCGCATCCACGTCCTCTCCATCGACTCCGAGCCCTCCGGGGCCACGGTGCGGGTGGACGGAAGGGAGCTCGGTCAAACGCCGCTGCTGATGGAGAACGACTACCCACCTCGCGACATCCCGGTGGAGCTTCACCTGCGCGGCCACAAGCCCTGGCGCGGGACCTTCGGTGGAGGCAAAGAGGTGAAGCTCCAGGTTCCGCTCGAGCCGCTCCGCGGGCGCTAGGCGAAGCAGCCGCCTGGCTGTCTGGCCGCCCCTGCGGGCCAGGGGGAGGCACCGGTGTTTACCGTTGGGACATGCCGCTGCGCCTCTACACGTCGATGCCACCTCTGCGCCCGGTGCACCGCTGGCTGAACGGAGGCCCCGTTCGCGAGAGCGATCTGCGCGGGCGCCCCGTCCTCGTCCACTTCTGGGCCTTGAGCTGCGCCGCCTGCAAGGAGCAGCTTCCGCGCGTCGCAGAGCTGCGCGGCCGCTTCGAGCGGCTGGAGGTCATCAGCGTCCACACGCCGCTGTCCGTGGAGGACATGAACGACGACCGCGTGGAGGACGCGGTGCGCGCCTTTGAGCTCGGGTTCCCGGTCGCGCTCGACGGGGACGATGGTGCGCTGGCGGACGCGTACCACGTGCACCTCACGCCTTCGTACTTCGTGTTCGACGGTCAAGGGCGACTGCGGCACTACCACGCAGGCCCGCAGGCCCTGTCCCCTGTCGAGCGCGCCATCGCGCATGTCCTGGAGGACGAGGTGGGTGAAGGAGCGGATGCCGAAGCAGCCCAGCCTCACCATCATTGAGCGGCAAGAGAGCGGCAAAAGGGGGCGCTGGATGAGGACGGCGTGGAAGTGGGGCATGGGCATCCTGGCGGGGGCGGCGCTGCTGCCATCCCTGGCGCGCTTTCGGCGCAGCTACGACCTGAACGGGAAGGTGGCGCTGGTGACCGGCGGCTCACGCGGCCTGGGGCTGGCGCTGTCGCGGGAGCTTCTGGCCCGCGGCGCGAAGGTGGCCATCTGCGCGCGCAACGAAGTGGAACTGGAGGCCGCGCGCCAGGAGCTCGCCGCCAAAGGCGGAGACGTGCTCGCGGTGCCCTGTGACGTCACCTTGCCGCAGGACGTGTCCCAGCTCGTGCAGCGGGTGCGCGAGCGCTTCGGCCAAATCGACGTGCTCGTGAACAACGCCGGCGCCATCGAGGTCGGGCCGATGCCGACGATGACCGGCGAGGACTTCGAAGAGGCGATGCGCACCCACTTCCAGGGGCCGCTGCAGCTCACCCTGGAGGTGATGCCGGAGCTCCGACGCCGGCGGGACGGGCGCATCATCAACATCTCGTCCATTGGCGGGAAGTTGGCGGTGCCACACCTGGCGCCGTACTGCGCGAGCAAGTTCGCCCTCACCGGGCTCTCCGACAGCCTCCGCGCGGAATTGGCCGCCGAACACGTCTACGTCACCACCGTCTGTCCCGGCCTGCTGCGCACGGGCAGCGCGCGGCACGCACAGTTCAAGGGCCACCCGCTCGCCGAGTTCCGCTGGTTCCGAGCAGGCTCCGTCCTGCCACTGGTGACCATGGAGCCTGCGCGCGCGGCGAAGAAGATCATCAATGCCGCCTGCAAAGGACGCGCGGAGCTGGTGCTGACGCCGCAGGCGAAGCTGGCGGTGAAGCTGCGTTCGCTCTTCCCGGAGCTGGCGAGCGATGTGACCGCGTTCGCCAGCGCGCTGTTGCCTGACGCCCCGTCCTCCGCGCGCGACAAGGTCCCCGGCCATGAGTTCGAGCCGCCGCTCGGCGGGGGCGTTTTCGACCGGCTCCTGCGCTACACCGCGCTCCGGTACAACGAGTACCGGGCCTGACCGACTCGGGACCACTGATGCGAGCGAGCCGTTGGCGGAGACGAGTCCGTCTCAATGGCACTGCTGGTGATAGCGCACAGTGACCTGTGAGCCCGGTGGCGGCATCTTGCTCGGCCCGAAGAAGACTTCGTTCGCGGAGCCGTCATACGTCCAATTCACGTCCCCCGAAGCTTCAGTCTGTGGAACCGGCACGCCGTCGATCAGCACCTCCACGGGGCCCTGACTCAAGTCCGGAGCCGCCGACAATGGGAAGCGCCACAGGAGCCTGGCGGCTCTATAGATGGACTCCTCGAAGGCGGCGCCCCATGAGTCAGAACCTGAGGACTGCGAGCGGACGAGTGTGCCTCCGGTCTGCATGGCCATCAGGTCGCTCCGGGTGAGCCCCTCTGGCGTCGTAAAGCAATTGCCCGGTCCTGGAGCCAACCCGCCCCACAGGGAGGTGCTGATGGTCACCTCATAGATATCTGCCGCAGCCCGGAGTTGTGACAGGACGTGTGCCAGAGGCTTGCTTCTGGAACAGGACGGTCCCAGGACCCCAGGATAGGTGCTGAGGTCGGCCGCCCCGTCGCTGACGACCAGCCCCAGGAAGCCAGCGTCCCCCCTCCGGAAGCCAGCGTTGGTGAAGAGAGAAGCCGGAGGGCTGAGCGCCGCGAGCACGGCATTGAAGTGAGCGTAGCCAATGGCGGCGGCCTGGATTCCAAGCTCCAGCGATTGCCCTGAGGGCAGGCGCGCGAACCGACTCATGAGCTTCTCTCTGAAGCTCGGAGTGTTG
>CAZQVZ010000266.1:0-8330 GCA_964596895.1 uncultured Myxococcaceae bacterium
GTTGAAGAGGCGGATGAGCCCCACCGCGAGCAGCGGCACCGCCACGAAGTTGGCGCCCAGCGCCGTCACCAGCATGGTCGGCCGGCGGAACGGTTTGGTCACCTCGCGCAGCGCGTTGCCGGCCCCCACCGACGCCATGCTGGAGATGGCGAAGAGCGGAATCGCGATGCTGAGCAGCCCCTGAAGTAGTGCTTCCATGCCTCGAACGTTGGAGATGCGCTGCGTCAGGCGGAGTTGGCAGGCGGCCGTGCCCTCCGAGGCCTACCCGTCGTCAGCCTGGAGGGGGAACGTGAACGCGGCCGACAGCCGCACCCCCCACCTGGGGCCCGCGAGGGGCGCCGTGGCGTAGTACCGCCACCCGAGCACCAGGTTCAGCGGCTGCGAGCCCACCTCGCTCACCCGCCCCAGCGTGAGGATGACGGGCAGGGTCAGCCGTTCGCGCTCCGGGCTGCCCCATCTGTAGACCGCCTCGGAGCCGAGCCCCATGTTGAGCCCTCCTGCGAAGGTGAAGGCCGCGCTCGGCTGCAGGTGCGTCCGCTCGACGATGGGCCGGCCCACGGCGCCGGTGACGGACCGCAGGTGCCACGCCTGCAGTGACAGGGTCCAGCGCGGGTCCTGGTGCACCAGCGCCACGCTCGGGCCGAGGGCAAGGCTGGCGGAGCCCAAATCCGTCTTCACCGCCGTGGGCAGCTCCATCACCGGGCCAATGCCCCACACCAGCTTCCCCACCGCGCGAGGGGACAGGAGCAGGTGCTGCAACGCGTCCCCCACGCCGGTCATCCGCGCGCCGCCGGGCTGGGTGGGTGGGTTGGAGTGGATGGGCAAGACCCCCCACACCACGAGGTTCCAGTCCTCGGTGAGCCGCATGGGCAAAAGGCCGATGAGCCGCAGCAGCAACCGGTTTTCGTCCGCCTCGCCCAGGCCGAAGTCCACGTCCCCCATGGCCGTCAGGCTGACGAGGTTGGGCAGGGGGTTCTGCAGCTCCCGGGAGACGTCCGCCCGTTGTTCGGCGCGGGTGCGCGCGCCCTGCGCAGGCGCGGCGCCAGGCAGGACGAGCGCGGCCACCATGAGCAGCGCCAGGAGCGTGAAGGAGCGGGGCATGCCCCGGGCCTAGCGCGCCCGTCCCAATGAAGCGATGCGACCCTGGGCCCGGGCGTCGCAAAGAGGACGCCTGGATGAGCTCCCTCAGTCCGCGTGCAGCGCCTCTTCGATGAGGTCCTGCGTGGTGAGCTCCGCCGCCTCCCCCAGCTGCACGTCGATGCGCTCGAGCTTCCCGGTGAAGCGGAAGGGCAGCCGGTCCCGGTAGCCCGGCCACACCGGCGACATCTTGTCCTCGCCCACGTCGAGCCCCTCGCTGAAGCGGCCCGGCACCTGCTTCTCGATGCGCCCCTGCCCCACGCGCCGCCCGTTGCAGAAGAGCCTCACGTCGGCGGGGCCGCCGCGCTTCCGCGGATCCTCGCACTCGAACTCGAGCCTCAGCTCCACGCGGCCCGAAGGCAGCGGCTCGTCGGAGACCACGTCGAAGCGGTCGAAGCCGAACCAGTTGTAGTGGTAGCGAAGCCGCCCGTCCTCGACGAAGAGGCTCCACCCCGCCATGTCGCCGCCCATGCAGATGAGGACGCCTTCGCAGCCGCCGTCGGGGATCTGTGCGTGGACCGTGAGCGAGTGGTTCACGTTGGAGAGCCTGGGCGCGCCCCCTTCGGGGATGCGGACCATGCCCGGGTAGAAGCGCAGCGCCTTCCGGCCGGAGTAGTGGGAGGGCCGCAAGGTCACGTCCGCGCGCTCCGCGAAGCGGTCATCGAGCGGGAAGACGCCGTACTTCGACGCCTCGACGAGGAACTGGTCCTGCAGTTCGCGCAGCTTGTCCGGGTGCTGCGGGGCGAGGTCCTCGGACTGACTGAAGTCGTCGTCGATGTTGTAGAGCTCCCAGCGGTCCTTCGCGAAGTCCACGGTGCCGGAGGTCTCCCACGGCAGGCGGCCGTGATGGCAGGAGGCCATCCACCCATCCATGTAGAGCGCGCGGTTGCCCATCATCTCGAAGTACTGGAGGGTGCGGCGGCCTGGAGCGTCCGCGTTCGCGCGGTCGAAGGTGTAGGCCATGCTCACGCCGTCCAGCGGTCTCTGGGTGATGCCGTTGACCTGCTGCGGCAGCTCCACGCCGACCACGTCCAGCAAGGTGGGGACGATGTCGATGACGTGGTGGAACTGGAACCGCGTCGCGCCCTTGTCGGCGATCCACGACGGCCAGCTGACCACCATCCCGTTGCGGGTCCCGCCGAAGTGGGACGCCACCTGCTTCATCCACTGGAACGGGGTGTCGCCCGCCCAGGCCCAGCCGGCGGCGAAGTGCGGCCAGGTGCCGGGCAGCCCCCAGTCGTCCTTGAAGCGGGCGCTGTCCTTCAGCGAAGGCGCGAGCCCCTGCATGGTGGTGCCTTCGTTGATGGTGCCGTACAGCCCGCCTTCGGCCGACGAGCCGTTGTCCCCGAGGATGTAGATGAAGAGCGTGTTGTCGAACTCGCCCAGCTGCTCGAGCGCGGAGACCACGCGGCCAATTTCGTCGTCGCAGTGCTCGAGGTAGTCCGCGTAGTTCTCCATCTGCAGGCAAAAAAGCGCCTTCTCTTCGGCGCTGAAGCGCTCCCATTCGGGGATCTGCTCGTGCCTGGGGGACAGCTTCGTGCCCGGCGGGACCACGCCCATCTGTAGCTGCCGCTTCAGGGTCTCTTCGCGGTAGCGGTCCCAGCCCATGTCGAAGCGGCCCTTGTTGCGGCCGCGCCAATCCAGCGGCGGCTGGTGCGGTCCGTGGGCTGCGGCCGGGGCGAAGTGGACGAGCAGCGGGCGGTCGGGGGCAATGGCCTTCTGCGAGCGCATCCAGCCGATGCAGTCGTCCGCGAGGTCGCGGGTGAGCTGGTAGCCCTCCTCCGGGGTCTTCGGCACGTCCACCGGGTTCATGTTGCGGATGAGCGCTGGGTAGAACTGGTCGGTTTCGCCGCCGAGGAAGCCGTAGAAGTAGTCCCAGCCCTTGCGGTTGGGCCAGTAGTCGAACGGGCCCGCTGGGGTGGTCTGCGCGTCCGGGACGTTGTGGTTCTTGCCGAAGAAGCCGGTGGCGTAGCCGTTGGGCGAGAGGAGCTCCGCGATCGTCGCGCAGCTCTTCGGCAGAAGGCCGCAGTAGCCCGGGTAGCCGGTGGCCATCTCCGCCACGACGCCGGTGGAGACCGTGTGATGGTTGCGGCCGGTGAGCAGCGCCGCGCGGGTGGGCGCGCACAGCCCGGTGACGTGGAACTGGCAGTACTTGAGCCCGAGGCCAGCGATGCGGTCCGCGGTGGGCATGCGCACCAGGCCGCCGAAGGTGGAGGGGAAGGCGTGGCCCACGTCGTCGAGCAGGACGAGGACGATGTTGGGCGCCCCGTCCGGCGCCTTGCGCATCATCCTGGGGAAGTCCGGCTTCGACGCCTGCTCGGTCATCCGGATCCTGGAGCGGGGGAAGCTGGAGTCAGGCTCCGGCAGGCTGGCGGGGGACTTCGGCTTCCTCTTCCTCTTCGTCTGCTCGTCGGCCATGGGGACTCCCTCGAGTTGCGAGCTGGGGTTACCGGTAGACGAGCCCGCCATCGATCATCACGGCCTGGCCGGTCATGTAGTCCGAGTCCGGGCCGGCCAGATACGAGACGAAGCCCGCCACGTCCTCCGGCGTCTCTGCGCGGCCGAGCGCGATGCCACCCACGTACTTGTCGAAGGTCTCGCCGAGCTTCGCGCCGGTGAGCTCCGCCATGCGCCGGTCGATCTCCTTCCACATGTCGGTGCCGACGATGCCGGGGCAGTAGGCGTTGACGGTGATGCCGTCGGCCGCGAGCTCCTTGGCGGCGGCCTGGGTGAGGCCTCGGACGGCGAACTTGGTGGCGGAGTAGACACCGAGCAATTCGAAGCCTTCGTGCCCGCCGATGGAGGAGGCGCTGATGATCTTCCCCTTCTGCTTTCGGGCCTTGAACTTCTTCGCCGCCGCCTGGATGCCCCAGAGGACGCCGTAGACGTTGACCTTGAAGATGGCGTCGAGCTGCTCTGGCTTCGTCTCCAGCAAGGGTTCAATGACGGCGATGCCGGCGTTGTTCACCATGATGTCGAACCCGCCGAGCTCCTTCTCCGCGTGGTCCACGGCGGCGAGGACGTCCTCGAGTCTGGAGACGTCTGCCTTGAAGGTGGTCGCCTTGCGGCCCTTCTTGCGGACCTCGTCGGCGACGGCCTTCATCGTCTCTTCCTTCATGTCGGCGATGGCGACGTCCGCCCCGTCTTCGGCGAGCCGCAGCGCGATGGCCCGGCCGATGCCCCGGCCCGCGCCGGTGATCAGCGCGACCTTTCCTTGAATGGCCATGTCTTGCGTCCTCCCGGTGGCCCAAAGCTGTCCACTGGGCCCCGGGGGCGCACCGCGCGGATCTACGCCTGCGGTGCGAGTGACCGTGCCGGCGCGGTCGGCTCCTCGGCTGCTCTGCGGTCATCCTCGAGAGTGGACGGCGTCCTGCCGCGGCGCGCCGTGGCTACCGTTTCCTTCAGGAGGAGGCGCAGATGGCATCGATCAAGGTGGGGTATTTCGTCGGGAGCCTTTCGAAGAAGTCGATCAACCGGACGCTTTCGAAGGCGCTGATCCGGCTCGCCCCGAAGGACCTCGAGTTCACCGAGATCCCCATCCGGGACCTGCCGCTCTACAACTACGACTTCGACGACGACTACCCGCCGGAGGGCCGCGCGCTGAAGGAGGCGATCGCGAAGGTGGACGCCGTGCTCTTCGTCTCGCCGGAGTACAACCGGTCCGTGCCTGGCGGGCTGAAGAACGCCATCGACTGGGCGAGCCGGCCGTACGGGCAGAACTCGTTCATCCACAAGCCGTCGGGGATCATCGGCGCGTCGCCGGGGAGCATCGGCACCGCGGTGGGGCAGCAGCACCTGCGCAGCGTGCTCGCGTTCTGCAACTCGCCCCTGTTCAACGAGATAGAGGCTTACATCACCTTCAAGGAAGGCGTGTTCGGGCAGGACGGCAGCGTCTCGGACGAGAGCACCGCGGAGTTCCTGCGCAGCTACCTGCAGGCCTACCGCGACTTCGCCCGGCGGGTGATGTCGGTGCTGCCGCCGAAGGAGTGAGCGCGGAGTGGTTCAGCGCGGCGCCCTTCGGCGGGATCCGACGGAGCAGATGCAAGGTGCAGCGGGAGGGTGAAGCCGGGGCCGGGAATGAGGTTCGCGCGCCTGACCTCGGTGCCGGGCTGTTCATCACTTTCGTGAACCGCGGTGACGCGCGCTGTAGCCTGGCCGCGTGGACACCTTCGACGCGCACTCGGTCCTGAACCTTCGCGATGAGCCGCGCATGCTCGACGCGCTCCGGTACGGGCTCTCCTGGGCGAACGATGCCCGCTTCGCGGTGTCATTCACGCGGTGCACTGGACTGCAGCTCATCGTGGACCCGGTGGAAGAGCTCGTCTCCCGGGGCGGAGCCGTGAAGCTCCTCACCTCCACCTATATGTCGACGACCCAGCCGGAGGCGCTCAGCGCGCTCCTGCACATGAAGGGCGTCGAGTGCCGGGTCCAGGACGGCCCAGACGGCTTTCACTCCAAGTTCTTCTGGTTTCGAGGACCGAATGCCGCCGAGTGCTGGGCCGGCTCGTCGAACCTCTCTGCCGGCGGACTCTCGACCAACCTCGAGTGGAACCTCCGCTCGCGCGACGAGGTTCGCATCCGCGAGACAGAGGCCCAGTTCAACGCGCTCTGGACTCGGCCGGACGTGAAGCCCCTCACGCCGAAGTTGATCGACGACTACGGGAAGCGCTACCGCGCGTCTCCCTCTTCCTGGCTGATGGATGGGGTAGCGCAGAAGTCACCGGCGCTCATCGCCCCGAACGCGGCGCAGCAAGAGGCGCTGGCCAACCTCGCCGCTCTTCGGGCGCGGGGTGCACGAAGCGCCGCCATCATCGCCGCGCCCGGTGTCGGGAAGACGTACCTGGCTGCCTTCGACGTGCAGGCGTGCGCCGCGAAGCGAGTGCTCTACGTCTCTCACCGGCTCGAGCACCTGCTGCAGGCGAAGCACTCCTTCGGGATGGTGTTGCCGAAGAAGACGCTGGGCGTCGTCGGTGGCGGCTACTGCGAGCGCGACGCAGACTTCGTCTTCGCCACCATTCAGAGCCTGGCCCGGGATCCTGAGCTTCTCTCGCGGCGCTGGGACTACCTCATCATCGACGAGTTCCACCACGTCGAGGCGCCGAGCTACGAAGTTCTGCGACCCCTCAAGAAGTACGCGCTCCTGCTCGGGCTCACCGCCACGCCGGAGCGGCAGGACGGCCGCGACGTCCTCTCCTGGTGCGACTGGAACATCGCCTACGAAGTGCGGCTCGCAGAGGCCATCGAACGCGGGTGGCTGCTGCCCTTCCACTACTTCGGCATCGCCGACGAGACGATCGACTTCGCCCGCATCCAATGGAAAACCATCTCAATCGAGGAGCTGGAGCGGGTTCTCTCCATCGAGCGGCGGGCGGAGATGATCCTGCACGAGGCACTGGTTCGCGGCTTCGACGGTCCACGCCGGGCGACCGTCGGCTTCTGCGCGGGGCTACGACACGCACGCTTCATGGCAGACCTCTTCAATGCGCGAGGCCAGGTCGCCGCGGTGGCCAGCGGCGAAATGGATCTGCAGGAGCGGGCCGAGCTGTACCGGCGGTTCGAGGACCCGAAACACCCGCTCGAGTGGCTCTTCGTCTCCGACCTCCTCAATGAGGGCGTGGACATCCCTGCCATCAACTCCCTGCTCTTCCTTCGACCTACCGAGTCCGCCGGGTTGTTCATCCAGCAACTCGGTCGCGGACTGCGGCTGAGCCCGGGGACCGATGTGCTCACCGTCCTCGACTTCGTCGGTCACCACCGGAGCGCCTGGATCACCCTCCAGGCACTCAGCGATTCGAAGGGCACCGGGCGGAAGGTGACCGCGGAGGGGGTGGTGATCAAGCCGCCGCGGGCCTGTGAGGTGGTGCTGCAGTCCCGGACGCGCGAGATGCTCGCGAAGATTGGGGGGCTTTCGAAGAAGGACCGCTGCAGCGAGGCGTACAAGCGACTGCGCGAAGACCTCGAGCGTCCGATGCCGGTGGACCTCTGGCACCGCACCGACCTGCCAGACTTCTCGGAGATGAAGCAGGTCTATGGCGATTGGGTCGGGTGCGAGCAGCGCCATCAGAACGCGCCGGCCTGGAGCCGTGGCCTCTCGGAGGATCACGTCGTCCGGCGCTTCCTCGCCGCTGCGGAGAAGAACTGGCAAGCCCAGCGGGTCACCCCGTACGCCCGACTTTGGGGGCATTGCCACTCACCAGATTCGCCCGAACAGGGCTACGAGGAGTTCTTTCGCCGCTTCCCGCAGTGGCGACCGGAGTATGCGCCCTACGCCAGCGGCGCAGGTGCCGACACCCTGGAGCGAAAGGTGCCCGAAGACTGTTTTCAGAAGGGACGCCTGGCACCCGCAATCGCCCAACTATTGGGGGAGGCGCTGCTGCTCGAGGTCGAAGGACGCATGCTCTATGCGGTCAATGACGACTACGACGCGCGCCACGGCGGCGTCCTGCGGACACCTGCCGAGTTCACCCTCCAGCAGCAGTACTCCAGACCCGAGATCATCCGGCACTTCGACGTGCAGTACGACCCTGCGAAGCACAACGCGGGGATCCTCTGGTTCGAGAAGTTCCACGCCGCCGCGATCATCACCAAGCTCGATACGAGTGGCGCCGTAGAGCGACACCAGTACCGCAACGAGATCGTCGACGCGCGGACCTTCCTGTGGACCAGTCAGAACAAGATGCGCCAGGACAACGCTGCTGGGCGCCGCGTTCTCGAACACGCGGAGGCTGGGAAGACGCTTTACCTGTTCGTGCAGCCTCGCTCGCACGCCGAGGCGGTCTACCTCGGCCCGGTCGATGTCTCGAATGCGGAAGGGAACGGCCCCATGCTCGTCACCTTCAAGCTCCGGCACCCACTCGGCTCCGCGCTTCTCGCTGAGTTTCGCGCAGAGGATGACGACGCGTAGGCGACTCCAGATCTTCGATTGTTCGCGGACCGTCGGATGACTCGCCCGCCTGACGAGGAACCTGCAAACAGTTCATGACCGTGATGGAGAGGTCGGCTCGCGCTGGCTGAAAGGAGCCGTTGCCGTGTCCCCGCGAGGGCGACAGCGCGAAAGGATAAGCCCACTTGGCGAAGGCGGCTTCGCCTCCGGCCAGGCATCCTGGGCCTCCTCCACGCTGCGGTAGCCGTTGTCGACCACCGAGGCCCCCTTTCGGGTGGCTTTGATGACGCAGAAGAGCGTGTCACCACCC
>CAZQVZ010000267.1:0-8281 GCA_964596895.1 uncultured Myxococcaceae bacterium
TGCACCTGCACCTGGTTGAACGCCTCCCACACCATCTCGATGGGATCTTCGATGGTGGTGACGTTCACGTCCGGCCCCGCCAGGGCTCGCAAGGCAGAGTACAGGGTGGTGGTCTTCCCGCTGCCGGTGGGCCCGGTGACGAGGATGAGCCCGTGCGGCCGGTCAATCCAGCTCTCGAAGAGCCCCTTCTCGTCGGGCTCGAAGCCCAGCTCGGCGATGTCCTGGACGAGCAGCTCCGGGTCGAAGATGCGGATGACCACCTTCTCCCCGAACGCGGTGGGCAGGGTGGAGACGCGCAACTCCACCTCGCGGCCGTCGCGCTCGGTCTTGATGCGGCCGTCCTGGGGGCGCCGCTTCTCGGCGATGTCCAGGCGGCTGATCATCTTCACGCGCGAGACGATGGGCGGGTGCAGGCCGCGGGGCAGCGTGTAGACCGGGTGCAAAACGCCGTCGATGCGCAGGCGCACCACCGAGTCGTTCCGCCGCGCCTCGATGTGGATGTCCGAAGCGCGGTTCTCGAACGCGTAGCGCAGGAGGTAGTCCACCGCCTGGATGATGGGCGTGTCGGAGGCCTCGAGCTCCTTGTTGCCGGAGAGCGAGACCAGCTGCTCGAAGTTCTGCACGCCGCCGGCCGCGGAGCTGAAGTCATCCGCCGCGCGGGCGAGCGTGGACTTGAAGCCGTACACATCCGCGATGGCGCGCAGGATGTCCTGCTTCGCGGAGAGGACCGGCCGCACCCTTCCGCCGGTGAGGTTCTCCAGGTTCGCGAACAGCTCCCGGTCGAAGGGGTTGGCCACCGCGACCACCAGGGCGCCGTCTGCCGCGCGCTCCACCGGGAGCAGGACGTGCCTGCGCGCGTAGGGCCGGGAGACGGACCTCGTGGCGAGGTTCATGTCCAGCTTGAGCGGGTCGATCTTCTTGTAGGGCACGCCTGCCGCCTGCGCGGCGACCTCGCTGATGCGGTCCTGGTCGAGCCCGCCCCGGCCACCGGGCGCGGGCAGGTTGAAGCTGGCGATGAGCTCCACCGGTGAGACGTCGTACCGCGCCGCCACCCGCGCATCCCCCAGCGCCTTGAGCACCCGCGCCCTGGCGCTCCCCTCCCGCGCGAGCACCTCGCGGGCGTGTTCGGGCGGGAGGAGCCCTGCCGCGACCAGGGCCTCGAGCACGAAGGTCGTGGTGAAATCCTGGGGCCCTGCGGCCTGCTGCTTCATGGAGCCTTCCGGCGGCGCTGCGCGAAGAGGAGGAGGAGCGGCAGGCCCGCCCAGAAGAGCCCGCTCGTGGCCGCTGAAGAGCAGCCGCAGCCCCCCTCGTTGCCGCCGCCCTGCCCTGCGTCCGGGCGCGGCGGGGGCGGCCCGGTGACTCCGGAGTCGGTGGGGCACAGCACGCAGGCGCCGCCGTCGCTCTCACCGCGGCACTCGTTGTTGTGACAGACATTGCCCACCGGGCAGTCGGCGTTGGTCTGGCAGCCGGGGATGCAACCCCGTCCCGTCGGGAGCAGGCCGCACTGGTAGCCGAAGGGACAGGAGCCCGTGCCCTGGGTGCAGTCCTTCAGGCAGTAGTGGTTCCCGTCCCCCAAGGGGTGGCAGGAGGCGCCGGTGGGGCAGGCGCTGCAGGCGGTGCCGCAGGTCTTGGAGCAGACGCCCACGCTGCCCGCGCCCTGGAAGGTGAGGCAGAACTGCTCCGGGCCGCACTGGGAGGACTGCTCGCAGAGGTCGCCCACCTGGCCGGTGGGGCGCTGCTTCGCAAGACACGTCCCATCGCACTGGCGGCAGAGGAACTGGTTCGGGTCGCCGCAGTCCTGGTCGTTCACGCATGAGGTCACACACAGGTTGATGGCGTCGGTGGCGTGCGCGCAGGTGTAGCCGAAGCGGCAGTCCCCGGAGCCCAGGCGGCAGGTCTTCATGCACAGGTCGCTGCCCGCGAGGTTCACGCACTCGGAGCCTGAGGGGCACGGCGTGTTCCCCGCTCCGCAGGCCTGCATGCAGTAGCCGCCTGGCCACGCCGGACCGCCGGAGGGGAGCACCCCCTCTTGCTGGCACAGCCCCACCGCGGAGCCACACTGGTTGTGCTGCGCGCACGGCGCGCCCACCTGCGTCACGAAGTCCCCGCGCGACGGCAGGCAGGCCGCGGTGTGGCCGGAGATGAGCGTGGAGGGCTTGCACACGAACGGCAGCGCGCACTCGCCGGGCACGTTCTGCACGCACCCCTTCGAGCAGAACGAAGGCCCGGTGCCGCCATCCGGCAAGGACGGCTGGATGCACTCGAGGCCCGCGTTGCCGCAGCTCGCGTCGTTGGTGCACGGCGAGCCCACCGCGCCCGTCTGCGGATAAAGCCCGCAGAGCACGTCCACGTCTCGCTGGGTGAGCGCGCGCCGCTGCGCGCCCACGCCCGCGGACGGCCACATCACGTCGTCCCACTCATCCGAATGGCCGAGGCCCAGGCAGTGGCCAACTTCGTGGAGGATCAGCGTCTGCAGATCCAGGAAGCCGGCCGGGGTCGGCGTCTGGAAGGCAAACTGGTAGTCCACGGCGTTCAGGTAGATGTCGCACTGGTACAGCGTCCCGCCGTAGGAGAGCGGCACCGAAGCCGCCGCCGCCGTCCCGCCGCCGAGCGCGTACGCGTAGTACGGGTCTGCGTTGGAGGTGATCCACACCGCGGTGACGTTGAAGCTGTCCTGGGTGTCGCGCACGTCGACGATCTGCGGGTTGTTGGTGGACAGGCCCAGAGACTCGAACGCCGGATACGCGCAGCTCACCGCCTGCCAGGTGGCATACGCCGCCTGTACTTGAGGTTGGACCTGCGCCGCGGAGAGCTGCCCCACCATCCGCCCGTCGATGTAGTAGCGGAACGGATCTTCGGCCGAGTGCACCATCTTGAAGCCCAGCAGGCCGTAGTCGGGAATGGCCTGCGCGTGACCCTGCGCCAGCGGCAGACAGAGGCTGACGAGCACCAGCGCGCGCAGCCCGTGCGAGGGCAGGGGGCTCATCGGCCGCTCCCCTCTCCCGGAGCGACGACGCCGGGCGCGGAGGAGCGCGGCACCAACACCCGCGGCGCGGGCGAGACGCCAGGAGACGAGACGGCGGACTCCCCGGGAGCACCGACGATCCGCGCGCGCAGGGCGCCCAGCGGCATCGCTTCGGCTCCGCCCGGTCCTCGCACCACCACCCCGTCGCCTTCGGCTGCCTTTTGCACCTTCAACTTCCCGCGCGAAAGCCCCACCAGCGTGCAGCGCCCGGGGGCCTCGCGGTCGCGGCAGCGCAGGAAGACGACGACGTCCTCGCCCGGTTCGAAGCGCGCGTCGCCGGCGACTTGCAGTTGGTAGCCACCCGCGCTGCCGCCGAGCTGCTCCACCTCCAGGTCCAGGGGACCTTCCCCCTTCCAGCCTTCGAGCACGCGCAGAGTGGTGAACGTCCTCACCCGCGCGGCCTCCCCTTCCGTCCGGACGCGGGTGACGTGCGCCACCACCACGCGGTCTGAACGGGCGGCGAGCGCTTCGGGGGAGAGCGGCGGACCGGAGGCCGCGGAGGCGAGCCCGGGAACCAGGGACAGACACAGCGCGACGAGGGGGCGCGACATGTGGGCAAGCTTAGCCCCGATCTCTCCAACACGGGCCCCGGACGGCACCCGCGTTCTGCACCGGGTGCGAGCGCTTTGGCGCCACCGCCGTCCGCCCGTCGCGACGGGCCTGAAGCTGGAGCCATGGGGGACGGTGAAGGGACCTCGCCACCTCGGCGGAGGCGCGGTGCGACCGGGCGGGGCTCGGGGTATCCGTGCCCGTCACCACCGGCCGGGTGGATGCGGAAGCGCGCTTGCCCATTGCCATGATTTCCCGAGCAACCCCGGTAGGAGCCCCGGGAACACGCCGTCCCATGCAGCACGGCCGGAACCGTTCCACCCGGCTGCGTGTTTTGGCCTCCAAAGAGGTCCCACGGGGAAGTTGCTCGGGAAACCATGGCAATGCGGGCGGGCGACCCATGAGGTGGCGTCCTGCACCCGTACCAGGAGCCCCGCCCCGTCGCAGCGGACCTCCGACGCGGCCGCGAGCTCCCCTTCACCCAACCCCAATTGCCCCCGACAAAGGCCCTTTCTTCTTTTCGCCGGGCCCCCGAAGCGCTCAGCGCGCGCGCCACGACAACGCGACCCGCGCCCGGTCCTCTCAGTGCCGGTGTCCGCAGCCTGGGCCCACCGCGCACTCGGGAGCAGCCGGCGCGGGGCCCCGGCCCACCGCGTGCACCACCGCGTCCACCAATCCCTCAGCGGTGGGCACGTGGGCCACGGACGCCGCTTCGAGCCCCAGCCGCTCCAGCGCCGCGGCCGTCGTCGGCCCAATGGCCACGAGCTTCGCCGCCTTCGCCAGCGCCTGGCCGCGGCCCCCGGGCAGCTCCCACAAGGCCTCGCACGCGCGGGGAGACGCCAGCACCACCGCGTCCGGGTGCGCGCCCTCCAGCACCGCCTTCGCCTCGTCCGTCCACTCCGGCGCGGCGCTGCGGTAGGCCGCCACCCAGGTGAAGGGGATGCCCGCGTCGGTCAGCCCTTCGCGCATCTCCCTTCTGCCCTCCTGCGCGCCGGGCAACAGCACGTGGTCGTCCGTGGTGAGGACCTCTCGCAGCAGCTCCACCAGCCGCGTGCCGGTGGACTGCGTGCCCTCCGCCTCGATGCTGACGTGAAGTCCGTGCTCGCGCGCCGCGTACGCCGTGCGCGGCCCCACCGCGGCCACCTTCAACCGGTAGAGCGAGTCCCAGGTGCCGGCTTCGCGCGCGGCCTCGCACAGGGCCTGCACGCCGCTGGGGCTGGCGAAGGCGACCCAGGTGAACCGGCCCAGCTGCTCGGCGGCCGCCCGAAAGGGACGCGGGTCCTGCGGCGGCAAGAGCTCCAGGAGCGGCAGCGCCAGCACCGCGGCGCCTTCGTCCTCGAGCAGGAAGCACAGGTCGTGGGCGCGCTCCTTCGGCCGGGTCACCAGGACCCGGATCCCCTGCAGCCTGGGCTCGGTCACGACTGCGAGACCGCTTCCGGCTTGCCGTGCCCGTCGAGGATCTCCTTCGCGCCCTGGGCGAGGAGCTCCTGCGCCAACGCGAGCCCGAGCGCCTCCGCCTCCGCGCGCGGGGCAGACCGCTCACCACGGACCACGCGGGTCCCGTCCGGACGCCCCACCAGCGCGCGCATCCACACCTGTCCGTCGCGGATCTCGGCGTAGCCGGCCAACGGCACCGAGCACCCGCCCTCCAGCTTCGAGAGGAACGCCCGCTCCGCGGTCACCGCCGTGCGCGTGTCCGCATCTTCGAGCTGCGCGAGCCACCCGCGCAGCGCCTGGTCCTCCTTGCGGCACTGGATGCCCAAAGCGCCCTGCCCCACCGCCGGCAGGCTCCGCTCTGAAGGCAGGACCTCCGTCACCCGCGCCTCCAGCTCCAGCCGCCGCAGGCCCGCCAGCGCCAGCACCGCGCCGTGCAGGTCCTCCTCCTCCAGCTTGCGCAGCCGCGTCTGCACGTTGCCGCGCAGGGGCACAATCTGGAGGTCCGGCCGCTTCTCGAGGATCTGGCAGGTGCGGCGCAGCGAAGACGTCCCCACCTTCGCGCCCTGCGGCAGGTCGAACAGGCGCTGGCCCTTGCGGCCCACGAACGCGTCCCGCGGGTCCTCGCGCAGAGGCACGCACGCCAGCATCAGCTCCTCTGGCATCTGCGAGGTCATGTCCTTGAGGCTGTGCACCGCGAGGTCCGCGCGGCCGTCGAGCACCGCCGCCTCGATCTCCTTCACGAACAGGCCCTTGCCTCCCACCGTGGACAAGGGCGCCGAAAGGAAGCGGTCTCCCTCGGTGGTCAGCTCCACCAGCTCCACCGGAACCTTCGCGCTCTGGCGCAGGAGGCCCGCCACGTGGTGGGCCTGCCAGAGCGCCAGGGGGCTCTTCCGGGTGGCGATGCGCAGCGTCCTCAATGCTTGCTCCCTGCCGCCTGTGCGGCCTTGTCTCCCACCGACACCGCCGGTGAGGCCTCCTCCCCCAGGCCGAACAGCTCCGCGGCCGCGTCCGCCAGCCGCTCGGTGCCGTTCGCGCCCTCCACCGCGTTGCCGCCCGCGCGCAGGCGCATCGTCGGTTGATGAAGGATCTTGTTCACGATGGCCAGCCCCATCGCCTCGATGCTCTTGCGCTGCTTCTCGTCGAGCCCGTTCATCCGCGCCAGCGTGCGCTCCACCTCGGTGCGGGCGATCTGCTCGGCGCGGGAGCGGAGCTGGGCGAGCACCGGCACCTGCTCGCGCACCAGCCGCGCCTTCATGTAACGGCCCACCTCGGCGGTCACCAGCGCCTCCGCCCGCGCCGCCTCCGCCGCCCGCTGCGCCGCGTTCTCCGCGACCACCCGCTGGATGTCGTCCACGTCGTACGCGTAGACATCCGCCAACTCACTCACCGAAGGCTCGATGTCCCGCGGCACCGCGAGATCCACCAGGAACAGCGGGCGGTGCTTGCGCGCCTTCATCACCGGCGCGAGCAGCGCCCGGGTGATCAGCGGCCGCGGGCTGGCGGTGCAGGTGACCACCACGTCCGCGGCCACCAGCAGCGCGGACAGCTCCTCCAGAGGCCGCGCCGTCCCGCCGATCTCTCCGGCCAGCGCCTGCGCCCGCGCGAAGGTGCGGTTGGTGATGGTGACCGGCGCGCCGGTGTGCGCGAGGTGCTTCGCGGCGATGGCGCTCATCTCTCCTGCGCCCATCACCAGCACCGGCCGCGTCTTGATGCTGTCGAAGATCTTGGAGGCCAGCTCCACCGCCGCGCTGGCCATGCTCACCGCCGCCCGGCCAATGCCGGTCTCGGTGCGCACCCTCTTGGCGCAGGAGAGGGCCGCGCTCCCCAGCCGCGACAGTTCGCCCTTCACCCCGCCCGCCTTCTGCGACATCTCGAAGGCCGTCTTCACCTGGCCCAGGATCTGTGGCTCACCCACCACCATGGAGTCGAGGCTCGCCGCCACCCGGAACAGGTGCGTGGCCGCGGCTTCATTGTGGTGTTCGTACAGGTGCCCGAGGACGCCCGGACCGGCCAGCTCCGACAGGAGCGCGAGCGCGCGGGCCCGGCCGCCTTCGAGCGAGCGGACGGCGGCGTAGATCTCCACCCGGTTGCAGGTGGACACCAGCATCGCCTCTTCGTCACCGGCCAGCCGGGCCACCAGGGCCGGCTGCTCAGCCTCCGGCAGGGCCAGCCGCTCTCGAATCTCAACCGGCGCCGTCTTGTGGGACACGCCCAGGCAGAGGAGCTCCATGGCCTATGGCGCTCCCTGGGCGAGCGCGACCACCCCGAAGTCGTACGCCGAGAGGAAGGAGATGAGCAGCACACCGAACCCTGCAAGCGTGGCCCATGCCACCCGCTTGCCGCGCCAGCCCGCGAAGATCCGCGCGCCGAGGACGCCGGCGAAGAGCAGCCAGCCCGCCAGCGTGGCCACCCGCTTGGGCTCCCAGACCCAGATGGGCCCGCTGCTGTCGAAGAAGGGGCCGGTGGCCAGCGTCACCGACAGCGCGATGAACCCGACGATGACCAGCCAGCGGTTGATCTCGTCCATGGTCTGCAGGGGCGGCAGGCGGGCGAAGAGCAGGCCGAAGTTCTTGGACTTCACCTGCCGCTCCATCACCACGTACATCACCCCCACCCCGGCGGCCACGGCGATGGTCGCCACGCCCAGGATGGCGATGGAGATGTGCACGGGAAGGAGCGGTGCGCGCAAACCTTGCGGCAGCGGCGCCTCTCCCGTCCCCACCACGAAGGCCGGGACCATCAGCGCCAGCGCCACCGGCAGCAGGAACGCGCCGATGACCGGGCGCTTCCACGCCAGGTCCACGAACAACATGATGGTCAGAAGCAAGAACGTCAGGAGCGAGAAGCCCTGGCTGAAGCCGAACATCCCCGACGAGGGCTCTGCGACCTGCATCAGGAGCGCAGCGCCGTGGACCAACAGCCCCCCGCCCACCAGCACCCGTCCCGCCTGCGCGAGCCACCCGGCCTGCCGCACCAGGTGGATGAGGTACACCAGCGCGGCCAGCCCGTAGACGTGGCAAGCAATCGATAGGAGGGTTCGGATCACGGCATCACAGCTTGTTCAGGATGAAGGCGGCGAGTAGGTCTGCTTCGGGGTTTGCACTCCGCGTGCCGCCCGCCTGGGCGGGCGAGACGTCGGCCACGTAACCGCTGACGACCTCGTACGCATCCTCGCCTACCACCACCGAATCGTGCAGGTGCTCGGCGCCCAGCTGGGCAAGCTGGGCGAAGGTCTTCACCCGGGAGAGCAGCTTCCGGTCATCACTGCCC
>CAZQVZ010000268.1:0-8279 GCA_964596895.1 uncultured Myxococcaceae bacterium
GGGCAGCTTTCGCGTGCCCAGCTCCGCCAGCATTTCGGCCACGTTGTCCGCGAGCGAAGGCGACACGAACTGGTCCTGAAAGAGCTTTACCGGACCGGCCTTCTGCAGCGATTGCAGGAGCCAGGCGCCAAAGTTGGGGCGAGCCGCCTGCGGCCACCCGTAGACCACCGCCGTCCGGGCGATGGCCCACGAAGGCGAAAGCGTCCGCACTGCCTGCTCGCCCATGAGCTTGGTGGTCGCGTAGACGCCGCGCGGATTGGGGGCGTCCTCTTCCGAGTACGGCCCTCCGTCCCCGTCGAAGACGTAGTCGGTGGAGACGTGCACCAAATGCACGTCACCCAGCGCCCGGCACGCGCGCGCGAGGTGAGCCGGCGCATCCACGTTGGCCGCCCGCGCCTCGTCCGGACGCGCCTCACACGCGTCCACCTCCGTCATGGACGCCGTGTTGATGACGACATCGGGCGCAGCCAGCGCCAGCGCCTCCGCGACCCGCGGCCCATCCGTCAGCTCGCAGGAGAGGAACGCGAACTGCCCCGGCACCCGGCGCTCCCCTCGCCCAATGGCGATGACCGTGTGTCCCGCCGCCTCCAGCTCCGTACACAGCCGTCTGCCGACCAGCCCGTTGGCCCCGGTGACCGCGACGCGCATGCCCGCTATGCCGCCTGCTCGAGCCGCGTCCGGTATTGCGTATCGAAATACTGCCGGTAGGCGCCGCTGGTGACACGCTCCCACCAGGTTCGGTTCTCCACGTACCACTTCACCGTGTCTGAAAGCCCAGCCTCGAAGGAGTGCGCCGCCTTCCAACCCAGCTCGGTGCGCATCTTCGTGGGGTCGATGGCGTAGCGGCGGTCATGCCCAGGGCGGTCCTTCACGTACTTGATGAGCGAGTCCGGCTTGCCCAGCATGGAGAGGATGCCCTGGACAATCTCGATGTTCTTCCGCTCTGCCCCACCACCGATGTTGTAGACGTGGCCCGCCCTCCCATTCTCCAGCGCGAGCAGGAGCGCGGAGCAGTGGTCCTCCACGTGCAACCAGTCCCGCACGTTGGCGCCGTCGCCGTAGACCGGCAGCGGCCGGTCGTGCAGCGCGTTCACCACCATCAAGGGGATGAGCTTCTCGGGGAACTGGTAGCGCCCGTAGTTGTTCGAGCAGCGCGTCACCACCACGTCCAGCCCGAAGGTGTGCCCGTACGAGAGCGCGATCAGGTCCGCGGACGCCTTGCTCGCCGAATAGACGCTGGACGGCTGGAGCGGTGATGCCTCGGTGAAGGCACCTTCAGGGCCCAGAGAGCCGTAGACCTCGTCTGTGGAGACCATCAGGAACCGTTTCACGCCCGCCTGGCGAGACGCCTCCAACAGGACCTGCGTCCCGTGCACGTTGGTCTGCACGAAGACCTCCGGCCCGAGGATGGAGCGGTCCACGTGGCTCTCCGCCGCCAGGTGCATCACCGCGTCGATGCGGTGTTCACGCATGATCAGCTCGACCAGCTCGCGGTTGCCCACGTCGCCGCGGACGAAGACGTGCTGCTTGTCGGCTTCGAGATCGGCCAGCGTCTCGAGGTTGCCCGCGTACGTGAGCTTGTCGAGGTTGACGAGCTTCCAGTCCGGCCGGGCCCGGCGCAGGTGCTTGACCAGATTCGAGCCGATGAAGCCGCAGCCGCCGGTGACGAGGACGTTCATGTGAGAGGGGTCCATACCGGAGCGCGCAAAGAGAGATCAATCTGACACGGGTGGGTGGAGCAGGGGCCGCCGCCCACTCTGCCCGCCCGCACTGCAGCCGTGCACGAACGAAGGCCGAGCGCTCCCTCAGGAGGCTTGTTGCTCGAGCGCCGACGTCTGATCGCCCGGCGACCCTCCGACCTGCGGCGTTGCCTCGACCCGTGCCTCCAGGAGCGCCACGTCCTGCGCCAACTTCGTCATCCGGGCCCTGAGCAACGCGACCTCCAGACTGAGCCGATAGACGAAGAACAGGAGCCCGCCAAAGACCACGAAGAAGAGCGCCGAGGGAGCGTAGTAGATGCCCATTGCCGCGGCGATGGCGTCAATTCCGTCTCGCCAGATGGCCAGCGAGGCGATCGCCGCGGAGATGAGCAGCCAGGACAGCGTGTGGCGTTCCGAGACGCGCATGCGTCTGGCAGACCAGAGGACCGAGACCGCGAAGGCGGCCGCAGAGGCGAGGACGATGAGGCTGGAGCGACTCACCCTGGACCCCGCATCCGCTCAATGACGAGCGCCAGCGAGACCTTCCCCATGTAGACGACCGACTCCCCCGGAGTGATCGAACTCGTTCCGGCGCGCCGCGGCCGCATGCGGACGGGGACCTCTCGGACCGAGAGGCCGCGGCGGGACGCCATCAACACGCTTTCAGGCTCGGGATAGTCGTGCGGGAAGGCAGACGCGAACAGCGACATGGCCGCGGGCCCGAAGGCGCGAAAGCCAGAGGTCGGATCGGTTATCCGCACGCCACTGAGCCCTGTGAGCAGCTTCGCGAGGAACGTGCTGCCCGCGCGTCGCCACGGCGTGCTCCCGAAGCCTGCTCGGCTGCCGTCGATGAACCGGCTGCCGATCACCAGGTCTTCGCCCCCATCCACCGCCGCGAGCAGCGCCGGAATGAACGACGGATCATGCTGGCCGTCCGCGTCCATTCGCACCAGCCGGCGGTAGCCCCGACGCACCGCCCACCGGAGCGCGGTGGACTCCGCGGCCGCCACGCCGAGGTTCAAGGGATGGCGGATGATCTGCGCACCTGCCCGGCGCGCGGCCTGTGCCGTCCCGTCTTCGGAGCCGTCATCCACCACGAGCACATCCACGACCAGCCCCGCGCGCTGCAGCTCCAGGAGGGTCTCACCGATGCACGCCTCCTCATTCCAGGCCGGAAGGGCGACGAGGACGGGCGCGGTGGAGGGCGGGGGCATTGGCCGTCACGATCGCGCAAGCGCTCGGGCCGGGTCAACGCGCCGGCCTCCCCGTCCCGATCATCACCCCAAGGCGGGCCGCGCGCACCAGGGAGGGGCGCGTCCCGCCTTCTTGCATGGTTACCCGCCGTGCCTCCGGGAGACGGCGCCGGCTGGACACCGCCCGGCCCTCATGCGAATCAGCCTCGGGTGACGTCGCCCGCGCCCCTTCGCCACGAGTCCGCTGCGCCGCGTCCGGCCCCCGCCGAGGACGTGGAGCTGTCCGTGGTGGTGCCCATGTTCAACGAAGAGGAGGTCGTGGACCTCTTCTTCGCGCGCATGGAGCCGCTGCTGGAGGCTCTGGCCGTCACGTACGAAGTCATCTGCGTCAATGACGGCAGCCGGGATGCCACGCTGGCGCGGCTGCTGGGCCATCACCACCGCAACCCGCGCATCAAGGTGGTCAGCCTTTCGCGCAACTTCGGCAAGGAGCTGGCGCTCACTGCCGGCCTGGACGCCGCGCGCGGCCGTGCGGTGGTGCCCATGGACGTGGATCTTCAAGATCCTCCGGAGCTCATCGCCACCTTCCTGGAGAAGTGGCGCGAAGGTCACGAGGTCGTCTTCGGCGTCCGCGAGTCCCGGGAGTCCGACGGGCCCGTGAAGCGGCTCACCGCCGGGCTCTTCTATCGCCTCTTCAACCGCTTCACCGAGCTGCGCATCCCTGAGAACACCGGCGACTTCCGGCTGATGGATCGCCGAGTCGTCGAGGCCATCAAGCTGCTCCCTGAGCGCAATCGCTTCATGAAGGGAATCTTCGCGTGGGTCGGTTTCCGGCAGGTGGGCGTTCCCTACGTTCGCCCGCCGCGCGCCGCCGGCACCACCAAATGGAACTACTGGCGGCTGTGGAACTTCGCGCTGGACGGCATCACCGGCTTCTCCACCCTGCCCCTGCGGCTGTGGAGCTACGTGGGCGGCGCCATCTCGCTGCTGGCATTCTTGTACGCGGCCTTCCTCATCTTCCGCGTGCTGCTCCACGGCATCGACGCGCCGGGCTACGCTTCCTTGATGGTGGTGATGCTCTTTCTGGGCGGTATCCAGCTCATCACGCTGGGGATCATCGGTGAGTACGTGGGCCGCCTGTACAGCGAGTCCAAGGGCCGTCCGCTCTACCTGGTTGAGCGGAAGGTGGGCTTCGACCGCGAGGCACCGGAGGCCCGGCGTGGAGCGTGAGGTCTACGAGCGCATGGCGGCGCTCGAATCCGATCACTGGTGGTTCGCGGCACGCCGGGAGATCCTGGGCGCCCTGCTTCAGCGCGCAGCCCTTCCGCCGGGTGCGGCCATCCTGGAGGCGGGGTGCGGCACCGGGGGCAACCTCCCGCTCCTGCAGCGCCACGGTCATGTCCACGCCTTCGAGCCCGACCCCACGGCGCGCGCCTTCGTCTCTGACCGCCACACGGTCCCGGTGGCGGACGGAGCGCTGCCCCATCGCATCCCCTTCGCGGAGTCCCAGTTCGATCTCGTGGCGGCGCTGGACGTCATCGAGCACGTTGATGCGCCGGAAGAGAGCGTGGCCGCGCTCGTTCGCAGGCTCCGCCCCGGTGGCCGGGTGCTGCTGACCGTGCCTGCCTACGCGTTTCTCTGGAGCCGGCACGACGAGCGCCACCATCACAAACGCCGCTACACCCGCGGCGAGGTCATCCAACTGCTCGAGGCCGCCGGCGCGCAGGTGGAGGTCGCCTCCTACTTCAACACCCTGCTCTTCCCGGCCATCGCTGGGGTGCGCCTGGCCAAGGCGCTGACGCGCGCGGACACGGAGGATGACCAGATGCCTTCGGCGCCGGTGAACCGGCTGCTGCGGGAGCTCTTCAGCGCCGAGCGACGCTTGGTGGGACGGATTCCCCTGCCCTTCGGCGTCTCCATCGTCGCGCTGGCACGGGCCCGCGGCGCCGCGCACTGAATCTGTACGCGAAGGGCGCCCACCGCACCCTCGCGGCGGACGCCCTCGCGCCATCAGCCCGGGCTGTGCCCTAGCAGCCCAGCGGGTAGGTGACCTCCACCGACGAGCCGGAAGGCGGCGCGGCCGTCTCCTCGAACAGCACCGAGTTGGTCTGGGCCTCGTAGCTCCAGCCCGTGCTCTGCGGCACCCCGTTCACGGTGACGACGATCTGCGCGACGTCCCCCGGCTCCTGCGACAGCGGGAACCTGCGCGACGGACCGTAGATGTTCTCCGAGATGTCGCTGAGCGAAGAGGCCCAGTCCTGGGTGCAGATGCTGTCCACCACGCCGTTGGTCCCCTGGGCGAGCTGGATGTACCGGTTCCCGCTGGAGACCCCGGTGGGGCAGGTGGACAGGTTCGCCGGCGAGACGATGGCCGAGATGCTGAGCATGGTCGGGTCGTCGTTCTTCAGCGACTTGAAGAAGGTCTCGTAGAACGACACCGGCTGCGGCGAGAAGTCCTCCTCGTCCGAGACGATGATGATCGCCAGCTTCGCGTCTTCGCGGAGGAAGCCCGCGTTCCCGTCATTCGTGTGCGAGGTCCCCGGCGCGTCCACGTTGTTGACCAGCGGCTGCGAGAGCGCCCGGTACGCGGCCTCCAGCCCCTGCTCGTCCCAGTGGCACACGCCCACCGCCACGTTGGTCGCGAAGACCTGCGCCACGTTCGGCGTCTGCGGGGTGAGGATCCGCGGGGACGAACCGTTCACCGGGAAGAAGCGCCCGGCCTCCCCGCCCTCGGCGCCACCGGGGCACACCGCCCAGCCGCCCGGCGAAGCCTGGATGCCGGTGGTGGTGACCGCGATGCGCCAGTCCACGTTGGAGGCCTGCGCCGCGGACATGAAGGCGCTGAAGTTCTGACCGAGGCTCGTCTGCTCCTCCATCATCGAACCCGAGTTATCGATGACGAAGAGGATGTCGACCTTGCTCTTCGCCTCCTGCGCGAACCGGTCCGTCTGCAGCGGGTTCTCCAACGCGCTGCCCTGCAGGCTCGCGGTGTACGTCACCTCTCCGGCGGTCACCCGCAGCGCCGCCGAATCCAGCCCTTCGTCCTGCGGCTCGTACCGGATGTCGAACTTCGCCTGCGCGCCCGCCGCGAGGCTCACGTTCGCCGCCGGCTGCGAGACCACCGAGAAGTCCGTCGTCGCCGGCTGCTCGAGGACGCCGCCCTGCATCACCACCGGCGCCGCGCACGAGTTGTACGCCGTGATGCTGCGCGTCTTCGGGCCGCACGACAGCTTCAGGGTCCCGTAGTCCACCTGCGTGGGCTGCAGCGCGAAGCAGGAGGTGATGCCGGTGCCGGTGACCATCGCGGTGGGGTGATTGTCCGTCGGGTGGTTCACCCAGCCCTCCGCCAGGCCCGCGAAGTTGCCGGCGGTGGACGGCTTGAAGGTCACCATCAAGGTGGCGTGGTTGCCCGGCTTCACCACCTGAGACTGCATGGGCGAAGCGTAGAACTCCGGGTCCGAGCCGGACGCCATCTGCATGGTCCCGATGAAGCAGTCGTCACTGCCCGCGTTCTTCAGGGACAGCCCCAGGGTCACCTCCGCCCCCACCGGCACCGCGCCGAAGTCGAGCGCCGCAGGCAGAAGCTCCCAGGTGCACGGGGCGAAGGACTTGCTCGCGCCCTTGAGGCTCACCTGCTCGGTGGACAGCGCGTTCAATTCGGCGATGGTCAGGGTCAAGGTGCCCTCGCTCTGCGACGAGCCGGGCTTCGGGTTGAAGGTGACGCGGATGGGCTCGATCTTCCCCGCCGGCACCACCAGCGACGTGGCCATCTGGCCCATCGAGAAGTATCCGCCTTCGCTGGTCCCCACCTTCGCGTCCACCACCTGCACGTCGTGCATGCAGCGGTTGAGCAGGTCCACCCGCCGGGTGGCGCTCATGCCCTCCGGCACCATCCCGAAGTCCACGTCCCGAGGCAGAAGCGTCAGGCACGACGCGCCGCCCTCCCCCTTCACCGACAGCCGCGGCTCCTGCGCGGTGTTCCCGGCGAGGATCTTCAGCCGCAGCGTGTTCTTGATGGGCCCCGCCTTCTGCGCGGTGAACCTCACCTCCACCTGCGCGCTGCCTGCCGGTGGGATGCTCCCGGGCGTCGCCACCACCTCCAGCGCGCCGCCTGGGTCCTCCTCCAGCACCGCGCCGTTGAAGTCCAAAGGCTCGGTGCCCTGGTTCACGATGGTCACCTGCTGGGACGCGGTGGCCCCGAGCGACACCCGGCCGAAGTCCACGCGGGTCGGGTAGATCTCCAGCGCGTTGGCGATGCCCTCCCCCGTCAACGGCACCGACACCGGCTCGCAGTCCCCACACACCTCCAGGCGCGCGAACCCATCCGCCAGCCCGAGCGTCTGCGGCTTGAACGCAATGGGGATGCTCCGCCGCTCTCCCGGCTGCAGGAGCAGCTCCTCGTTCGCCTCGGACGACGAGAAGGACGCGGCGTTCTCCCCCACGAAGGAGACGATGACCGCCGTCTCCACCGTGGTGGGGTTCTCCACGTCCAGCATCAGCACCTTGCTGGTGTCCACGTCCACGCGGCCGAAGTCGAGCCCCGAGGTCAGCACCTCCGCGAACGCCCGCACGCCCACGCCCGCCAGCGGCACCGCCACCGGGTCCGGCTGCTCATCCGAGAGGATGGTCACCGCGCCCGTCACCTTGCCCTCCACGTCCGGGATGAAGCGGACCTGCACCCGCTTCACCTCTCCGGACTCGAGCGTCACTGGCGCGAAGTCCAGCACCTCCACGTTCGGCACCGACGAGGCGATCTCGTAGACCGTGTACGGGACGCGCCCGCGGTTCTTCAGGTCCAGCTCCAACACCCGGTCCCGCCCCAGCGCCACCGGCCCGAACTCCAGCGGCGCCGGCGACGCCTCGAACGACCCCAGGCCCCGCTGCGGCCCTCCCTCATGGCACCCGGCAGTCGCCGCCACCGCGGCCGCCATCACCATCAGGAGGCGTCCACCACCCCCGCGCACACCCTGTCCCATCACGCCGCCCTCCTCGTTCCGGGGGTGGGCTTTGCAACCGCGGTGCCCGCCCGGCAGGCCGTTCACGCGTCCGCGGCGCACGCTCCAACACGGCGCGCGACAAGCGCTTTCACGCGAAGCGGCCACCAGCGGACATGCGCGGCCCGGGCGTCACACTGGAATTTCTTCTGGGAGCGCGGGGGGCACACAAGAAAAAGCCGCCCGGCTCCTTCGCTCGCTCGCCGGCCAGACGGCGCACGGCCCGGCTCCCCGGTGCAATGCAGGAAGTCCGCGCGGAGGTTAAACGCGTCACCCCGAGCTGCCGGTGCGCCACGCTGGACACCTGAACCTTTTTGCAGCTATTGGCCCGCCCATGTCCGAACCCGACTTCATCTCCATCCGAGGCGCGCGCGAGCACAACCTCAAGACCG
>CAZQVZ010000269.1:0-8271 GCA_964596895.1 uncultured Myxococcaceae bacterium
TTGGTCTCCACCATGGCCACCAGCGGCGTGCGCAGCTCGTGGCTGATGCTGGAGAGGAAGTCGCCCTTCATCTTCTCGAGCTGGTCCAGCCCGGTGACCATCTGGTTGAACGCGGTGGCCACCCGCCCCAGCTCGTCGTCCCCGCCGAAGGGGAGCTGCGCGCTGAAGGCCCCGCGCGACACGGCGCCGGTGGCCTCCACGAACGCATCCAGCCTCCGGCGCACCCGGCGGACCACCCACACGAGCACGACGAGCGAGGACAACACCGCGACCACCGTGGCCGTCACCGCGGCCTGCCGTGCGGCCTCGCGCGCCTCCGCGGCGCTGGCCACGTCCGCCTCCGCGGCCGCGTGGGCGGAGGCCAGAAGGTCCCGCGCGGCCACCGCCAGCCCCTCCACCTCCGCCACGCGCGCGGGCACCTCGTCCGCGGTGGCGCCCATCCGGATGCCAGAGGCGGCGCGGAAGCGCTCCCACCTGTGGACGAACTCGCCCAGCGCCGCGTGCTCGTTCTGCCCCAGCTCCGCCGCGGCGAGCGCGTCCAGCTCCGCGTCCACCGCGTCCATGACCTCGGTGACCTTCTGCCCGTAGCCGGGGTCCCGGCTCACGGCCTGCTTGCTCAGGTATTCGCCCAGCCGGTCCAGCCGGGACGCCACGCCGGTCCCCAGCCGCACCGCGGTGAGCTGCCGCAGCATCAGCCGCTCACTGCGCCAGGCCAGCTCCTGCAGCCGGTCCACGGTGAAGGCCAGCGCCGCCACCAGAGGCAGCACCGCCAGGGCCGCGCCGAGCGCGAAGGTCCGCGACAGCCTCACGCCAGGGACCCGTCTTCGAAGACCTTCAGCTTGTTGCGGATGGTCTTCACGTCCAGCCCCAGCCGCCGCGCGGCCTCCGCCTTGTTGTTCCCGGTGCGCTTGAGCGTCTCCAGGATGAGGATCCGCTCCGCCTCCGCGAGCGTCTGCCCGGCGGGGATGACGATGCCGTGCGCTTCGACGGTGGCGCCCCCGCCGGCGTGAAGGACGGCCTCGGGGCCCGCCGCAGCCTCCAGCCCCAGGTGGGCCGCGCACAACGGCCCCGGCGCAGCCTGGGCGACGAGGAACGCGCGCTCCATCACGTTGCGCAATTGCCGGATGTTGCCCGGCCAGTCATACGCCTCCAGCGCCTGCAGCGCCTCGGCGGTGAGCTCGGGCGCAGCGACGTCGTAGCGGCGCGCGCAGTCCGCCAGGAAGTGCCGGGCGAGCGCGGGCAGGTCGCTCCGGCGGTCGCGCAGGGGGGGCACGTCGATGCGCAGGACGTCCAACCGGTAGACGAGGTCATGGCGCAGGAGCCCCGCCTCCACCGCCGCGGTGGGGTTGCGGTTGGTGGCGGCGATGACGCGCACGTCACACGGCACCAGGGTCCGCGCGCCGAGCCTGCGGATGCGGCCATCCTCCAGCGCCCGCAGGAGCTTGGGCTGCAGCGCCAGGGGCATCTCGGTCACTTCGTCGAGGAACAGGGACCCGCCGTTCGCCTGCTCGAAGAGGCCTTCGCGCATCCGGTCCGCGCCGGTGTAGGCCCCGCGCTCCACGCCGAACAGCTCGCTCTCCACCAGCGCTTCGGGGATGGCGGCCGCGTTGACGGTGATGAAGGGCAGGGCCGCGCGCTTCGAGCAGGCCACCAGCGTCCGCGCCACCAGCTCCTTGCCGGTCCCGCTCTCACCGACGATGAGCACCGGCGCGTCGCTGGCCGCCGCCGCGCGCAGGCGCTCCTGCATCCGCAGCAGGGCGGGGCTGGTGCCCACCATCCCGCCGAAGGCCTCTGGGGCTTCGCTCTCCGGGAGGGCCGCGCCCGCGTCCGAGGCCGCGTCTTCAGCGGGCCCCGCGGCCGCCAGCGCGTCCCCCAGCCGGGGCGAGGCCTCGAGGTGTTCGCGCAGCACCCCGTAGTCGATGGGCTTGGTGAGGAAGTGGCACGCGCCGGCCTTCATGGCCCGCACCGCGGTGTCGATGGTCCCGTACGCAGTGATGAGCAGCACCGTGCGGCGCGGGTCCTCCGCCCGCAGCTGGACGAGCAGGTCCAGCCCGGTGGCGTCCGGCAAGACCAGGTCGGAGACGATGACGTCCGGCAGAAACCGCTCCGCGCGCGCTCTCGCCGCGCTCACCGTCTCCGCGGTCTGGACGTCGTAGCCCCAGCGGCCCAGGCGCGCGGAGAGGACCTCACGCATGGCCGGCTCGTCGTCCACCACCAGCACCCGAAGGGGCCGGCTGCTGTCGGGCGATGCCATCATGGAAGTCCCAAGCGTAGAGGGGCCACGAAGCGCCCAAAACAGGGAAAAATTCCCTGCAGGGGGTGGGGACCCCGTCCGCTCGCAGGGATTTCGTCCCGGCTGCGGACGGCCGGCGCGCGCCGCTCCCTCTGACGCCGGCTGCGTACGCCCCTTGCACGAGGCGCCAGACCCCATGCGAACCTACTCCCCTGCCCGGTCTACCCCTCGCTTGTTCGCCGCGCTGCTGGTCGTGCTCGCAGCGCAGGTCCTCCTCCTCACCGTGGCCCTCCTCCGGCCCCTCGCCGTCTCCGCCCTGGCCGAGGCGGTGAGCCTGCCGTTCGCGGCGGTCCTGGCCACCCAGGGGCTGGCGGTCCTCGCCACCGCCGTGGCGTGCTTCCGGGTGTGGCTGGTGGCGCGATACCGCCCTGCCCCGGACGTCCCGGACGCGCTGCTGCCCACGCTGACCGTCATCGTCCCGGCGTTCAACGAGGGCCGCCAGGTCCTCTCCACGCTGCGCAGCCTCGCCGCCAGCGCCTACCCGAAAGAGCGGCTGCAGCTGGTGGCGGTGGACGACGGCAGCAGCGACGACACCTGGCTGTGGATCCGCCGGGGCGCGAAGGAGCTGGGCCCGCTGGTGACCGCGGTGCGCTGTCCGCAGAACGGCGGCAAGCGCCGCGCGCTGGACGAGGGCTTCCGCCGCGCCACGGGCACCATCTGGGTGACCGTGGATTCGGATTCGGAGGTGCTGCCGGACACGCTGCGAAGGATGGTGGCGCCGTTCGTGGCGGACCCGTCGTGCGGCGCGGTGGCGGGCAACGTCCGGGTGCTCAACCGCCACGCGGGCCTCCTGCCGAAGATGCTGGATGCTGCGTTCACCACCGCCTTCGACTTCATCCGCGCGGCGGAGAGCGGCACCGGCGCGGTGATGTGCACGCCCGGCGCGCTCTCCGCGTACCGCGCGGACCTGGTGCGAGGCGTTCTGGACGAGTGGCTCGGACAGACGTTCTTCGGCCGGCCCGCCACCATCGGTGAAGACCGGGCGATGACGAACCTCATCCTCCGGACCGGCGCGACGGTGCGCTACCAGTCCGACGCGGTGGTGCTCACCCAGGTCCCCACGCGCGCGCCGCAGCTGTGCCGGATGTTCCTGCGCTGGGCCCGAAGCAACCTCCGCGAGTCCCTGGTGCTCGCGCGGTTCGTGTGGCGCGCCAGGACCCTGGACGGCCAGCGCCGGCGCGGCCTGCAGCTGCTCTTCGGCTGGTCTGCGGCGCGCACGCTCCTCTCCGCGCTCACCTTCGTGCCGGCGGTGATGGCGCTGCTCTTCCACCCCCAGGCGCTGCTGGCGCTCCTGCCGCTGGGGCTCTTGGCCGCGGTGCCCATGGCCGCCATCGCCTGCGCCACCCGCGGCGTCCGCGTGGGGCTGTGGGCGCTGCCGTGGGGCGTGTATTCGCTGGCGGTGACGAGCTGGATTGGCTTCTGGGCCCTGTGCACCGTGCACCAGGGCGGCTGGCTCACCCGGGGCCACGGGGCGCAAATGCCCACCGCTGGCGGGGTGCCGGCCCGGCAGCCCCTGCCCGTGCCCGCGCGCGCCTTCACCTATCCGGAGGCCGTCTCGCGGGCGGGGCACGAGGCGCACCAGCGGCGCGCGCTCTGACGGCTACGGCGGGCAGGCCCTTTCGTATTCGCGCTGGTGCCCGCGGAAGCGCGCCACCAGCAAGGAGCGGGTCACCAGGGCGTCCTCCAGCCGCTGGTCCTCGCGCTGCAGGGCGCAGAGCAGGGCCAAGGGGCGCCAGTCGCTCCCGTCGAGGCGCGCGGATTCACGCAGCGCGGCCTCCGCCCTGGGCCAGTCGTGCAGGCGGTAGCGGGCCACGCCCAGAAAGTAGCGGACGCGGCCGCTTCTGGGCGCGGCCTCCGCGGCCGCCTCCAGGTCGGCGATGGCGCCCACCAGATCTCCGCCGCTGACCTTCAAGAGCCCCCGCTCCTCCAGCGCCTGCGCCAGCCCGAGGTCCTGCTCGATGCGCCCCAGGACCGCCAGCGCCTCGTTGAGCCGGCCGGCCACCCCGAGCGCGCGCGCGTAGCGCAAGGTGACGTCCCGGTCCGCCGAGTCCTTCTCGTGGGCGCGGCTGAGCGCCTGCAGGGCGCGCTCCGGGTCCCCGTCCCGCTCGGCGAGGTCCGCCGCCACGAGGTCCGGCCGCGGATCCTCCGGCAGCAGCGCGCGGGCGTGGGAGAGGGCCTCTTCGAGGCAGGTGGCGTTGCCTTCCGCGTGGCACACCTGCGCCTCCAGAAGGCGCCGCTCGGAGTCGATGGGGCCGCGAGCGTCCGCTTCGGCCAAAAACTCGCGCGCGAGCTTCGGGTCTGCAGGCAGCACCAGCCGCGCGGCCTCGTACAGGTGCACCGCGGTGGTCTGAGGGTTGTCCAGAAGGCCGCGCAGGTGCTTGCCGCGCGCGGCGGAGTCGGTGAGGACGTGGGCCAGGCGCAGGTCCACCTCCGGGCTCTGGCGAGGCAGGAACAGCGGGACGAGGTGCAGCAGGGCGACGGCGCCGGAGACGACCAGCGCGGCCTTCAGGCGGCGATCGAGGGAGAGGCTCAAGGCGTGCGCAAGCGACCGCAAAAGCAAAGGGCCCACCCCGGAAGGCAGGCCCCTGGCCCTGCGACCTGGGAGGAACTAGCTCAGCTGCTTGTTCACCAGCGCGGTCATCTCGAACATGGAGACCTGCTTCTTGCCGCCGAAGATGGGCTTGAGCTTGTCGTCGGCGTTGATCATCCGCTTCTGCTTGGGGTCCTGCAGGTTGTTCTTCTTGATGTACGCCCAGAGCTTCTTCACCACCTCGGTCCGCGGCATCGGCTTGTTGCCGACGACCTCGGCGAGCGAGGCAGACGGGGTCATCTCCTTCATGAACGCGGCGTTCGGCTTCCGCTTCGCGCCAGTGGTCGTCTTCTTCTTCGCAGGAGCCTTCTTCGCGGTCTTCTTGGCAGCCATGAACTCGTGTCTCCTCCCCTCACAGGGACATTGGGAAACGGCTTTGGGTTGGAAAGCCGCTCTGGCTCCTAGCACGAATGCCAGAGTGGACAACACTCCCAGGAGGTTTTTTTCAGAGTGAGCCCAGAGGGAAAAATGGCCTCCACGGCCGGAATGTCGCCCCCGAAAAGTATCAGGACGATCGCGGTGACCGGCGCCTCGGGACTCGTCGGCGGGCCCCTGGTGAAGCGCCTGCTTTTGCGCGGAGACCCGGTGCGCTGTCTGGTCCGGACGAAGGCGCAAGGCCGGGAGCTGGCAGCCGCCGGCGCGCAATGGGTGACAGGAACGCTCGAGGATGCGGGGGCCCTGCGCGCGCTGGTGGCGGGCTGTGACGGCGTCTTCCACCTGGCGGGCCTGCGGAGGGCCACCGCGCGCGCGGACTTCTTCCGCGTCAACGTGGACGGCACCCGCGCGCTCTGCGAGGCGATGGTGGAAGCGGGCCCCGGACGACTGGTGCTGGCGGGCTCGCTCGGCGCCAGCGGGCCCTCCACGCCGGAGCGTCCGCGGCTGGAGTCAGACCCGCTCGCCCCTGCGGACTGGTACGGGGAGAGCAAGGCGGAGGCGGAGCGGGTGGCGTTCTCCTTTCGCGACCGCCTGGAGGTCACCTGCATCCGCCCGGTGCGCATCTTCGGCCCGGGGGACCGGCAGAACCTGCCGTTCTTCAAGATCGTCTCGCGCGGGCTGATGTTGAGCCTGGGCGGGCCGCCGAGGCCGGTGGCCTTCGTGGACGTGGAGGACGTGGTCGACCTGTGCCTGCTGCTCCTGGACCGCGACGAGGCGAAGGGCGAGGCCTTCTTCTGCACGGGCGGGGAGTCCACCCTGCTGGGCATTCAGCAGGAGGTGGCGCGCGCGCTGGGGGTGACGCCGCGGAGGCTGACGGTGCCGCCAGCGGTCTTGAAGGGGGTGGCGCTCCTGGCGGATGGCGCCTCGAAGCTGACCGGGCGCGCGCTTCCCCTGGACAGAAACCTCGCGCGGCAGCTGCTGGTGCCGGCGTGGACCTGTTCAGGTGAGAAGGCCCAGAGGCTGCTCGGCCATTCGGCCACGCGCTCCTTGAGCGAGTCCGTGGCGCGCACGGCGCGGTGGTACGCCGCGCACGGCTGGCTGCCGCCGCGCTCGGTGGAAGGTCGTTCTTCCGTTGGCGCATGAGGGACCGGCCGTTAAGTTCCGCGCCCCATGCGTCCACTGATTCCTGCGCTCCTCCTCGCGGCCTTCTCCACCGGCTGCCCCGAGTCGAAGACCGAACCTGTGAAGCCCGCCCCCTCCGCGCAGCCCGCCGAGGTCCAGCCGCAGACGGTCACCGTCTACTCCGGCCGCAACGAGAAGCTCGTGGGGCCGGTGCTCCAGGGGTTCGAAAAGGACACCGGCATCAAGGTGAACGTGCGCTACGGCGAGACGCCGGGGCTGGCGGCGCTGATCCTCGAGGAGGGGCCGCAGAGCCCGGCGGACGTGTACATCGCCCAGGATGCGGGCGCGCTGGGCCTGCTCGAAAAGGAGGGCCGGCTGCAGAAGCTCCCCGAGCAGACGCTGCAGCAGGTCTCGCGCGAAGACTTCCGGTCGCAGCAGGGCACCTGGATAGGCCTCTCCGGCCGGGTGCGGGTCCTGGCGTACGACACGCGCGCGCTGAAGGCTGAAGCGCTGCCGTCCTCGGTGGACGGCCTGACCGACGCGAAGTGGAAGGGAAAGCTCGGCTGGGCGCCCACCAACGCGTCCTTCCAGGCGTTCGTGACCGCCTACCGGATGGCCAAAGGCGACGCGGCCGCGCGCAAGTGGCTGGCGGGCATCAAGGCCAACGCGCCGCGCGCGTACAAGAACAACACCGCGGTCATCGAAGCCATCGCCCGCGGAGAGGTGCAGGTGGGGCTGGTGAACCACTACTACCTGCACTCGATGTCGAAGGACCGGAAGGAGCCTCTGCCGGTGGCCAACCACTACCTGCCTCCGGCGGATCCGGGCGCGCTGGTGAACGTGGCGGGCGCAGGCATCCTCGACACCGCGAAGAACGAGGCGCAGGCGGAGAGGCTGATTGCGTATCTGCTCTCGCCCCCCGCGCAGCAGCACTTCACCCACGAGACCTTCGAGTACCCGGTGGCCACCGGCGCATCGCCCAACGACGAGCTGCCGGCGCTGCCCACCACCTCCAGCGGCATGGACCTGTCGAAGCTGGAGGACCTGCGCGGCACGCTGGAGCTGCTGCAGTCCGAGGGCATCCTGTAGGTGGCCACGGCCACCCGCCGCGCGGTCTCGCTGCCCACGCTCCTTGCGGCGGTGGCGGTGGGCGCGGTGTGCGCGGCGCCGTTCGGGTGGCTTCTGTACCGGGCGGTGGAGTCCGGGGGCGCGTCGTGGGGGCGCCTGTTCTCCGCCCGCTCGGGGGAGCTGCTCCTGAACACGCTCGGGCTCACCTTCGCGGTGACCCTGTGCGCAGTGGCGGTGGCGCTGCCCGCGGCGTTCCTTACCGCGCGGTGTGATCTGCCCCTGCGGCGGGCGTGGACGGTGCTGCTCTGCCTGCCGCTCGCGGTGCCCACCTACGTGATGGCGTACGTGCTGCTCGCGGCCTTCGGCATCGGCGGTGCGCTGGACGTGGGGGTGCCGGTGTACGGCTTCCCCGGCGCGACCCTGGCGTTGACGCTCACCAGCTTCCCCTACGTGTTCCTGCCGGCGCGCGCGGCGCTGTTGCGGATGGACCCGGCGCTGGAGGAGGCGGCGCGGACGCTGGGCGCCAGCCGCGCCCGGGCGTTCTTCCGGGTGACCCTGCCCCTGCTGCGCCCGGCGGTGGTCTCCGGGGCGCTGCTCGTCGCGCTGTACACGCTGAGCGACTTCGGCTCGGTGAGCCTGCTGCAGTTCGACGTGTTCTCGCGCGCCATCTACGTGCAGTACGAAGGCGCCTTCGACCGGACCTTCGCCGCGGTGCTCTCGCTGGCGCTGGCGGCGGTGGCGCTCGGGGTGCTGGTCCTGGGCGCGGCGCTGCGCGGCGGTGGCGCTTCGGTGCATCGCGGCGGACCGGGCGCGGCGAGGACCG
>CAZQVZ010000270.1:0-8249 GCA_964596895.1 uncultured Myxococcaceae bacterium
ACCGCTCCACCTCGATGGTGAAGTCCACGTGCCCCGGCGTGTCGATGATGTTGATGCGGTACTTGTGCTCACCCCGCGGCCAGAACGCGGTGATCGCCGCCGAGGTGATGGTGATGCCGCGTTCGCGCTCCTGCACCATCCAGTCGGTGGTGGTGGTGCCCTCGTGGACCTCGCCCATCTTATGGATGGCGCCGGTGTAGAAGAGGATGCGCTCGGTGGTGGTCGTCTTCCCGGCGTCGATGTGCGCCATGATTCCGATGTTCCGGTAGCGCTCGAGCGGGTACTCCCGTGCCATGACCACCACTCCTGGGTAGCAACTGCTGAAAAGAACAACGGCCGCGGGCCGTTTCCGGACGCCGCGGCCGCAAGAACTGCCGGTGCCGGAAGGGCTACCAGCGGTAGTGCGAGAACGCCTTGTTGGCTTCCGCCATCTTGTGCGTGTCTTCGCGCTTCTTCACCGCGTTGCCGCGGTTGTTGGCGGCGTCCATGATCTCGCCGGCCAGCTTCTCCACCATGGTCTTCTCACCGCGCGCCTTGGCGTAGGTGATGAGCCAGCGCATGCCGAGCGCCACGCGGCGATCCTGGCGGACCTCCACCGGCACCTGGTAGGTGGCGCCACCGACCCGGCGGCTCTTGACCTCGAGCACCGGCTTCACGTTGTCCAGCGCCTTCTTGAAGGTCTTGAGGGGGTCTTCCTTCACCCGCTCTTCGACCAGCGTCATGGCGCCGTAGCAGATCTGCTCCGCGGTGGACTTCTTGCCCTGCCGCATGAGGTCGTTCATGAACTTGGAGACAAGCCGGTCCTGATACTTGGGGTCCGGATTGATACGGCGCTTGGCGGCTACGCGACGACGAGGCATTGCGACTTCCTGCTTTCTAGAAGGTTAGCTGGGCCGCTTGGCGCCGTACTTGGAACGGCTCTGCTTGCGACCCTGGACGCCCACCGAGTCGAGCGTCCCGCGGATGATGTGGTAGCGCACGCCGGGGAGATCCTTCACACGGCCGCCGCGGATCATCACCACCGAGTGCTCCTGGAGGTTGTGACCGACGCCCGGGATGTACGAGGTGACCTCGATCCCGTTGGTCAACCGGACACGGGCCACCTTGCGGAGGGCCGAGTTCGGCTTCTTGGGTGTGGTCGTGTACACGCGGGTGCACACGCCCCGCTTCTGCGGGGACTCCTTGAGGGCGGGGCTCTTGCCCTTGTAATTCAACTTCTCACGGCCCTTACGGACCAACTGGCTGATCGTCGGCATTCGTCTTCCGCTCGAGAGAACCTACATCCCAAAAAAGGGAGGCGCTTATAGGGGTGGCCCCCGTGGCTGTCAAGCAGCTTCCCGGGACCTACAGATCACAGACCATGACGATGGCATCTTCCCCCTCGTCCACATAGTAGTTCGGCCGCACGCCCACCGAGCGAAAACCGAAGGCCCGGTATAGCTCCAGCGCCGCCAGGTTGCTCCGCCGGACCTCCAGCGTGGCCAGGCGGCAGCCCTTCGAACGGCCGGTCTGCAGGGCCTGCACGAGCAGCGTCTTCGCCACGCCCCTTCTGCGCAGCGCCGGGTCGGTGGCGATGTTGAGGATGTGCACCTCGTCGTGCACGAGCCAGAAGATGAGGAAGCCCACCAGCTGCTTCTCCTCGTCTTCGGCCACGAGCACCGTGGACCACTCGTGGGTCAGCTCCCTTCGCACCAGGTCCGCGGACCACGGGTGCGCAAAGCACTTCTTCTGGAGCGCCAGGACCGGGTCCAGATCCCCCTCCCCCATCCGCCGCAGGCTGACCGGGAGCCCCCTGGGTTCGCGCAGCTTCCTCATCCCGCGCTCCGGGCGAAGGGCGCCACCTTCCGGACCTCGTGCGTGCGCCGCAGGGAGGACAGCTCCCCTTCGACCAGCTGCTGGTAGCGCTCCCGGATGAGCCGCTCCTTGAGCAGCGGGCGCAGGTCGTCGTAGTCGCCGCGCATCCGGGAGCGGTTCGACTCCCAGAAGGCCCGGACCTCGCTCTCGGTCACCTGGGCGCGCAGGCGGACCTTGCCGTCGAGCACCTTCACCGCGCGCAGGTTCCGCTCGAGCACCCGCCCCAAAGACTGCAGATCTGCCTCGTGCGCGCCGAGAAACGCCTGGAACTGCGCGCTCGAATCAAAGCGCTCCCGGAAGGCCCGGAGCGCCGTGTCCACCTCCGCGGGCTCGACGAGGTAGGCCTGGAGCATCTCGGCCTCGCCGGCGAGGAGCCGCTCGCTGATGGCGTTCTCGAGGGCGCTCTTGAGGGCCACGTCGTCCAGAGCTTCGAACGCCGCCCTCACCGCGCCCCGGTGGATGAGCGCCACCTTCGCTTCGAACTGCAGGCCCGAGAGCGTGATGACGTCCGGCGGCGACGCGGGCTCGCCCGAGCGGCGTTCAGCGACCCCCTGGCGGAGCTGGACGATGGCCACCACCCGGTCGATGACCCGGCGCTGGACCTCGCGCCCGGCCGGCGCCTCTTCGGCTGCCTGGCCCCGGGCGGGGAGGAGGAGCGCAGTGGCGGTCGCCCACACGAGGGCGATGGGAGCGGCGCGGCGCATTCGCAAACGAAGCTTATACACGGGTCCGCGCTGGCGCGTCGGGCCCTGCTGGTTACGTTCCGCAGGTCCATGGCGGAAGACCTCTACAAAGTGCTCGGCGTGGCGCGGACCGCGTCTGCGGATGAGATCAAGAAGGCCTACCGGAAGGCGGCGAAGAAGTACCACCCGGACGTCAACCCCGGGGACAAGGCCGCGGAGGACCGGTTCAAGCAGGTCAGCCATGCCTTCGAGATCCTTTCGGATGCGGACAAGCGGAAGCTCTACGACGAGTTCGGCGAGGACGCGGCGAAGCTGGGGTTCGACCCGAAGAAGGCCGAGCAGTTCCGCGCCTACCGGGCCGCCCAGTCGGCGGGCGGGCGAGGCGGCGGCTTCGGCGGCATGCCGTTCGGGGCTGAAGGCGTGGACCTGGGGGACCTGTTCGGGTCCATCTTCGGCGGCGCGGCGGGGCGCAAGGGGGGCGGCGGTGGGCCCGGCGGGTTCGGCTTCAACATGGAGGACGTCCTGGGCGGCAGCGGCGGCGCCCAGACCGGGCCTGCCCGCGGGGAGGACCTCACCGCGAAGGCGGTGGTGACGCTCGCCGAGGCCGTCCGCGGCACCGAACGGGCGCTGCAGGTCACCCGGCCGGGGACCTGTGGGGTCTGCTCGGGCAAGGGCACCTCCGGGCCGGTGGCCACCTGCTCCACCTGCGGCGGCACAGGCCAGGCGCGTGCGGGCATTGGCCCTCTGCAGTTCGCTCGGACCTGCCCTACGTGCAACGGCGCCGGACGCGCGGCGAAGCCCTGCGGCCACTGCGGCGGGGATGGGCGCGTCGAGCAGACGACCCGGGTGACGGTGAAGATCCCCGCCGGCGTGCAGACCGGTTCGAAGGTGCGGCTCGCGGGCCAGGGTGCCTCGGGCCTTCGCGGCGGCCCTCCGGGAGACCTCTTGATCGAGCTCGAGGTCGAAGACCACCCGCGCGTCCGCCGCGAGCGAGACGACCTGTATCTGGACCTGCCCATCACCGTCGCCGAGGCGATGTTGGGCGGAGAGGTGAAGGTCCCCACCTTCACCGGCGAGGTCACGGTCCGGATCCCGCCCGGCTCGCAGAGCGGCCGGAAGATGCGGCTGCGCGGCCGGGGGGTGCCCCACCTGAAGGGCGGCGGCGAGGGCGACCTGTACCTGGTCCTGCAGATCCTCGTGCCGGACGCGGCGTCGTCGCCCGCGGCGAAGCAGGCGGCCCAGGCGCTGGGGGACGCGTACGGCGGGGACGTGCGCGCAGACCTCGTCCTCTAGGCTCCTCTAGGTTTCGGCGCGCGCCTGCAGCGCCTCCCAGCGCGCGTAGAGCCTGTCGATCTCCCTGGAGGTCTTCTCCAAATCCGCCATCAACCCCTGCACCTCGCCAGCGCGGTCGGTGTACGTCTCGGGCGCGGCGAGCGCCGCCTCCAGTTCGGCCTTCTTCGCCTCGGCCCTGGAGATCGTCTCCTCCATCCCGTCCAGTTCGCGCTGCTCCTTGTAGCCCAGGCGCGCGGGCTTCTTCTCGGGCGGCGGCGTGGGCGCGGCGGGCGTCTTCTGCTTCGGGGCGGCCGCGGGCACAGGCGCGGGCACGTTCACCGGCTTCGCCTGCGCCTCGGCCTGCGCCTTGAGCGCCCGGTACATGGAGAAGTTGCCCTCGTAGCGGACCACGCGGCCGTGGCCCTCGAAGGCGAGGATGCTGGTGGCCGCCTTGTCGAGGAAGTACCGGTCGTGGGTGACCAGCAGCACGCTGCCGGTGAAGGAGAGCAGCATCCGCTCGAGCACGTTGAGGGTGACGATGTCGAGATCGTTGGTGGGCTCGTCGAGCACCAGCACGTTGGCGCCTTCGAGGAAGAGCCGCGCCAGCAGGAGCCGGTTGCGCTCGCCGCCGGAGAGCGCGCCCACCTTCATCTTCTGCATGGGCACCGGGAACAGGAGGTCGTCCAGGTAGTCCCGCAGGGCCACCTTGCGGTCCCCCAGCATCACCCAGTCGTCGTGCCAGGCCGCCTCGTAGACCGACTGCTCGGGGTCCAGGGTGGTGCGGTGCTGGTCGTAGTACGCAACCCTGGTGCGCTGGCCGATGACGACCTCGCCCGCGTCCGGCGGCACCTCTCCCAGGAGCACCTTGAGGAAGCTCGTCTTGCCGATGCCGTTGGGCCCGACGATGCCGATGCGCTCGCCCTTCTGGAGGATGAAGTCCACGCCGGAGAAGAGGGTCACCCCGCCAATGGCCCGGGTCAGGGACTTCGCCTCGATGACGGTGCCGCCGAGCCTCGGGGCCTCCGCCGCGCGCAGGTCCGCGACCTTCGGCTTCTGGAAGCCCTTCTCTCCCATCAGCTTCGTCGCCCGCTCGATGCGCGCGCGGCTCTTGGTGCGGCGCGCCTCCACGCCCTTGCGCAGCCACGCCACCTCCTGCGCAATCCAGCGCTGCCTCTTGTGCTCCGCCAGTTGCGACTGCTCTTCGGCGACGAGCTTCTGCTCGAGGTACGCCTGGTAGTTGCCGGGGTACGACGTCAACGCGCCGCCCGGGCCTATCTCCACGATCCGGTCCACCAGCCCGTCGAGGAAGTACCGGTCGTGGGTGACCAGCAGCAGCGCGCCGTCCAGTTGGTCCAGTTCGTCCTCGAGCCACTCCACCGTGTCCGCGTCGAGGTGGTTGGTGGGCTCGTCGAGCAGCAGCAGATCCGGCCGGGTCAGCAGCGCCCGGGCAATGGCCACCCGCTTCTTCGCGCCGCCGGAGAGCTGGGCCACCGGCCGCTCCCAGTCCTTCACCCCGAGCCGGTCGAGCAGCTTGCGCGCGCGGTGGGACGGATCCCACCCCCCCAGCTGCTCCACCCGCTCGGCGACGTGGGAGAGCTCCGCGAGGAGCTTCGCCTGCTTGTCCTCCGGCGCGGTCGACAGCTCCAGGGAGAGCTCCCCGTGCCGCTGCAGCGCCGCCTGGTGCGGGGAGTCTCCGACGGTGAGCACGCTCTCCACCGTGGCCCCTTCGGGGAACTCCGGCTCCTGGGGGAGGTAGGTCACGCGGGCGCCGCGCTGCATCTGCAATTCGCCTTCGTCCGCGCGCGCCTGGCCGGCGAGGATCTGCATCAGCGTGGACTTGCCGGAGCCGTTGACCCCGATGAGCCCCACCCGTTCGCCCTCTTCGATCACGAAGGTCAGATCTTCGAAGAGGGTGCGGCTGCCGTAGGCGAGGCGGACGTTGGCGGCGCGGAGCAAGGTCATGGCGGCCGCGCACCATCTTCTGTGTGCGCCGATGCGGCAAGCGGCAACCGGCGCGCCGGCTCAATGCAGTGACTGCTGCACCTCCGCGGCCTCGAGGCTGGGCAGGACCACGTGGAACTGCGAGCCCACGCCGGCGACGCTCTGTGCCCAGATGCGCCCACCGTGCCGCTCCACGATGTCGCGGGTGATGTAGAGCCCGAGCCCCAGCCCGCCGTAGGACACGGTGGAGTTGGTGGCCCGGTAGAAGCGCTCGAACAGGCGGTCCACTTGAGACGCGGGGATGCCGATGCCGTGGTCGGTGACCTCGAGCTCCACGCCGTCCGGGTGGGAGCGAACCACCACGTCCACGTCGCCTCCTGCGGGGCTGTACTTGATGGCGTTGTCCACGAGGTTCGTCACCACCTGCCCGAGCCGCTGCCGGTCCGCGTACACCCACAGGCTCTCGTCTGGCATCCGGAGGTTCACCCGGTGCAAGGGGCTCGCGCCTTCGTACGGCGCCACCGCCTGCGCGACGATGTCGTTGAAAGGCTGGCGCTCGGGATGCAGCAGCAGCCTCCCCTGTTCGATCCGCGAGGCGTCCAGCAGGTCATTGATGAGCTCGGTGAGCTTGCGCAGGCTCCGCAAGGGCTTGTCGATGGCGTCTGGCGCGACGGGCTCTCCTGCCTGCAGCTTTCGCCCGATGGCGGACAGCCGCACCGCCAGCGGGGTCAGCGGGGTCTTCAGCTCGTGTGAGGCGATGGAGAGGAAGTCCTCGCGCACCCGCACCGCCTCCTCCGCCTGGCGCAATAGCCGCGCCCGCTCCTCTTCGGTCTGGCGCCTGTCGGTGACGTCCATCATCAGGAGCCCCATGGCCAAGGGCTCCATGCTCCGCGCCCGCACCGGGAATGCCAGCGCCAGCCAGGTGCGCGTTCTCCCCTCCTCCTCCACCTGCACGTCCTCCTTCACCTCCCGGCCCTCCCGCAGCACCTTCTGCAACAGCGGCAGGTACGCCATGCGGTGCGCCTTCAGCGCGTCGAACGCGGCGTTGGAGCGGGTGACCTGCATCCTCGGGCTGAAGAAGCCCACGGCGAACGGCGCGTTCCGCAGCGCGGACTCCAACAGGGCCAGCGAGTCCTCCGCCCGCGCGGCCTGCGCCTGCGCCTTCTTCCGCTGCCGGCTCGCCTCGCCGGTGAGCGCCGAGAGCGTGAGCGCGGTGAGGGCCGCCAGCGCGTAGATCCCCTGCACCGCGATGGCCTGCCACAGGCTGGGCGGCACATCGGAGTCCAGATACGGCGACAAGGAGAAGATGGAGAGCGCCACCGCGGCCCGCGACGCGCCCGTGGCCCCGAAGCGCACCGCCGCCCACGCCAGCAGCGGGAACGAGGCCACGCTGAGCACCACCGCCATGGGGTTGTCCACGCCCAGCGCCAACGCCGCCATCGCGAGCGCCGCGAGCGCCGCGGTCAGGCCCGCCGCCTCCGCCGCGCGCCGAGGTTCGGCCAACTCCCGGGGGGTCCGCCAGGTGAGCAGCACCGGCGCGAAGAGCATGGTGCCCAGAACCGCGCTGCCCCACCACACCAGCCCGAAGCCCACCGGCCCCGTCCCCTCCGGCGTGCCGAGCAGCGCGCCGCCGACGGCCACCGTCCCCGCCCCCATCACCGGCCCCACCATCGCCCCCACCAGCCCAAACCCGGCAACCTCGCGCAGAGACGCCAGCCGCATCTGGGAGCCGAACATCCGCCGGAGGATCACCGCCGAGGCCAGGGGTTCGACGATGTCCGCGATCGGCCGGTAGACGAACGCGCCCAGGCCTATGGGCTGCGGCAGGTTGACCGCCGTGGCGGCGAGCGCGATGGCGCCCAGGTACCAGGGCAGCTGGCGCCGGTCCGCGCGGATCAGGAAGGCGAGCGCCAGCCCGCTTGGCGCCCACCAGGCAGCCACGAACTCGCCCGGCACGAGCGTGGCCCGGTAGCTGACGAGCCCGAGCAGGTAGTAGGCCGCCCCGAACAGCAGCGCGCGGCCGGCATGGTTCAGGTGCGTGCCCACCCCTGAATGCTGAGCACGCTGAAGGTTTGCGGCTACGCGGCCTTCACACCCTCTTCGAGCGCCTTCCGGTACAGCTCCTCGACTGCCTGGCCGTACCTCGCCATCACCACCCGCCGCTTGATGCTCATCTTCGGCGTCAGCATGTCGTTTTCGACCGTGAAGTCCTCGCTGATGAGCAGGAAGCGCTGCGGGCGCTCGAACCCCTTCACGCTCTTCGTGTGGAGGGTCACCTGCTCCCGGAACAGCTTCTCCACCTCCGGGTGCTTGAGCAGTTCCGGAACCGACTGGGTGTCGAGGCTCCGCGCCTTCGCCCACTCGGTGAGCGTGGGCATGTCCGGCACCAGCAGCGCGATGTTGAAGGGCTTGTTGGCGCCGTGGACCATGGCGTTGGCGATGAATGGGGAGAGCGTCAGCGCCTGCTCGACGGGCACCGGCACCACGTACTTGCCGTTC
>CAZQVZ010000271.1:0-8233 GCA_964596895.1 uncultured Myxococcaceae bacterium
CGCCCAGCTCGTATTGGGTCAGCGTCTCGGGGAGGAGCTCCGAAGGGTTCGCGCCGGCGGTCCAGGTGTTGGTGCTGAAGAGCTCCACCGGCGTGGGCGTGCGGAACGCGCGCGCCACCTGGCCCTTGAGCGCCCAGACGGAGGACGGGGTCCAGGCCAGGGCGATTCGCGGGCTGAGCTGGCGGAAGCGCTCGGAGGCGGCGTCCACGTCGCGCAGGGCTTCAGTCTGGGTGCGCAGGTCGTAGCGCAGCCCCGCCACGGCGGTGACCGGGAGGCCTTTGGGCTGGGCGGCGGTCACCTGGGCGAAGCCGGCGAGGCTGTGCACCGGGCGGTCGAGGATGGGCGCCATGTACGGCCCCAGCTGCACCGGCATGAAGGTGGCGGGCGCCTCCCCGCTCGGATCATCGAGGACGGCGTTGGCGTGGTGGGCGCGGTCTCCCTGATAGAGGAACCCGCCGTATTCGACGCCGCCCAGCACGTCGAGCCAGGGCAGCGGCCTTGCGCCGAGCTGCGCGCGCAAGAAGAGGTCGTCCAGCCCGTACGCCAGAGTCTCGGTGACGCCGCCCGGGTACGCAGGGTCCGAGCCCGCCGGCAACAGCCGCGCGTTCAGGTCGTAGTCGTGCCGCTGCAGCCGCGCCACGTACTCCTGGCGCAACGGCGCGCTCTCGCGGCTCCTCCAGGACGCAGAGACGATGTGCCGGCGCTCCGCCATGGGCAGGTAGAGGTCGGGGATGGCGTAGAGCCAGCCGTGTCCTATCTGGTAGCGCCAGTCCTGCACGTGGTACCCGAAGGCCCAGCCCTCCAGCGCGCCGCGGCCGTGCACCTTGATGAACCCGTAGCGGTTGCGCTGATCGTCCTCGACGAGGAAGCGCGCGAGCCTCCCCTCCCCGTCCCGCCGCTCGGAGGCGTCATGGGAGAGGTAGGGGTTCCCCTGGGACCGGTAGGTGTGGACGCCCACCACCGTGTGCAGGTGCGCAGACGCCATGGCCGCGGTGGCCTCCACCGACGAGTTGCCGAAGTCCCCGAGCGTCAGCCGCGCGCGGTGCTGGGCCCGCAGCGCCCCGTCCTCCGCGAGGCTGTGCTGCCCGCCCACCGTCTGGATGGCGATGACGCCGTTGAGGGCGCTCGAACCGTAGAGGGCCGCGCCCGGGCCCCGGATGATCTCCACCGAATGCGCGAGGAACAGCGGCGTGATGGCAGAGGTGTACGCGCTGCCGGCCTCGTTGTCGTTGAACGGGATGCCGTCCACCAGCACCAGCAGCCGGTTGTTGTTCCAGCCTTCGGGCACCCCGCGGAAGCCCACCACGGTGCGCTCCGCCTCCTGCCCGGGGAAGTAGCCGGGGAGGCTGAAGAGGAGGTCATTGAGCGTCCACCACCCCCACGCCTCGAGCCGCTCGCGCGGGAAGACGGAGGCCTGGCCGGGCGCGGTGCGGCGGGTGAGCGGGACCTTCGCCGGCGCGGAGAGCTCCACCTCCAGGAGCTCTTCGAGCGTGAGGCGCTGCGTCCACGAAGGGGCGCCCTGCTCGGCGCGCGGGACGTCGTCTTCGGCGGGTGGGGAGGCCTGGGCGAACGTCAGCGCCCACACGAGGGCAGCGGCGGGGATCATGTGGAGAGTCCTTCCTGCGCCACGGCGGCGAGGATTCGCGCCTGCAGCAGGGCGGGGTCGATGGGCTTGTCCAACAGGCGCTCGCGGTGGGCGTCCATGAAGCCGCGCACCTGGTCGGTGAAGACGCCGCCGGAGATGAAGAGGACGCGCTCTGCGAGCGAAGGGTCGAGCGCCTCCAGGGTCTGGAAGAGCTGCATCCCGTTCATCTGCGGCATCATCACGTCGCAGAGGATGAGGTCGTAGCGGGGCCCTTCGCCCAGCTTCCCCAGCGCCTGCGCGCCGCTGAGGACGACGTCCACGTGGTGGTTGCGCCCCAGGGTCCGCTCCAGCGCGCGGGCCACCAGCGGGTCGTCATCCACGAGGAGGATTCGTGCCGGGCGCGGCGCGGGGCCCAGCAGCGGCGAAGGCCCGGGCAGCGGGGTGTCCTCGTCTGCGGCCGGTGGCAGCAGCAGGGTGAAGGTGGTGCCGCGTCCCGGGGCGCTGTCCACGCGGATCTCCCCGCCGAGCCGGGTGATGATCCCCTGGCAGATGGACAGCCCGAGCCCGGTCCCCGAGCCGACGGGCTTGGTGGTGAAGAAGGGCGTGAACAGCCGCGCCCGGACCTCTGGCGCCATCCCGCAGCCTGTGTCCTCCACGCTGGCGGCGACGCGGCCGTCCGGCGCCGAGAAGATCCGCACGCGGATCAGGTTCTCGTCCGCGCCGCCCTCACCAATGGCGTGGCCGGCATTGATGAGCAGGTTCAAGAACACCTGCCCGAGCCGCACCGAGTTGCCCTTCACCGGCCTTGGGTCTTCCACCTCCACGACCACCCGGGCGCGGTGCTTGAGCTCGTTGGTGGCCATTTGCAGGGCGGCGTCCAGCGCGTCGGAGAGCTGCACCGGCTCCAGCCGCTCCTCGTCCGTCCGGGAGAAGGTCTTCAGCCCCTGCACGATGTGGCGGACCCGCTCGCAGCCTTCGACCGCTTCGGAGAGCGCCTCCAGGCACTCTGCGGTGTCGAGCGCCTGCCCCGGCGCGAGCCCCTTCAGCTCCGAGCGGACGAACTGCAGGTTGGAGGTGACGAAGGCCAACGGGTTGTTGATCTCGTGCGCGACGCCGGCGGCGAGCTGCCCCATGGAGACGCGGCGGTCCGCCACCACGAGCTGCTCCTGCGCTGCCTTGAGCTCGACGAGCCTCTGGTTGAGCTCCGCGGTGCGCCGGGCCACGCGCGCCTCCAGCTCGTGGTTGAGGGCGCGGACGCGGTCCTTCTCCTCGAAGAGCCGCTGCAGCATCTTCTGGATGACCTCGCCCAGCTGCCCGAGCTCGTCGGACCGGGTGACGTCCAAAGCCCGGTGCGCCGCGTCGTCTCCGTCGGCGATGCGCTGGGCCACCTGGGTGAGCCTTCGCACCGGGGCCGTGAAGGACCGGGCGACGACCAGCGCTCCGAACAGGCCCACCGCCAGCAGGATCAAGGAGAGCAGGGCCGCCTCGAGCTGCTGCTCGCGGACCTGCGCGTGGAGAGGCTCGAGGCTGAAGCCCATCTGCAACAGCCCCTCCTGCCCGCCGCGGGTGCGCAAGGGCAGCGCCAGGTGGAGGAGCTCCGCCTCCCGGACGGGACGGTTCCCCTGGGCGGTGACCGACGGGACGAAGCCTTCGGGCCAGCCCGCAAGCTGGCCTCCCTCCGCCTCCAGGAGCACCGCGTAGCTGACGCCGGGGAGGGACTCGAGCTGCCCGAGCTGCCTGTGGGCGTAGCGCTCGTCTCCGAAGTCCAGCGCGGGGGCGAGCGCGGCGCCCATCAGCCGGACGATGCTCTCGGCGCTGCGCTCCATGTTGAGCTCGGCGTTGCGTTCGAGCCGGAGGGGCAGGACCGCGAGGAGCGCCGCGGAGGTCAAGAGCGAGAGCGCGGAGATGAACACCGCCAGCCGGACGCGCATGGAGAAGCGGGCAGGTCTCACCTTCGGCCTCCCCGCTCGTGCAGCTCCACCAGCCGCAGGAGGTCCGCGTCGAGATCCGAGCCCTGGGCGGCCACGGCGTCGAGCGCGACGACGATGCCGGCGCGAGACTCCCGGCGCACCAGCCCCACCGCGAGCCCGTGGTCGAGCCCCGCGCGATCGTCGGTGAAGGTGAGCACCTGCGCAGAACGCGCCGCGGCGGCGACGGCGGGACCGAGCTCCGAGGCAGCGCCACACAGGAAGAGCGCGGAGAGCTGCGCGCGCTGCATCCTCTCGAGGAGCGACTCGGTGGGCGCCACCTCCATCCGGACGGCGTGGACCTTCGGTGCCCCCGCGGCGCCGCCCCCGCTGCCTTCGTGGAGGGCGTGGGCGAGCGCGTCGCACTCGGCGGCGGCCTCCTTTGCCCCTGCCACCACTGCCACCCGGTGGTCTGCTCCCTCGGCGAGCGGGCGCCGGTCGTAGGCGAGGATGCGCAGGAGGAGCGACGCGGTCAGGCGCGGCGGCAGCTTCTGTGACTGGGGGTGCGCTTTGACGGCGCCCAATAGCAACGCCGCCACGAGCAGTGTCCGCAGGAGCTGAAGGGGCCAGGAGCCGGACATCGGTGCGGCGGCGGACGAAGCAAAGGGCAGGCCTGATGGAAAGTTCTGGAGCCATGCGCCTTTAGGGGACCGGGCACTGGGTCAGGCGGCACCCGCAAGACGGGGAGCTGGGTGCGCGGTGACCTCCGGCCTCGTCGGGTACGCTGAGGGCCATGGGCGTTCGTTGGATCTTCGGAGGGGTGCTGGCGGTGCTGGCGCTCGCGCTCGCAGTGGCGGCGGCCTGGCTGTGGCGGTTGAGCCGGGACACAGACGCGCTGGCGTCGCAGCTGGTCGCGGACGTGCTCGCCGTCCCGCGGACGTTTGAGCGGCCGTCGCATCTGGACGTGCCTGTGCCCGGGTTGTTTGCGGACGGCGTGGCGCCGGAGCTCGAAGCGCTGGGCACGCTGCTCGCGAAGTGGAAGGCGCTCGATGCGGACGCGGTGCAAGAGGCCTGCACCCAGGTCCGGGACGGCGAGAAGGCCTGGGCGGAGCTGCCAGCGCCGTGTCTCTCGCAACTGGACGAAGGCTCGTTGGTGGCGCTGCGAACGCTGGGGGCGGGGCGGCGGGAGAAGGCGGGGATGCCGGAGGGCCAGGCGGCGCTGGCCGCGCCGGAGGGGCCGGGGTCGGACGGGCTGGTGAGGCTGCAGCACGCGCAGAGAATCGCCGCGCTGGAGGTGCGCAGGCGCCTGGCGGAAGGGCGCCCAGACGATGCGGCGGCGCTGTGTGTGGACGCGCTCGCGTTCTCCCGGGACCTGGGCTGGGGCACAGGGCTCATCGGCGCGATGGTCTCGGTGGCGACCACGCAGATGGTGAAGACGCCGTGCGAAGAGGCGATGGCGGAGGCCTCTGCGCAAGCGCAGGCGGACGCCGCTGTGTCACTGCGCCGGGTGGCGGAAGGGCTGCGGCCGTTCGAGCACGCGATGCGGGAGGAGGCGCTGTATTCGCCGTTGCTCGCGTTCGGGTCGCTCCTGTCGGACGAACACCGGGCCCAGCTTCCACCGGGCGCGCTGGCCATCGTAGATGGGAGCGACATCCCGGGCGCTGACAACGTCGCCGCGCGCGCCGTGATGCGCGACGCGTGGACGCGGATGGCGCCCATGCACCAGGCGCTCGCGAGCGCGATGGCGCTGCCTCCCGCTGAACGCGCAGCCCGGCTGGACGCCCTCGCCGCCGAGGCCTCCGAGTCGCTCAATCCCATCGTCCGGATGGGGATGCCGAACTTCGGCAAGTTCGCCGAGCGCGCGGATGCGCAGCGCGCGGTGCTGGAGGGGCTCATCCGTGTTTCCACGCCGCGCACCTCCAGTCTGGAGGTGACCGGTGTGGTGCGGCTCGAGCTCCGCGGCGTGCAATTGGAGGCGGCGGACGGGGGCCTCTGGGTGCTCGACGACTCGCGCGACGCGCTGTGGGACGCGTTCGCGGACCGCGCGGTGGTCGTACGTGGCGAACGCTGGCGCCCCGAAGGACAGGCGCTGCTCGCCGAGCACCTGCGCCCCGTCTCCTGGCGGCTGGTGGATGGGGAGGCTTCGCCTGCCGGCACGTTCGTGGAGGTGGGGCCGGCGGAGGACCTGCGCGGGGTGTTCGAAGAGCGCGCCTGGCCCAAGCGTTCGAAGCTGCAGGGGGAGCGGTCGCTGTGGTTCGTCGGTGGCGACGGCGCGGACCTCCCCGTGGCGAACCGGCCGGAGGGGGTTCGGGCGGGAGCCGAGGTGACGGTCGGGGCGCGGAGGCTGACGTATCCGGCCAGGGTGGCGCATGTCGGCGACGGGACGGCGCTGTGGGTGCTGGAGGTCCGCGCGCAACCTTCGCAATAGCTTCCGGATCAGCCGCCCTGGCGCGCCTCGTTCGCAGCGGCGATGGCGCGCTCCAACTCCCGGTCCAGCTCTGCCTTGCGCGCGCGGTCCTCTCGCTCGAGCGATGAGTCGTCGTCCTCTCGCACCGGGTACGCCTGCGGGATGGCGTCGATGGTCGCGAGCTTCGCGGGCACCTGCGGCTTGTCGCTGCCCCCGCCGAACATCGCGGCCAACAGCCGGTAGAGCACGTAGACGGCGCCCACGACGAGCCCCACCTTCAGGAGCGCACCGGTCAGGGCGAACAACACGCCAACCGTGCCCAGGACCAGCGCCAGTAGCGGCGGCCCGAGCACGAACAGGGCGACGAGGCCCAACAGCACCTTCAGCCACGTGGGGGACTTCTGAGCGTTCATGACCTCTCCTACGCGCGGGCGGAGTTCCCATTGCGTTGGCGACTGCTTGCTCGGGGCAGATCGAGTTCGACGCGCCGGATGGGCGGTTCGGGGGCGGGGATGGGTCCGGCTGCAGAGTTCGGAGCGGTTGTGCAGGTAGGGGAGCGGTATGCCTCCCAGCGCGGCCTCTGCGCCGGCGTTGCTCCGCGGTCGTCGCCCGCTCATGCAGACCGCTCACGGTCCCGCGGCGCCAGAGCCTCCGACGATCGCCCAAAGAGGGAGGTTTGGGCACAGGACGCGGAGACCCTCGGCTCCGGGCGAGGGTGCCCGTCCCAGGCGCGCACGCCGATCCGTCGCCTCGGCCGGACCCAGGTCCCGCGGATGGTGAGACCGCGCGCCCTGCCTGTCGGTGACCCTGACCCTCAACGTGCCGAGCCTGCGCCAGGCGGTGGTGGCCGTGTGCGAAGCGCTCCCGTCGCTGAAGCCGGCGGTGGGCGGACCCGCATTCAGCTGCAACAGGAACCTCTGCGGGAGCGTGGGTCCGGAGGTCACCGGCGAGGACGCGGTGGAGGTGGTTCGGGGCCGCCGCCCCCCCTGCGCCCGCACGAATGTGACCCCTCCAGGAGCCCACGCCGCAGAGGTCGGACCGGCGCCGCTGCCTCGCGCTCTCCTGCCAGCCGGCAATCTTCGCTTCACCCGCTCCGCCAGCGACGGCGTCTTCGCGCTCGTCGAGCCGCTCGCAGGTCCCCCTCACGCGCTTTCTGCTCGAGGAGCGCCGCCCCGGGCGGCTGCCCTCACGGGGGGTGCACTCCGGCGCAGCGAAAGAAAAAGTCCTCAAGAGTTGGAGACCGAGTCTCCAGTTCTCCTGGAGTTCCGACAGCGCGGCGAGCGGAGCAGGCGCCGCCCGCAAGATCATCCTTCGGATGCTTCAGGGCGCCACCGGGCCGCGGCAGAAGGAACAGCGCCCCTCCTGGCCATGAGCGCCTGGCCTCACCCACTCACTCGGCGGAGGCGTCCTGCTCGCCCTCTTCTGCTGGGAAGAAGGTGAACCCGCGAGAAGGCCCACTGCGCATCCAGAACGAGAGCTGCCGCACGTCCTCGATGACGCAGGCCTCTCCCTTCTCCAGCACCGGGAGGGTCGCCAGCTCCTCCTCAACCCTTCGGATGGCCCTCCGGCACGCCTCGTCGACGTGTCGTGCCCAGACGGTTCGGCTCGAGTAGAAGCCGAGCCGCGTGGGCTGTCCCTCGACTCCAATGAGCAGGTTCTCGCCGCGGACCATCACGCAGAACCGCCGGGGGAACGCCATCATCAGGACTCTAGAAGATCGACCACCCGGTCCGGGTGGTGAACTCATCGAGCGCGGCGACCGCGGCCACCGAGTTCCCGTGCGCGTCCAGCCCGGGGCTCCAGGCACACAGGGCCGCTCGCTCTGGAATGATCGCCACCACGCCGCCGCCGACGCCGCTCTTGCCGGGCAAGCCCACGCGGTACGCGAAGTCTCCCGCCGCGTCGTACGTTCCACACGTCAGCATCACCGACCCGAGCCGCTTCGCATCGGAGCGCGACAACAACCTGGACCCGTCCGCTCGCACGCCGTGCCGCGCCAGGAACCCCGCGGCCAGCGCCAGCTCCCGGCAGCTCATCCGGAACGCGCACTGCCGGAAGTACGCCGCCAACACGTCCTCCACCGGGTTCTGCAGATTCCCCCACGACGCGAGGAAGTGCGCGAGCGCCGCGTTGCGGTGGCCATGCTCGGCCTCGCTCTTCGCGACCTCGGGATCGAAATCCAAAGCGCCGTTCCCGGTCTCCGCTCGCAGGAAGTCCCGAAGCGCGCCCACCGCGTCACCGGTCAGGGTCAGCAACCGGTCCGTCACCACCAGCGCGCCGGCGTTGATGAACGGATTGCGGGGGACGCCGCGCTCGTACTCGAGCTGCACCAGC
>CAZQVZ010000272.1:0-8222 GCA_964596895.1 uncultured Myxococcaceae bacterium
GCGGGCGGACCTCCGGGTGGTGGCGGTCCTCGCCACGCAGACCGCCCGGGAGGCCGCGCGCCTGCACGAAGCGGGGCTGGCGGCCCGGGTCCTCCTGGGGGAGGCGCTGGCCGGCGCGGCGTTGATTGGCGCGCTGCAGCTCCAGAAGGAGGGCGCGAAGGTCAACCTCCAGCTCGAGTGCGACGGGCCTTTGCGCGGGCTCTTCGTCGAGGCGGACGCAGGCGGCGCCGCCCGCGGTTACGTGAAGAACCCCGCCTGCGACATCGAAGGGGCGCCGGGTCCGTACCGGTGGCGTCCGGCCTTCGGCAACAGCGGCTTTCTCTCGGTCCTGCGAGACCGGGGCGAAGGGGAGTACGTCCGCTCCGCAGTGGAGCTCTCCGCCTTCGAACTCTCCCAGGACCTCGAGCGGTTCTTCACCGCCTCCGAGCAGATCCCCACCACCGTGGGCCTGTGCACCCGCTCCGCCGTGGGCGAACCCACCCAGGCGGTGGCGGGCGTGTTGGTGCAGGCCCTGCCGGGCGGAGACCTCGAGGCGCTGGAGCGCATCCGCACGAGGCTGCGGAGCGACGGCCTCCTGCAGGCCATGGAGGCGGAAGGGGAGGACCCTTCACCGCTGGGGCTGCTCACCCGGCTGTGCGACGACGGCGCGGACCTGGAGGTGACCAGCCGCTACCCCCTGACCTGGTCCTGCCCCTGCTCGAAGGACCGGGTGGTGCGGGCACTGCTCACCCTCGGCGCCGCGGAGCTCTCGGACATCCTCCAGAAGGAGGGCAAGGCGGAGGCCTCCTGCCACTTCTGCAACGCGCAGTACGTGGTGGACGCGGACGAGCTGCGCGAGCTCGTCTCCCGGCTCGAAGGCCGGCCGAGCTGACACCAGCTCCAAGCTCCGACCTCCGAGTTCCAAGCTCCGACCTCCGAGCTCCGCCGCCGGGGCCGCACGGCGCGGCGCGCTGCCGCACCGCGCGTTGACAGGCCGGGGGGCCGCGCGTACAGGCCCGCGCCATGAACCTCCTCTCGCGGATGTTGGCCGACGGCTACGAGTCCCTCCACGTCTTCACCGACGGGCGCACCGGCTTGCGTGCGTTCGTGGCCCTGCACTCCACGGTGCTGGGGTCGGGGCTGGGTGGTACCCGCGCGCTGTCCACCTACCAGAGCGAAGAGGAGGCGGCGGTGGACGCGCTGCGGCTCGCGCGCGGGATGACCTACAAGGCGGCCATGGCCGGGCTGCCCCTGGGGGGCGGCAAGGCCGTCATCATGCTGCCCGAAGGGGACTTCGACAGGCCCGCGCTCTTCGAGGCCTTCGGCCGCGCGGTGGATGGCCTGGGCGGCCGGTACATCACCACCGAGGACTCCGGCACCAGCCCCGAGGACATGACCTCGGTGGCCCGCGCCACGAAGCACGTGTGCGGGCTGCCCGGCACCAGCGGGGACCCCTCGCCGGTGACCGCCTTCGGCGTGGTCCGCGGCATCGAGGCCACCCACCGGCACCTCTTCGGCACCGACGACCTCGAGGGCGCGCGGGTCAACGTGCTCGGCGTGGGGCACGTGGGCCGGGCCCTGGTGGAGGCGCTGCGCAGCCGCGGCGCGAAGGTGTGGGTCTCGGACGCGCGCCCGGAGCGCGCGGAGGAGGCGGCGAAGACCTTCGGCGCCGAGGTGCTCCCGGTGGACGCGCTGCTCTCGCACGAGGCGGAGTACTTCGCGCCCTGCGCGCTCGGCGGCGCCATCAACGACGAGACCCTGCCGAAGCTGAAGGTGCGCGCGGTCACCGGCGCCGCCAACAACCAGCTGCTCGAGGCGCGGCACGGCGAGGCGCTCTTCCAGAAGGGGATGCTGTACGTGCCGGACTACGTCATCAACGCGGGCGGTCTCATCAACGTGGCCCAGGAGCTCGAAGGCTACGACCGCGAGAAGGCGAAGGCCCGCGCGTCCACCATCTACGACACGGTGCTGCAGCTGCTCGAGCGCAGCAAGCGCGAGGGCCTGCGGCCGGAGCAGGTGGCGGACAAGACCGTGGACGAAATGCTCGCCCGCGGCCGGAAGGCATAGGGCGCAGGCGACGTCCGCGCAGGGGCGGACACCGGCGCGGGAGCCATCCGCGAGAGGACAGATCCCCGCCGGGGGCGTGTGGCGGGGTTCGGGGGCGGGGTCTATGCTCGGCGGCCATGTCCCGGCGGCCCTACCGAAGGCTCGTGGCGCACCTCGCAGTGGGCGCAGCCCTGGTGCTCGGGGGCTGCTCGAGCAGCGAGACCACCCCGGTACCAGACGTGGGCGGCATCTCCCTCCCGCCCACCTGCAGCGCCCCGGAGGGCTGCGTGGCCCAGGGCTTCGACGGGGTGTGCCGGCAGAGCCTCTGCCGTGCGGACGTCCCCTGCGGTGTGGACGCGGAGTGCGGCAAGGGCGAGAGCTGCGAAGGCGGCCGGTGCCGCTTCACCGGCTGCCTCGAGGACGCAGACTGCGCGCGCGGCCTGTGCCGGGCGGGCGCGTACACTTGCACCGAATGCGCGACGAGCGCGGACTGCCCCTCCGAGAAGCCGGTCTGCGACGGGCAGCACCGCTGCGTGGCCTGCCAGAGGGATGACGAATGCGGCCAACCCGGCCCCGGCTACTGCGACGCCTCGAGCGGCGCCTGCGTCCACTGCAAGCAGGACGCGCACTGCCCGCAGGGCCTCTCCTGCAACGGCGCGGGGGTCTGCTTCGGCGCCGGGCTGCAGGCGCCTTGCAGCGAAGGCGTCGCCTGTGACCTCGGGCTGATGTGCGTGAACGTTGGCGCCAACAGCATGTGCCTGAAGGCCTGCAACCTCTACACGAACACCTGCGAGGGCGGGCAGATCTGCATCAAGCTCACCTTCCAGGACAGCCCGGCCCTGGTCTTCGAAGAGGGCGCGCCGGTGGGCGTCTGCTACCAGCCGGTCCAGGGGCTGCGCGGCTACGGCGAGGTCTGCAACAACAACTGCCAGCCCAACCTCGCCTGTACGCCCGATGGCGCCACCCAGAGCACCTGCAAGGCCTACTGCGATCCGCAGAACCCCCTGTGCGCCCCCGGCCTGCTCTGCCACGAGTTCCCCGGGGACTGGAACGGTCACACCTACGGGCTGTGCTACGGGGACACCGGCTTCGCCGACCCGTGCGCGCACGACGGGGACTGTCGCGGGGGGCTGGCCTGCGTGCCGCGGGATGACCCCATGGACTTTGCGGGCCTGTCCAACGCCTGCGCCTTCGCCCGCGGAGACGCGCCCTCCATGGCCCCCTGCACCACCGACGCCGAGTGCCAGAGCGGCGCCTGCCGCAACGACCCCACCGCGGGCGGTCCGGCGGGGTTCTGCTTCGGCGCCTGCACCGAAGACGCCCACTGCAGCGCCTCCGGCCGGCAGGGCTACTGCGACGGGGACTTCCCCTTCACCACCCAGTACGTCACCGCGCCCGGAGCGCCCGTGCGCGGCTGCCGGCCCTCCTGTGCGGCGCCGGCTGGGTGCGCGGCCTACGGGACGGGCACAGGGGACGGGTACACCTGCCGCCCGCTGCTCGTCGCCGCGGAAGACCGCTTCAAGCAGACCTGCCAGGTCCACCTCGGCGAAGCGCTCGTCGGCGAACCCTGCGCGGCGGACGGCGAGTGCCAGGAGGGCTACTGCCTGCAGAAGGATGGCCGCGGCGTGGCGCGTCAGGGGGTGTGTGCCCAGCCCTGCGCCACGGGCACGGACTGTCCTTCGACCGGGACCTGTGAAGCGCGGCAGGTGCACCACCACCCGGGCACGGACGGCGTCCTCAATACCTTGGATGACCGCCGGGCCGCAGCGCAGTTCTGCGGCGAGTCCCCCTGCACCACCGACGCGGACTGCCCTTCAGGGAGGCTCTGCGTGCCGGACGTCTCCGCGCAGAACCCCCACGGCGCGCTGGTCCTCGCCTGCCGGCCGCCGTCCCAGGGGGGCAGCCTCGGGTCGGGGCAGCCCTGCGCCCAGGATTGGGACTGCCGCTCGGGTGTCTGCGCGGAGTTCGGGACGGGGCCACAGCGGGTGTGCTTCGAGGCGTGTGACCCCGCGCAGCCTGCGTGTGCCGGCGGCGGGACCTGCACGGCCGGGGCGGTGCGCCTTCGGAACGCGGACGGAAGCCACCAACAGTTTGACGCCTGCCTGTAGGCGGGCACTCTGCGCAATCAAAGGACAAGGGAGCGTCGTGGCAGCAAAGCGGCAGCAGCGCGCGGTGAAGAAGCCTTCGGCCAAACCTGGGCGGCAGGTGGACAAGATCGTCTCCATCCCGGAGGACGTGGTGCTCGCGCCGCAGGCGGAGGCACCCCGGGGAATGGCCCGCGTCGAACGCCGCCTCCGCGAGGGGGCGGTGAAGGAGATGAGCTGGGCCGAGTTCGACCGGCTGGTGCAGGGGCTCTCCCGCGAGGTGAAGAAGGGGTTCGCCCCGGACGCGGTGGTGGGGGTGGTGCACGGCGGCGTCTTCGTGGGCGGGGCCATCGCCTCGGCGCTCTCCCTGGAGTTCTTCCCGGTGCGCATCAGCCGCCGGAGCCGCGACAAGGCGTCTCGGGAAGGCAAGCCCACGCTGCAGGGCGAGATGCCCAAGGAGCTGCGCGGGAAGAAGGTCCTGGTGGTGGATGACATCGCCTCCTCCGGGGACACGCTGGAGCTGGCGAAGGTGCTGCTCGACAAGGTGAAGGCGAAGGCGGTGGCCACCGCGTGCCTCGTCTGCAAGGAGGAGGGCTACCAGCCCGACTTCCTCGCGCTGACGCACAGCGGCCTGGTCGTCTTCCCCTGGGACTACGAGCTGGAGCTGCCCCCCGGCTACGGGACGTGATTCTCGGCACCGCAGGGCATATCGACCACGGCAAGACCTCGCTGGTGAAGGCCCTCACCGGCACGGACACCGACAGGCTCGTCGAAGAGAAGAAGCGCGGCATCACCATCGAGCTGGGCTTTGCCCACCTCGCCCTGGACGACGGCACCGTGGCCGGCGTGGTGGACGTCCCCGGCCACGAGCGCTTCGTGAAGGCGATGGCCGCGGGCGCAGGCGGCGTGGACCTCGCGGTGCTGGTGGTGGCGGCGGACGAAGGGGTGATGCCGCAGACCCGCGAGCACCTCGACATCTGCCGGCTGTTGGGCGTGCAGAAGGGTGTGGTGGCCATCACCAAGGCGGACCTGCTCGCAGGGCTCGGGGATGAATGGCTGGACCTGCTGCGCGCGGACATCGAGGCGCTGGTGGCGGACACCTTCCTCGAAGGCGCGCCCATGGTCCCGGTCTCCGCGAAGAGCGGGGAGGGCATCCCCGAGCTCAAGACCGCGCTCACGAAGGCGGCGAAGGCGCTGCCCGCCCGGCCCGCCGAAGGGCCGGTGTTCCTCCCGGTGGACCGCGCCTTCTCCCTCAAGGGCTTCGGCACCGTGGTCACCGGCACCCTGCTGTCCGGGTCGCTGGCGGTGGATGAGCCGGTGTCCCTGTTGCCCGGCCTTGTGGGGCCGGTCCGGGTCCGCAGCCTGCAGCAGTACGGGCAGCCCGCCGCGCAGGTCAGCGCCGGGCAGCGGGTGGCCGCGAACCTCGTGGGGGTGGAGGCCGACGCGGTGGGGCGGGGCATGGTGCTCACCCGCTACGGAGAGCTGCCGCCTACGCGGATGCTGGATGTGGAGCTGGAATTGTTGCCGGCGGCGACCTCGCCCTTGCCCCGGCGGCGCAAGCTGCTGCTCCACCTGGGGACCGCGCAGGTGGAGTGCACGGTGGCCTTGCTCGACAAGGATGCGCTCGGGCCCGGAGAGAAGGCGCTGGCGCAGCTGCGGCTGTCGGAGGACGTGGCCGCGCTCAGTGGCCAGCGGTTCATCCTCCGCGGCGCGCAGATCCTGCCCGGCCGCGGCGCCACGGTGGCCGGCGGCCGGGTGCTGGCGCAGAGCCTCTCCCGCAGGCGACGCGGGCATGGCGCGCTGTTGGCGCCGCTTCTGGAGGGGGAACTGACCTTGCGGCTCGCCTTCCTCCTGCGGCAGGCGGGCTACGCGGGGTTGACCTGGAGGGAGCTGGGCGCGCGCGCGGCGGTGGGGCAAAAGCCCCTGGAGAAGGCGCTGGCCCTGCTCTCCACCCGCGGCCAGGCGGTGCTGGTGGACCGGGAGAAGCGGCTCTACCTCGCGGGGGACATCCTCGCGGCCCTCACCGGGCGGGCGAAGGGGCTCATCGCCGCGTTCCACCAGCGTGAACCTCTGCGCGAAGGGCTCTCCCGGGAGGAGTTGCGCCAGCGGCTGAGCCCGGACCTCGAGCCGCGGATCTTCACCCGGGTGGTGACGGGCCTGCTGGAGTCTAAGGCGGTGGAGGCCTCCGGCGAGGCGCTCAAGCTGCCCGGCCACAGCCCGGCGCTGAACGTGGCGGAGAGCGCAGGGAAGGAGCGGCTCTCCCGCCTGCTCGAGGAGAAGGGCCTGGGCCCGCCCAGGCTGGACGAACTGGCCGCGGAGGCGAAGCTGCCGGTGCCCAGAGCGCAGGAGGTCCTCAAGGTGCTGGTGGCCGAAGGGTCGGTGCGCAAGGTGGCGGACGACATGTACTTCGACGCCGCCGCGCTCGACGGGCTCCGGGAGAGGCTGGTGGCGCACCTGGCCACGAACAAGGAGATCACCACCCAGGCCTTCAAGGACCTCGTGGGCCAGAGCCGCAAGTTCGTCATCCCGCTCTCGGAGTACTTCGACCGCGAGAAGGTCACCTTGCGCATCGGTGACAAGCGGGTCCTGAGGCGCGGGTGACGGCGAAGCGCTGGACGCCCGAGGCGCTGCGCGACCTCATCGAGGTGTTCGACGTGCCAATGACGGTCGCGCGGGGCGACACCGTGCTGCTCGCCAACGCCGCGTACCTGCAGGCGGTGGGTCACCCGCGGGAGGCCATCGAAGGGCGGAAGTGGGCGGACCTCTTGCCCCCCGAAGAGCGCAGCCGCCTGTTGGAGCGGGCGAAGCTGCGGACCGAAGGCGCGGTGGGCCCGATGCGCGCGTATCCGCTCATCCTCTGCGGGGCGGACGGCACGCGGCAGCACAAGATGGTGCGCACCACCTACCTGCCCGCAGAGGACGGCGGCACGTACGTCCTGGCCACCTGCATCGAGATGCCCCAGGCCCAGAGCGCGCAGGCCCTGGGGGACGTGCTCGGCGCCGCGGCGTCGGCCCTGGTGGCGGCGCGCGGAGAGGCCTCGGCGCTGGACGAGCTGGTGCGGGTGCTCTCCGCGGCGGGCTTCGAGGCGGCGGTGCTGCGGCCAGCAGACGAGGGCTTCGAGCGCGAGGCGCAGGAGGCGGCGGACACCGGGCGCCCGGTGTTCACCGGCGCGCGCAGCGAATTCTCCGACGGGGCCTTCGTGGCGCTCTCCCCCGCACCGTCGCCCACGCCGCTGGTGATGCGGCTGCACGGGCCCGGGGTCTCCAGCCACAACGCGCCCGCCCTGAACCTCTTCGGCCGGCTGTGCGCCTCCGGGCTCACCCGCGCCCGGCTCTTCGAGGCGCTGGAGCAGAAGGACCGCGAAACCGGGCGCGCGCTCTCCGAGACGCAGCTTCTGCTCGACCTGGCGCGGACCACCGCCGGGACCCTGGAGTTGCAGAGCATCCTCGACGCCGGCAGCAACTTCCTCGTCCGGCTCCTCGACGTCTCCAACTGCTTCATCCTCCTCTATGACGCGGAGGCGAAGGTGCTGCGCGGCGCCGCGGGCTCCTCCGGCGGCCGGGCGTTCCTCCAGAAAGTGGAGATCCCCCTGGATCACCCGGGCGTGGCGGCCACCGCCGTGCGCGAAAAGCGGGCGGTGGCGGTGGAGGACACCCAGCTGCGCGCCCACCAGGGGCGCTGGGACCTCGTCACCCACTTCAAGGAGAAGGCGCTGTTGTGCGTGCCCCTGCTCCTGCGCGGAGAGGTGCTGGGCGCGGTGGTGATGGATGACGTGCGGGCCCCCCGGCGCTTCTCCCGCGAGCTCATCGGGCTGGCGGAGGTCTCGGCGGGGCTGCTCTCGCTGTCGGTGGCCAACGCCCGGCTCTACGAGTCTCTGCGCGCAAGCTACGCGGAGCTGGAGGCCACCCGCGCGGAGATGGTCAAGCAGGAGCGGCTGGCCGCGCTCGGAGAGCTCTCCGCCGTCGTCGCCCACGAGGTGCGAAACCCGCTGGGGGTCATCTTCAATGCGGTGGGCTCGTTGCGCAGGCTCATCCGCGACGAGGGGGATGGGCGGATGCTGCTGGGCATCATCTCCGAGGAGGGCGAGCGGCTCGACCGCATCGTGGGTGACC
>CAZQVZ010000273.1:0-8138 GCA_964596895.1 uncultured Myxococcaceae bacterium
AGGGACTCCGGCAGGGCCGCGCAGTTGAGGGCAATGAAGGGGCCCTTCGCGCGCGGGCCGCTGAAGTGGAGCGCCCTGGCCACCAGCTCCTTGCCGGTGCCGCTCTCGCCGGTGACCAGCACCGCGGCGCCCGACGGCGCGAGCCGGTCCAGGACCCTCAGGAGCTCCTGGGTGGCGGCGCTGTGGCCGATGATCATGTCCCCCTTGCGGCGCCAGCGCGCCTCCGGCGAGCGCACGGTGGGCGGAGGAGGGCACAGCTCGCGCAAGAGCCCCCGCCAGACCTCCAGGGGCGGCGCTTTGCCGAACCAGCAGGCCGCGTCGGCAAGCCGGGAAGGGCCCACCGAGACCACCTGGGCGGCGGGCATCCGCGTGCGCAGGTGAGACAGGCGCTCGGCGTCCGGGAGGTCCGAGGCGACGACGAGGAGCTGGAAGGGCCCGGACGGCTCGCGCAGGTCCACCTTCCAGCCAGCGGCGAGCAGGTCCGCCTTGAGCTCCTCTCCCTCGCGGCTGCCGTCAGGGGTGACGAGCAGCGCGCGGGGCGCCTCGGGTTGCGACATGGGCCGTCGCTACTGCGGGTAGCCCCACTCGGCGGGGACGGGCGCGCCGGTGAGCGACTCGAGGAAGGCCACCAGGTCGTCCTTCTCGCCGTCCGTCAGGTTCAGCGGCTTGAGCCGCGAGGACTTGGTGCCGGAGAACCCGGTGTCACCGCCGCCGCGGTCGTAGAAGTCCACCACCTCCCGCAGCGTGCCCAGCGCGCCGTTGTGGTAGTAGGGCGCGGTCCCGGCGACGCCGCGGAGGTTCTTGGTGCGGAAGGCGCCGCGGTCCGCTTCGGTGGCGGAAAGCCCTTCGAGCCGCGCCTTGCCGGCCGCCGGATCGTCGCTGAACTCGCCCGCGGAGCTGAACGGGTTGGCCAGGGCCAAAGGCAGGTCCACGATGCGGCCTTCGTCCTTCTCCGGCACGTTGGGGCCAAGCTGCGGCACGCCCAGGTTGTGGAACTGCTGGTCGGTGAAGATGGGGCCGGCGTGGCACTGCACGCAGAAGCCCTTGCCCACGAAGAGCTTGAGGCCGCGCTTGGCAGAGTCGTTGAGGGCGTCCTTTTCGCCCGCCACATAGCGGTCGAACGGGGCGTCACCGCTGGTCAGCTTGCGCTCGTACGCGGCGAACGACTTCCCCACGTTGGACATGATCCGCATGATCACCTTGCGGTCCGCCTCCTCCATGGCCTCCCACGGCCCGTCGGCCGCGCCGGCAGCCTTGGGCTTGCACGCGGCGGGGAAGCGCGCGGCGTCCGGCGCGTCGGACGCGAGCGCCGTGGGCAGCTTGTCGTCGAAGAGGGCGTCGTATTCGTCGCGGTAGTGATCCCAGAGCAGGTGGGCCACGCGGCAGCGGTCCCCCACGAGGTCCGGGCTCTCCGGCGACATGGTCCCCTGCGTCCAGAGGGAGTCCAGCCGGCCCGCCCAGGTGAACCACTCGTAGTAGGCCACGTTCACCAGGGCCGGCGAGTTGCGCTTCGACAGGTTGGCGCCCACCGAGACGTTGCCCGGCTTCGAGCGGCTGTCCGCGAACTGGTCCTCCGGGAAGTGGCAGCTCCCACAGGAGACCTTGCCGGTCTCGCCCAGCTCACCCAGGCCGCCGTTGGTGCCGTCGTCCGCGACCGCGAGCGGGCCCGAGTAGCGGGTGTCGAAGAAGAGCTTCTGCCCCAGCCTCGCCGCGGCCTCGTTGTCTGCGTACTTGTTGGTGGGGTCAGCGGGCAACGGAGGAAGGGGGCTCATCCCCTGCACCGTCTCCCACTCGGTGTCGGTGAAGCCGTCCGGCGGGCCGCCACAGCCCAGATTGACCAGCGCGAACACCGCGCCGGAGGCGGCGAGTAGACGTACGTTCATCAGTTCCCCTCAAGTGTGCCGAGTCAGACGGCGCAGAAGTTTAGCTGGAAACATTCAAAAGGAAAGGACGAGGGACGCCAGCGCGACGTCGTTGGGGAAGGAGGGCAGCGGGTCCAACTCCAGATTGAGGAGGTATTCGAGCTTCACCGCCACGTTGTGGGTGGGGTCGAAGCGCACCCCCGCCACCGCCCGCTGCACGTGGATGAGGTAGACGAAGGTGTCCCCGCCCTGGTGGACCGCGTGGCGCTGCTCGTAGCGCAAGATCACCCCCAGCCACGGCAGGGGCCTTGCGAAGGCCTCGGCGAAGAAGGCGCGGTAGTGGAGGGACTCCGCCGAATCCAGCCCGCCGCCGGGGGCGATGCCGCGGACGAACTCCCAGCGCAACTCCAGCCGGGGCAGCTCCACGTACGCGTCGAAGCCCCACTGCCACTGCAAGAGCGAGTCATCCCGCTGCCGGCCCTGGGGCCCGGCCTCGCCGCTCAGGCCCACCTCCACCTGGCCGCCGCCGAGCAGTCCGGAGGGCAGCGCGTACGAGAGCCTCCCGGCGCCGGTCTTCAGATCCACCCGGGACACGTCCGAGGAGAAGGCCATGCTGGAGATGAAGGAGGGGCCGTTCTGCACGGCCAGCGCCGCGCTGCGGCGTTGGTCGAAGAAGCGGCCGCGGGCCTTGAGCCCCACCGGCTGCCCGCCCACGTAGCGGAACAGGAGGGACGGCGTGATGCCCGGCCGGTCCGGCGACTCGCGCAGGCGGTACTCGCGGCCGAAGACCGGATCGAACTTGCCGGCGGACAGCGTGAGGTCCACCCGGTCGAAGGGGGTCCAGTCCACGTAGGCGAAGTCCACCTCGAACAGGTCCCCCGGCGCGCCCTGCGACTCGAGCCTCGGCAACAGGTCCACGCTGGCGAAGACGAAGAGGCTGGGCAGGGGCGAGGCCGCGAAGTCCAGGTTCACCTCATTGACGAGGAACCCGAACGCCCCGTCGGTGCCGACCCATTGCTGGGGCAGGGCGAAGGAGCCTGCGGTGTCGCCAGGGTCGCCGCGGGAGTTGATGGGGGTGGACCAGGGGTCACCCAGCAGGACCCAGGCGACCTCCGGGTAGCGCGAGGAGAACGCGCCGGCGGTGTCGAAGACGAAGCCGCGGCCCCCGTTCTGCACGCGGGAGGCGCCCAGATCCAGGTAGCCTCCCACGCGCAACCGGGAGGACCCCGCGGCGGCGCCCGGCGCAGGGAGGGGCATGCTGGGACCGGCGATGACCTCTCCCCCCGCGGTGACCTCCTCCGGGTCGCCCACCTCCTCGACGAGCGCCTGGACCTCGGCGTGGGTGGGGTGGGGGAATCCCAATACGCAGAACAACCCGAAAGCGAGAATTGCTAGCCGGTTCACAAAGCCCGTGTATAGTCCAGAACGTAAACCTGTCCCATCGTGAAGCGAGGCTGACAATGTCGATGCTGCAGTTTCCGGCTGAGCCCATCCCTGGATTCAAGGTCCAGCTGACGCAAGAGGGCTCGTCGCTGCGGCTGGTGTGGAGCGGCACGCTGGATGCGCGGGACGTGACCACGGTCCTCCAGCCGAAGCTCCTCGAGTTGCACGAGCAGATCCTCAAGGCCGGCTGCGCGCAGGTGGTGCTGGATTTCTCGGCGGTGGACTACATGAACTCCAGCGCCATCAAGTGCTTCATGGCGTGGTTCCTCCGCGCCGAGCGCGCGCCGGGGCTGCCGTACGGCATCGACGTGCAGTTCGATCCGAACCGCACCTGGCAGTACGTCTCCTTCACCACCATGGGCCGAATCGCGCCGCGCGTGCTCAAGACGAGCGCGCTGCCCGCGAGGCCCGCATGACCTTCGCCGCCATCGTCGTCGCCGCCGCGGCCTCTGCCGTGGTCGCGGCCGCGCCGGCGCCCGCGAAGTCCGCTCCCTCCGGCACCCGCGGCACCCTTGAAGGCCAGGTCCGCTTCGAGTCCCGTTCGCTGTTGGGGACGAAGGCCGTGGAGGGCCCCCAGCACGCGGTGGTCTTCCTGGAGCAGGTGGACGGCCCTGCGCCTCCCCCGGCGAAGACGCCCGAGAAGATGGTCCAGCGGAACAAGGCCTTCGAGCCCCGCCTGATCGTCGTCACCCAGGGCAGCGCGGTGGACTTCCCCAACGAGGACGTGATCTTCCACAACGTCTTTTCGCTCTCCCAGGGCAACCAGTTCGATCTCGGCGTGTACCGGCAGGGCGCCACCAAGCGCGTCCGCTTCACCCAGCCGGGGGTGGTGGACGTCTTCTGCAACATCCACCCGGACATGATCGGCTCCATCCTGGTGCTGCAGAACGCGCACTGGGTCCGGGTAGAGGAGGACGGCCGCTACCGGCTGGAGGTCCCGCCCGGCAAACACCAGCTCACCGTCTACTGGGCCCAGGGCGTGCTCGAGCGCCGCGAGGTCGAGGTTTCGGCCGGAGGGGTGGCCACCGTGGACTTCACGCTCGTGGACACCGGCCGGCCCCGGCACCTGAACAAGCACGGGCAGCAGTACGGGCGCTACAAATGAGGAAGTCGTGCGGGTCCCAGGCTGGGCGCTGATGGCGATGGCGGTCTTCGCCATGGCCGGCTGCACCCGCGAGGAGGCGCCGCCGCCCCTGCCCGCCGGCGCAAACGCGCTGGCGCAGGCCGCCCCTGAAGACGACGAGGCCCGAAGCGGCCGCGTCTTTCCGTCACGCCGCTGCGGGGAGTGCCACGGCCGGCAGCTCGAGGAGTGGCGGGCCAGCGCCCATTCCCGCGCGCAGAGCGAGGCCTACGAGGCGGCCTCGCAGGGGCTCGACGCGGCCGCGCGCACCGGCTGCAGCGGGTGCCACGCGCCGCTCGCCTCCTACGGGAAGCGGGTGGCCAAAGACGGCGTGGGGTGTGACGCGTGCCATGTGGCCACCGGCTTCGACGAAGGCAGACACACGCTGGTGCTCTCCCCGGAGTTGGCCACCCGCTTCGGGCCCTACAAGGACAGCCAGGACCACCACTTCCACAAGGCCGCGCAGTCGGACTTCGTCACCGGGCCCGGGCTGTGCGCGGCGTGCCACGAGGACCGCCCGGACGCGCAGGTGCCCACCTACACCACCGTGAGTGAGTGGCGGGCCCAGCCCGAAGCCGTCTCCTGCAACGACTGCCACATGCCGTCGCTGCGCGCCCATGCTGCCAAGGGCGAGAAGCTCCGTTCGGTTTCGCGCCATGACTTCCACCCGGACAAGGCCCAGGCCTTGCGCGGCGCCCTGACCCTGCGGCGGGAGGCTTCGGCCCCGGGGGAGCTGGCGCTCTCGCTGGTGAACGACGGGGCGGCGCACCACCTGCCCACCGGACGGCCCGAGCGGCGGCTGCTGTGGACGGTGGCCTTCGAAGATGGCGAAGGGCGCAAGGTGGGGGCGGCCTCGTCGCGCAGCTTCGGCCGGGTGTTGGTGGACGCCACGGGCGCCCCTTCGGTGTCCTTCCGCGCGGTGCGTGAGGAGCGGGATGAACGGCTGGCGCGCGGCGAGGCCCGAACCTGGCAGCTGCAGGTCCCCGACGGCGCGCGCACCGCGAAGGTGCAGGTGCTCTACCAAAGGTTCGATGAGGCGCTGGCGTCTGCCTTCGGGGCCGCGCAGACCGGACCGCTGTTGATCCTCGAGCGCAGGGAGGCGCTCTCACCGCCATGAAGCTCCGCACCCGACTGTCTTTGGCCTTCCTCCTCGTGGCCGCGCTCGGCGTGGGCGCCACGCTCGTCGCTGCGGAGCGGTACCTCGCGCACGCGGCGCACAAGACCCTGGAGGCGGAGCTGCAACTGGCCGCGGAGACCTACGGGACCTTCGCCACCGAGCGCGGCGCCCGCCGGCTGGCCGAGGTGCGCGTGGTCGCGGAGGAGCCCCGGCTCAAGGCCGCGGTACGCACCGTCGACATCGACGAGGCGACGCTGGAGGACGTGGCGGAGGAGCTGCGGGTGGCGGCGGGCGCGGACCTCTTCGTGCTGACCGACAGGGCCGGCGTGGCGGTGGCGGACGTCTCCGACGAGGAGTTGGGCGCGCTGGAGGCGCGGCCGGAGTTCGTGTCCCTGGCCACGAAGGGGGGCGGGGTGGCGGTGTGGAAGCTGGGCGGCCAGGCCTTCGAGGTGGTGGTGCGGCCGCTCACCTTCGGCAGCGACGTCACCGGGTACCTGCTCTCCGGCTACCGGATCACCGACACCGCGCTCGCTTCGGTGCAGCGGCAGACCGGCAGCGAGGTGGCGCTGTTCGTGGACGGGGCGCCCGCCGCGCTCGCGATGGCGGAGGGGCGCAGGCCCCTGGCGGCGTCCCTGGCGGATGCGCCGGCGGGGCTCTCGGACCGGCGGCTGGGCGACGAGCAGCTGGTGCTCCACCGGCTGCGGCACCCGCTGGATGCGCCGGACGGCGTGGAGCTGGTCCTTTCGCGCTCCCTGGATGAGGCGCTCGCCGGCCACGCGGTGGTGCGGCGGACGCTCGCCGGCATCGGCGGGCTGACGCTGCTCGTGTCCCTGGGTGTGGCGCTGGTGCTCGCGCGCGGGGTGACGCGGCGGGTGGAGCGGCTGAATGAAGGTGTGGCGGCGGTGGGCCGGGGCGATCTGTCCATCCAGGTGGCGGCGGACGGCGAAGACGAGGTCGGCAAGCTCGGCGCGGCCTTCAACCAGATGACCCAGGAGCTCTCGCGCTCGCGGGAGTCCCTGGTGCGCAAGGAGCGGCTGGAGCGGGAGCTGCAGATCGCCCAGCGGATCCAGACGGCGCTGCTCCCCCGGTCTCCCACCGCGCCCGGCTACCTCATCCGGGCGGCCATGGTGCCGGCGGAGAACGTGGGCGGGGACCTGTACGACGTCATCGTCGCGCCCAACGGCAAGGTGTGGCTGTGCATCGGCGATGTGACCAGCCACGGCGTCACCCCGGGCCTCATCATGATGATGGTGCAGAGCGCGCTCTCGGCCCTGGTGTCGAAGGACCCGGACGCCACGCCGGCGGAGGTGCTGCGGCACCTGAACCGGGTCATCTACACCAACGTCCAGGAGCGGCTGCAGGACGACAACTACCTCACCCTCACCGTGCTCCGGTCGGACGGGCCGGGGCGGTTCGTCTACTCCGGGGCGCACCTGGACCTGCTGGTGCGGCGCAACTCCGGCGAGGTGGAGCGGTTGCCCACGCCTGGCCTGTGGGTAGGCATCCTCCCCGAGCTGGACGGGGTGGAGGAGAGCACCGTGGAGCTGGCGGTGGGAGAGACCCTGGTCATGTACACCGACGGCCTCACCGAGGCCCGCAACGCGGCAGGCGAGCAGCTCGAACTGCGCGCGGTCCAGGCGGCGGTGGCCGAAAGCCAGGGCGCCGAGGGCATTCCGGAGAAGCTGCTGGGGCTGGTGCGCGCGCACATGTCCGAGCAGGAGGACGACATCACCGTGGTGGCCGTGGAGCGGACGCCATGATGGGAAGGCGCTAGGATGAGCGACAACATGAGCGACGTGCAGAGCACTCAGGACAAGTGGGCGAAGATGGAGGTGCAGTTCCCCCCGGACTGGCGGGTGCTGCGCGACCTGCGGACGTTCGTGGACAACCTGGTGAACTCGGTGGCGGAGTCCAATGACCTCGCGCAGCGGGTGAGCATGGTGGTCACGGAGCTGGCGGAGAACGCCGTGAAGTACGCGGACAGCAACTCCACCACCGTGCGGCTGACCGTGGAGCCCACGCCCTTCGGCGTCCGCTGCGAGACCGAAAACGACGCCCACCCCGCTCACATCGAGGAGCTCGCGCGGCTGATGACCCAGGTGAACGTGGGGGACTCTCTGGACGTCTACATCCAGGCGCTCACGGCGGCCTGTGACGACGAAGGGTTCGGCAGCAAGGTGGGGCTGGCGCGCATCCGGCACGAAGGGCAGATGACCCTCACCCTGGAGGTCAGCCGCTCGCGGGTGCGGATCATCGCCGAGACGCACAACGCGCCGCTGCCGCCGCCTGGCGACACGCCGTAGAGCGGACGGGGCCCCGGGCCCCCGGCATCTGACTCGACGGCTTCGCGCTAATGCTGCCGCCGCGTGTGGCGGTCGCCTGCGTTGAGGTCCTTGCCCTTCTTGAACTTGCCCCAGCTCAGCGGGACGCCCAGGTAGAACCCGAAGACCGCGAGCAGGACCAGCATCAACCCGATGATTCCGACCCATTCCATGGGGTGCCCGCCGTGTCTTCAGGGTGGGCATCTGGCGCTGCGCCGCGAAGGGCGGCGCTCGCAAGGCCGGCTGCCCTAGAACCGGGCGAAGAGCCTTCCGCC
>CAZQVZ010000274.1:0-8075 GCA_964596895.1 uncultured Myxococcaceae bacterium
CCGCCGCCGAACTGCAGGAAGACGAGGGCCCACACGGCCACGAACAGCGGGAGGTTGGGGACAATCCACTCCAGCCAGTTGCGCTGCAGAAACTCCACCGAGGTCTGGAGGGTGGCGATGCCGCCTGCAGGCTGCCGCTGGTAGATGACCTCCGGCGCGGCGCTCAGCAGGATGGCCATGAGGATGAGGACGATCTGGTAGATGACCGCGCCGTTGGGCACCCGCTCCAGCGCGAAGCCGAGGATCAGCCGGGCGATCCACAGGACGAAGCCCACGCTGAGCAGGGGGCCGAAGTACGCGGTGAGGCTGCGCTTGAGCTCGTTCACCGACACCTTGCTCTGCGCGACGAGCTCGCTCACGAAGTAGAGGTAGCCGGAGGCGAGCGCCACCATGCCCAGGTACATCAGGAACCCGCCGATGAGCCCCAGCCCCAGCCGGCCCACCACCATGCCCAGGAGCGCCACGCCCACCAGCAACCCCATGGGCAGCAGCAACGTCCACGGGCTCTTGCGGATGGACCCGACCGCCTTCTGCATCGCCTCCGCGTACAGCCGCGAGTAGACCGCCAGCACCTTCATGGCCCGTGACCTAGCCGACCTTGCGCACGGGCGCACGCAAGACCGACCCTGAAAGCAGCCGGGCGGACAGGGGATGGGCCTTCCCACCCCGAGCCGTCGGCGTTACGAATCGCGCCGCGATGGGACTTTCGGATCCGCTCCTCCTGTGGGGCGTGCTCGGGCTGACGGTGTTGACGCTCCTGCTCACGGGGCCAGGGCTGTGGAGCAACCAGTCCGGCTTTCCGCTGGTGGAGAGACCCTGGCGCTGGTTCCGCAGCACCTGGGCGAAGTTGATGGACGAACGCCGCGGCCCGCCGGACGCGCGGTAGCGGACAGCCGGTCGTCTCACAGCATGAACTGCCGACAGTGTCCTCGGCCCGCGAGCCGAGTGCCGCGCGGCGCGCTGCGCCGTACCTTCTGCGCCCCTGCGAGAGGTCGGGCGCGCAGGCGGCTCATTCCCCTCGCCCGGCGAAATGGAGCACCCGTTGGCTCTCGACATCTTCAAGGAGAAGGGCGTCCCGCTCGGCAAGCAGCAGTTCCACTGGAAGGAGCTGGCAGGGCAGCCGGTCAGCAAGCTGAACTCGGACGCGCTCAGCCGGGTCCGGATCATCCTGATGAACGGCATCGAGCAGCAGCAGAACCGGTTCCTGCACCACATGGCGCAGCTCAACAACGGCGCCTTGAGGGTGCCGCTGGCGCAGGTGCGGCGGGTGGACCACCACCAGCAGACGCTCATCAACTGGCTGCTCTCCCCGGACATGAGCCCATTGGAGACCACCATCGCCTACGAGCAGGTGGCCATCGAGGTCACGGCGGGCATCGCCCAGCACGAGCCGGATCCGTACGTGAAGCAGGCGCTCGACTTCGGCCTGCTCGAAGACTTCGACCACATGTACCGGTACTCGGCGCTGATGGACCGGCTGGAGGGGAAGGACGCCAACAACATCCTCCAGAGCTACACGGACATCATCCCCGGGCGGCCCACCATGGTGGAGCACCGCGCGCCGGAGGACGACGTCCGCCGCCCCTATGACAAGGGCAAGGCGCACCCGCTCACCAGGCTGCACGCGCTCACCCTGGTCGGCGGCGAGTACCAGACGCGCGACTACTACATGAACGTGGGTCCGACCTTCACCGACCCCCTGGCGCGGATGCTCTACGCGGAGATCGCCTCCATCGAAGAGCAGCACGTCACCCACTACGAGTCGCTGTGCGACCCGTCGGAGACCTGGGGCGAAAAGTGGCTCCTGTACGAAGCCTGCGAGCTCTACAACTACCTCGCCTGCGCCACCCAGGAGACCGACCCGCGGCTCAAGGCGATCTGGGAGCGGTTCGTGGACTACGAACTGGGGCAGCTCCACTTCGCCATGGAGCACTTCAAGAAGGTGGAGAAGCGGGACCCGGCGGAGGTCCTGCCGCAGTCGTTGCCGGAGCCCTTCAAGTACCAGAGCAACCGGGACTACGTGCGCAAGGTGCTCAAGGAGCAGGTGCACCTGCGCGCGGTGGGCACCGAGTTCGTGGACCCGGCGAAGGTGCCGGAGTCGCAGGCGACGCTGCAGTACCGCAACACCCTGAACGCGCAGGGGGTCCCCTCCGAGATCGTGGCGGAGGGCTACGTGTGGCGTCCTGGCACCGAGGTGGTGATGGGGCGGGCTGTTCTTCCGGAGATCCAGCAGGGGAGGTTGCAGTGATGAAGTCGCCGACCGACATGGGGTTGAACCGCACCGGCATCGCGGCGTCGCCGGTCCACTCGAAGGAGATGATCGCCGGGACGGAGGCGCTCACCGAGCCCCGGATGCCGCCGCCGGACGGAGGCGCGGTGAAGGTCCGCGTGGAGATGAACCGCGAGGCGGAGCCGGTGGGGACCATGCCGCCGCCGGCGTCCATGCGCGGGGTGGCCTCCACCGCGATGCAGGCGCTCAAGGGCAACAAGGCGAACGTGCTGCTCGACAAGCTCGGAGAGCGGCTCGCCTTCGAGCGCACCGGCGTCCGGCTGTATGACGCGGCGCTGGCGAAGCTGGCGGCGTGGGGCTCGTGGGACGGCGGACCGTCGCTGGAGGACCTGCGGGAGATCCGGGACGACGAGCTGGCGCACTTCGAGCTGCTCAAGGCGCTGCTCGAGACCCTGGGCGCGGATCCCACCACGATGACGCCGTGCGCGGACGTGGCGGCGGTGGCCTCGTCCGGGGTCCTCAAGGTCCTCACCGATCCGCGGGTCACCGCGCAGCAGGCGCTGGAGGGGCTGCTCATCGCGGAGCTCGCGGACCGCGACAGCTGGGAGATGCTCATCGATCTCACCGAGGACGCGGGCCTGTCGTCGGCGGCGACGAAGATGCGCGACGCGCTCGCGGCCGAAGAGCGGCACCTCGCGCGGGTGCGCGGCTGGCTGAAGGTGGCCGTCTCCGCCGAGGCCTCCCGCGACCTCGAGCCCGTTCAGCCCTGAGCGGCTGGGTTCAAACGTTCATCGCGCGCGCCGGGGGCACTTCCGCCTATCCGGCGCGCGCCGTTTCACGGATGCTTCGACACATGAAAATCGGCAAGGACTGCGTGGTGGCCCTCGAGTACAAGCTGCACCTCGGCGACGGGGAGATCGTCGACGAGAGCGCCCCCGGCGAACCCTTGAGCTACCTGCACGGCCAGGGACAGATCGTCCCCGGCCTGGAGAAGGAGCTGGAGGGGCTGTCGGCGGGGGATGCGAAGCAGGTGGTGGTCGCGCCCGGCAACGGCTACGGCGACCACGACCCGCGTGGCCTGCAGGAGGTTCCCCGCTCCGCGTTCCCCGAAGGCGTCAACATCGAAGAAGGTGAGACCTTCGGCGCCCAGGGGCCGGACGGCTCCCCGGTCCCGGTGACCGTGCGCGAGGTGAAGGGAGACAAGGTCACCATCGACCTGAACCACCCGCTCGCCGGCAAGACGCTGCACTTCGATGTCACCGTCCGGGAGGTCCGCGCCGCCACCGCCGAGGAGCTGGAGCACGGCCACGCGCACGGTCCCGGCGGCGCGCACGACCACTGAGGGGGCATTTCTCGATACCCGCCCCCAAACGGCCTCCCAGGGCTCCCAAATGGGCCCAGGGGCGGCCCCGAAGCGGCCCCGGCGCGGCCAAACCTCGGACGGACGACGGCTGCAGGCGTGTGCTTTGTTCGCCGCCATGCACCACGAGCACCCCCGGCGGTCCCTACTGCGCCTTCGGTCAGCCAGCGGAGCGGACCTGCTCGCGGCCGTGGCGGCCGCCGCGCTCGTCGCCTGGGTCTTCGCCGCGGGCTGCGGCAACGGCAAGGTGGACTGCGGCCCGTCCAGCTGCACCGGCTGCTGCGATGCGGACGGGGTGTGCCAGGGCGGCTTCCTGGAGACGGGGTGTGGCGCAGGCGGCGTCACCTGCCTGACCTGTGAAGCGCCCACCTGGTGCGCGGGTGGCACCTGCCAGCCGCCCACCGGGCCCGGCGGCCAGAATCCGGACGGCGGCACCCACCCTGACGGCGGCCAGCCGGACGCGGGCCGCGCGGCCCTGGTCTGCGCGCGCTGGACCGCAGACCGCGCGGACCTGACCGAGGGGACCTGGTCTGGCGACGTCGCCGCGTGTGAGCCGGGGGACAACCCGCACGGCCGCGCCAACGCGCTCGAGAACCTGAACCTCTACCGCTTCCTGGCAGACCTGCCGCCGGTGCAGACCGACCCGGTGAGGGACGCGAAGGCCCAGGCCTGCGCGCTGATGATGCACGCCAACATGCAGCTGAGCCACGGGCCGGCCACGAACTGGACCTGCTACACGGAGGACGGCGCGGAGGCCGCGGGCGCGAGCAACCTCTCGCCCACGCCGGGCGTCCGCGGGGTGGACCTGTACATGGTGGACCCGGGCAACCCCACCACCATCGGCCACCGGCGGTGGATCCTCGCGCCGAGGCTGGGGCCGGTGGGGCTGGGCACCACGTCCTCGTACTCCTGCATGTGGGTGACAGGCGGCAGCGGCACCGCGACGAGGCCCTTCGTGGCGTTCCCGCCGCCGGGGCCTTTCCCGCTCGAGGCGTTCTCGTCTTCGCCCTTCGGCAGCACGGTCAACGACACCGGGTGGACGCTCCAGTCGGACAGCATCGCGCTGGGCAGCGCGCAGGTGGCGGTGACCAGCAATGGGGAGGCCCTGCCGGTGGTGGTCACACAGCTTCAGGGCGGCTTCGGCAGCTCGCACGCCCTTCGCTTCAACCCGCAGGGCTGGCTCCCCCAGGCGGGCCGGTCCTACGCGGTGTCGGTCACGGGGGTGACGGCGCCGTTCGGCTACACGGTGGACGTCATCTCCTGTCCGTAGGCGCCCTACGCCGCGTGGGTGGGCCTGGCCCTCTGCGCGCGGCCCAGGAGCGTGTTCCCCGAAGGCGCATCGCCCGACATCCAGGCGCGCAGCGCGGGCACTTCCGTCTTGCCCCAGGCCCCGCTCCTGCGGACCTCCAGGAACGCGGACGCGAGCGCGTCCACCATGTCCGAGAGCTGATCCGCGAGGTCCAGCCGCTCCGAGAGCCGGTCATCCTCCTCTTCGGTCAGAAGCTCCGGCAGCTTCGCGGCCCTGAGGTCCAGGTGTTCGGCGTCCAGCCCCACCTCCCAGGTCCGCTCGCCCGAGGTCAGCCGCACCCGCGCCGAGTGCACGAGCAGCCCGCCCGCCAGCGCGCGGCGCACCTCCTCCGAGTAGGGCGCGAGGGTCCCCTTGGCGGACAGCTCGGTCACCTCGCCGTGCAGCCCGCGCAGGACCACCCGGCCCACGAACAGCGCCTCCACGCCCGCGCCGTTGAACTGGGCGATGGGCTCCGCCCGCTCCGAGCGCCACAACAGCCAGGTGAGCAGCTCCCGCCCCAGCCAGGTGCCTCCCCGGAGCAGCTCCGCGCGGGCCTTGTCCTGCTGGAGCTCCGCCTCATCACGCGCGTCTTCGGAGGACGCCTGGCCGTCTACGCCCACGTCCCCGCGCATGAACGCCGCCTCTTCCCGCGCCTGCTCACGCCTGCCCATGGTGTCCCTCCAGGATGCCCCCGCCGACCAGGTCCGCGGTGGGCTGCAACGTCACCGTCTCCTCCAACAGCCGCACCTTGAGGCGGACGCCGAAGCCCTCTTCGATGGCCACGGCGATCTCCTCCACCACCTTGCGCGACGCGCTCCAGATCTGCAGGCGGTTCGTCTTCAGGTCCCAGGCGACGTCGTGCGTCCGGGTCACCGGCAGGGCCTCCTGCCGCATCTTCAGGCGCAGGGCGTTCTTCCGTTCCGTCTTCTCGCGCCGCGCCGGCGCCCGGCCGTTGTCCCGTTCGAACTGCCGGGCCCACTTGTCCAGCTCCGCGCGCAGGACGGCCGCGCTCACCCGCCGCTGATCGATGCGCCAGGAGAAGAGCGCCCGGGTCCCGAAGTGCAGGCTTCCGGAGGCGAATTCGGTCCCCTCCGGGTCCTCCAACTCCACGAAGCCGGCCGCGCGGTCCTCCTCGTCTTTCGGGTCCAAAGGTTCGAACGCGCGGGCGGCGAGCCCCTTTCCGAACCAGCGCCGGAGGTCTGCCGGCGGCTTGTCAGGGTGTTCCACGGTGTAGCGAGCGAAGGTGACGGCGCCTCGTTGGATCGGCATGGGGCGCGGACCTAAACATGCCCCTCCGACATCGCGGCGGGCCCCGCGCCTGCTTGCCTGCCACCCGTGTGTGACAGTGTGGGCGGGGGCGGTTGCCACCCTCTGGGCGGACGTGCCATGACCCGCCCGCCATGCCACTGCCGAAGCGACAAAATCCGGTCTCTCTGGTGTCCTCCCTGACGGCGCTGGCCCTCGCGCTCTCCGCGTGCGGCGGCGGCGGGAACGAAGAGGCTCCAGCCGATCCCACCGGCCTGTTCCTCACGCCTCTGGGCATCTCCAATTCGCCCACCGTGTTCGTGCGGGGCACCGTGGAGCGGGACGCGAGGGCGGAGATCTTCCTCGTGCAGTGCCATGGCAACCCGCTGGTGAGCGGGCGCGCCGAGACCTTCGCCGCCGGTGGCCTCCAGGTGGTGATGCCGCTGAACTCCTCCAACGTGGTGCTGGTCCGGGCCCGCCGGGGGGAGCTCACCTCGCGCTGCGTGGAGGCCGGGGTCTTCATCCATGATGACCAGCCGCCCGCCCAGCCCATCCTGCTTGAGACGGAGATGCTCTCGGCCTCGCCGGTGCAGGTGCGCATCCGGGGCACCGCCGACGCGAACACCCGCGTGCGCCTGTTCTCCACCGACGACTGCACCGGGGATTTTGCAGAGCTGCGCTCGGCGGCCAACGGAACGTTCGAGTTCCAGGCCGGCGCCGCCTCCAACGCCACCACCCGGTTCTCCGCCCTCGCCGTGGACGACGCGACCAACCTGTCCACCTGCTCCGCGCCCCGCACCTTCGTGCACGACAGCGTGCCGCCTGCGCCTCCGCAGCTCACCGGTAGCAACCCGCCGTCGCCGGGGAAGCAGTCGCAGATCGCCGTGCAGGGCACCGCCGAGCCCGGCGCCACCCTCCGCATGTTCCGGAACGCGTCCTGCACCATGTCTGCCACCGCCAACACCACCACTGCGGGGGCGAACGGGACCTTCTCCCTGAGCGTGACCGCGCTGGCGAACGCGACCACCGTCTTCCACGCGCAGGCGACCGACAGCTCCGGCAACGTGTCCGGCTGCTCCGCCGGCCTCACCTACGTGCACGACAACACCCCGCCCCCGACGCCGGTGCTGGGCCCGTCCAACCCTGAGTCTCCGTCCACCTCCACCACGTTCGAACTGGAGATCGCCGCCGAGGGCGACAGCTACGTGCAGCTCTATGGGCAGGCGGGCTGCTCCGGACAGGTGGTGGGGCAGGGGACCATGCCTTCAGGCGGCTACGCCGTGTTCCCGAACATGACGGTGCCGGCCAATGGGACGCGGACCTTCTCCGCGCGGTCCACCGATGAGGCCCAGAACGTCTCCGGGTGCTCGCAGCCCTTCACCTTCGTCAACGACACCACGCCGCCTGCACCGCCCGTCCTGGTCGAGGTCCTGCCTGCGTCTTCGGGCACCAGTTTGTACCCGGTGGTCACCGGCACCGCGGAGCCCAACGCCACCGTGCGCGTCTACCGGTCTTCGGACTGCACCGGCTCCTCCTGGTCCAACACCGCCAGCGCCACCGGAGCGTTCTCAGTGGGCCCTACCGCGCTCTCCAACCAGGTCACCACCTTCTCTGCAGAGGCCACGGACCTCGCCGGCAACGTCTCTGGCTGTTCGGTCAATACGCTGACCTACACGCACGACGACACCACCCCCGCCCCGACCTTCGCCGGCATCCTGCCGCCCTCGCCGTCGAGGCTGACCAGCGTCACCATCCACGGAATCGCCGAGCCCGCCGCCACCGTCGCCGTCTTCACCAGCGGGAGCTGTATCGGCGGCAACCTCATCGGCTCGGGGGTGGTGGGGCCTGCCGCTCCGAACAGCACCTCAGGCCGCGGACCCTTCGCGGTCAGCGTCACGCTCCCTCAGGACGCCACCACGTCGCTGTACGCCCGGGTGACGGACGTCGCCGGC
>CAZQVZ010000275.1:0-8015 GCA_964596895.1 uncultured Myxococcaceae bacterium
GTCGGCTTCGGACCAATCACCTCCATCGTGGAGGTGCGGGGCCGCCTCGTCGGCTGCGGAACAATCACCTCCATATTGGAGGTGCACGGCGAGCGGGAGCGACGACGGACCAATCACCTCCATCGTGGAGGTGCGCGGCGACCCGGAGCGACGGCAGACCACTCACATCCATAGTGGAGGTGCACGGCGAGCGGGAGCGACGGCGGGACCGGTCACCTCCATCTTGGAGGTGCGGGGTGGACGCGAGGGACCGGTCACCTCCATCATGGAGGTGCGCGGCGAGCGGGAGCGACGGCGGACCAATCAGCTCCATCGAGGTTCAACGTGCGGCCCTCACCCCGGCCCTCTCCTGGGGGGGAGAGGGAGAACTGCTGCGGGGCCGTCGAGCCCAGCGTGCGGCCCTCACCCGGGCCTCTCCGGGGGGAGGGGAGAACTGCGAGCACGGAGGAAGTCAGTCCAACGACCGCACCCTACCCGCCGCCCCGAGTACCGCGGCGTCCACCGCGGCCTCGAAGTCGCCCCCGAACCGCACGGCAGGTCGGCGGGTCCGCTGCAGCGGCGGCTCGACGCAATGTCCCGAACGAGCGGAACCGCAACCGCTACCCCGCCTGCACCAGCACCAGGTCATCGCGGTGGACGGCCTCGTCCAGATACCGGAACCCGAGCGTCGCATCGATCTCCGCGCTCTTCTTCCCCGCGATCCTCCGGAGGTCCTCCGCGTCATACGCAGACAGCCCCCGGGCGAAGGTCACCCCGTCCAATCCGAGCAAGTCCACGGGGTCCCCCTTCTGGAACTCCCCCTGCACCTCACGAATGCCGGAGGGCAGCAGGCTCCTCCCCTCCTCCGCCACCGCGCGCCTCGCGCCGTCATCCACCCGGACCTGGCCGCGCGGCCGCAGCGCGTGTGCGATCCACGCCTCGCGTGCGCTGCGAGGATTCTCCTTTGCGCAGAACAGCGTGCCCACCTCCTCCCCGGCGAGCACGCGCCGCAAGGCGTCCGGCTTCTGGCCCGAGCAGATGACGGCGTGCACGCCCACCTCCGCGACCTTCGCCGCCGCGCGCACCTTGGTGGCCATGCCGCCGGTGCCCACCGCGCTGACGCTCCCTCCGGCGATGGAGAGCACAGCCCCCGTCACCTCGCGGACCTCTGGAACGAAGCGCGCGCTCGGATCCTTGCGCGGGTCGCCGGTGTAGAGCCCCTCCACGTCCGAGAGCACCACCAGCACGTCCGCGTCGACGAGCCCGGCCACCAACCCCGCCAGGGTGTCGTTGTCCCCGAACTTGATCTCCGCGACCGAAACCGTGTCGTTCTCGTTCACGACAGGGACGACCTTCGCCTCCAGAAGCCGCGCGAAGGTGTGCCGGGCATTGAGGTAGCGCCGGCGGTCCTGCACGTCCTCATGGGTGAGCAGCACCTGGGCCACCGTGCGGCCGCGGCGCTCGAAGGCGGTCTCGTAGGCCTGCACCAGGCGGCTCTGCCCCACCGCCGCGCACGCCTGCTTCCCGGGGATATCGCGCGGCCGAGACGCGAGCCCCAGCCGCTCCACGCCCAGGGCAATGGCACCGGACGACACCACCACCAGCTCCCGCCGCTCGGCGACGTCCGACAGCGCGTCACACAGGGCTTCAAAGTGCGCGCGGTCGAAGCGGCCGGTGGCGTTGGTGAGCGCGTTGGTGCCGATCTTCACCACCACCCGCCGCGCGGACTTCACAGCCTCTCTGGCGCTGTTCACGCCGCCTCCCACCTCGCGCGGTAGCGGGCGGACTGCGCCTCGAGGTCGCGCTCGATGATCTCCACCCGGGGGTTCTTCGCCCCCAGCACCTCCAGCGTCCCCTCGAGCACGCCATGCCGGTAGTCGAGCGTGATGCTGGAGCGCCCGCGCCAGGACTCCACGTACGGCGCTCGCATGTACGTGAACAGCTCGACCTCCTGGGGGCCGATGACCTTCGCCTCGCACTCGATGTAGTTGGCCGCGGTGCGGAAGTTGCGCGCCATCCGCTCCAGGGTGCGCCGGGGGCCGAGCACCCGTCCCATGGTCAGGGCCGCGCGGCCAATCAAGGTCTGCACGTAGCCGTGCATGAAGGTGCGGCCCATCAGGCGCCAGCGCATGGCCTCCTCCTCCTCCGGGAAGAGTGCGGCCGACACGCGGCGCAGTCCGTCCTCCCAGGTGGCGAGCGGATAGGCGACCTGCGGCGAGTCGAGGTCGATGCCCAGCGCGGCAAGCTCCCCCTTCATCTGGGGGGTGATGCGCTCCCCCACGCTCTTGACGAAGCCTTCGATGGCGGTGGAGAAGACGACCGGCTCTTCGGTGGTCATGGGCGGTGAACGCTAGCAGGAATCTGGGCGCCGCCCCCTCCCGCGCCGGAGCTAGAAGGGCCCTGTGGAAGCGCTCTTCGCCCTCCTCCCCATCGCGCTGGCGCTGGTGCTCCTGGTGGGCCTGCGCCTGCCTGCGTCGAAGGCGATGCCCGTGTGCGCGCTGGCCATGGCGTCTCTGTCCCTCTTCATCTGGAAGGTCTCTTTCGCGTGGGTGGCGGCCGCGGTGGCCGAGGCCCTCGTCATCACCGTCTCCATCCTCTACATCGTCTTCGGCGCCTTGCTCTTGCTCGCGGTGATGCGGCGAGGCGGGGCCATCGCCTCGCTCCAGGCGTCCCTCAGCCGCTTGACCCCGGACGGCCGGCTGCAGGCGGTGCTGGTGGCGTGGCTTCTGGGGTCCTTCCTCGAAGGGGCGGGCGGCTTCGGGACGCCGGCCGCCATCACCGCGCCCATCCTCATTGGCCTCGGGTTCCGGGCCGTACCCGCAGTGGCGGCGGCGCTGGTGGGGGACAGCGCGGCGGTGACCTTCGGCGCCATCGGCACGCCCATCCTCATTGGCATCCGGCAGGCGCTCGAGGGGACGAAGTTCTGGGAGCCGGGGCTGGAACTCGCAGTGGGCCAGCGCATCGCGGTTCTGGACTTCGGCGTGGGTGCGCTGGTGCCGGCGCTGCTCGTCTTCGTGGTCGTGGCCGGCAGCGGCAGTGAAGGAGGCGGACTGCGCCGAGCGGTCAGCGCGGTCCCCTTCGCCCTGTGCGTGGGCCTCTCGCACATGGCCGCAGCAGCGGCGGTGGCCTGGCTTCTGGGGCCGGAGTTGCCGTCGCTCATTGGCCCGGCGGTCGGGTTCGGGGTGGCGCTCTTCCTGCTCAAGACCGGCGTTTTCGTGCCGCGGGACATCTGGCGCGTCGGCCCCGAGGCGCGCGCTGCCGAGGCGGTGAAGGACCTGCCTCACGTGGGGCGCGCGCTCCTGCCGTACGCGCTTCTGGCAGGGCTCCTGGTGGTGACGCGGCTGCGCGCGCTGGGGCTCGGCCCGAAGCTGGCCGAGGTGGAGGTCGCCTTCGCCCACCTCTTCGGCACCACGGTGGTGGCCCGGCTGCAGCCGCTGTACTCGCCGGGGCTGTTCCTCGTGCTCACCGCCGTCGCCGCGCTCTTCCTCCTCGGGGCCGGCGCGAGAAGGGGCGCCAAAGACGCACTCGCCGAGGCCGGGCGCGCAGCGGCGAAGGCGGCCCTGGCGCTGTTCGCGGCGGTGGCGTTGGTGCGGATCTTCATCCACTCGGGCGTGAACGGCTCGGGCCTGCTGGCGATGCCGGAGGTCCTGGCGGTGAGCGCCGCGCGCGCCCTGGGGGACGTGTGGCCGGCGGTGGCGCCGTGGCTCGGCGCGCTGGGCTCGTTCATCGCCGGGAGCACCACCTTCTCCAACATGCTCTTCGGCGGCCTGCAGGCGCAGGTGGCCCACGCCTCGGGGTTCGACCCGGTGCACGTGCTCGCCCTGCAGGGCATGGGCGCCGCGGCCGGCAACATGATCTGCGTGCACAACATCGTCGCCGCGTGCGCGGTCACCGGCGTACTCGGACAGGAGGGCGCCATCCTCCGCCGCACCGCCCCACCCGTGGCGGTGTACCTGCTGCTGGCGACCGCGGTGGGGCTGCTCTTCGCCTAGAAGTCGCCGCTCGCTGCCCACAGCCCCCAGACGAGCCCCACCGCCTGGATGACGGCGAAGGACAGGAGCCCCGCGGGCAGAAACTGCATGAAGCCGAAGCGGATGAGCCGGCCATCCGGATCTCGAAGCTGCGCGCGCTCGGTGAGCGCCTGCGCCAGGGGGCCGGAGGTGGCGGCGGTGAGGAACAGCGAGCTGCCCGCGCAGACCGACAGGGCGAGCCCCACGTAGACCGCGGCGGGCGGGTGCTGCTGCGCGAGCCGCTCGGCCACCTCCAACAGCGCCGCCATGGACGGGCCCGCGGAGAAGACGCCGGTGAGCAGGCCCGCGGCGACGAAGAACACCCCCAGCTGCGCGAGCGGTGGGATGGGCAAATCCTGCAGCACCTGGGCGATGTCCCCGAACAGCCCGCTGCGCCGGACCGCGCCCACCATCACGAACAGCGAGAGGAGGAACAACGTGGCCTCCACGTCCACCCGCGTGCGCAAGAGCCGCTCCCCGAGCGCGCCTGCCAGAAGCAGCGCCGCGCCCGCGCCGAGCCAGGCCACCAGGTCCGCGGTCACGCCCGACTCCCTCGGCACGAAGAGCCACGCGGCGAGCATGGCGCCGAGCAGCAGCGCCGGCGGCAGGAGCCTTCGCCAGTCCACGCCCACGTTCCGGTACAGCGCGCCCATGGTGGCGAGCGTCAGCCGCGCGGCGAGCGGGGACCCATCCAGCGTCTTCCCCGGGCGCACGAACACCATCACCCCCCCCAGCAGGACGGCCAGCGCCACCGCGGTGACCGGCAGCGCGCGCACGAGGTAGTCGTCGAACTGCATGGACCCGCGGCCGAGCAGCAGGATGGCCGGAAAGTCGCCGATGGGCGTGGCCGCGCCGCCGAGGTTGCAGGAGACGAGCATCAGGGCCAGCGCCCACGACGTGTACCTTTGCGTCACCCCCAACAGCTTGAAGAGGATGAGCAGCACCGGCAGCACCAGGAGCAGCGCGGTGAGGTTGTTGACCAGCCCGCTCACCGCGTACATGCCCACCGCGAAGAGCAGCACCACCCTGCGGGGGCGCGCGCGGCTCCAGCGGCTCACCCCGAGGGCGAGGACGCCGAAGACGCCCGAGGCCACGAAGAGCTGGGAGAGCAGCCCCAGCGCCACGAGGATGACGATGACGTCCCACGGGACCTCGGCCAGAAGCTGCGGCGCGGTGCCGGTCCCGGTGAGCGCGGCGGCCAAAGACGCCAGCGCGGCCCCGGCGCTCACCACCAGGAGCCTTCGCGCGGGCAGCGCCGCCTGCGCCACCAGCGCCGCGACGAGGATGCCGGCCAGAAGCCCCTGCGCCGGGCTCATGGGGCGCCTGCCTCCGAGGTGACCACCCGCGTGAAGGCCGTGGCGTCCACCTCCACCAGCCACCTCGGGTAGACGAACATGGGCCCGCCGAGCGCGTCCCACGCCACCAGCGATCGGAACTGGGTGCGGACGTCCTCGCCGGTCACCCGAAGCCACGACGGCGGCACGTGCGCGCGCGTGCCCTGCGCGCCGTAGGCGAACGTCAGAAGCGCGCTCTTCGGCCCCGCCAGCGACTGGAAGTCCTCGAGCCCCACCGTGGTGACGCGACTGCCGAAGTTCGCCAGCACCCGCTCCCAGTCCACATCAAAGGTGGAGCTGCGAAGGAGCGCCACCTGCGCCCCGGGGACCTCCTGCAACAGCGCGTCGAGGAAGAACGCTTCGAGCCCCACCACCACCAGGTGGTTTGCGCCCGCGCACGCGTCCGCCGCGGCCCTGGCGTCTACCGTGGGCGCCCGCGCCCCGGCGAGCCAGCGCTCGCAGATGGCGTCGAGCACCGGGAAGGTCCGGCCGAGCGCGTCCCGCAGCGCCGCCACCCCTGCGTCCTGGGCCTCCAGGGCCACATTGCGCGTGAAGACCCACGCCGCGCAGACCATGCCCAGCTCGGCGGCGGCCACGGTGAAGGCCTGCTCGAGCCCACGCGGCAGGGGCGCCGTGCTCAACGGTCCTTCGCCTCCTGCGCCTCGAGCCGCGCGAGCAGCTCCGACAGGAGGGTCACCATGGCCACGTTGGCCAGCGCGTGCTGGGGTGGCCCGTCGGTGAGGCAGTCCGCCATCGCCTCCACCGCGCGCGCGTCCCCGCCGGCGAGCCGGTCCAAAGGCGCCTTCGGCAGCGCCAGGGGATAGCCGAGTGGCCCGCGCCCGTGCGCCAGGTGTGGAGGCAGGCGCATGGGCACCTGCAGGGTTTCCGCGTCGGCGGCCGCTCCCGGCGTCGATTCACCGCTCGCCGAGGCCGAAGGGACCCTGTCCAGGACCGCGCCGAGCAGGCGAAGCAGCACATAGTTGGCGCCGCGGTGGTGGGCCGGCCCCTCGCCGAGCATGCAGCGGACGACGAAGGCGCGCTCTTCCGGATCCGGAACCCAGCGTGTGAGCAGGGCCTCCACGCGCGCAGGCTCGATGAACGAGGCGATGGCCGAGGATGGAACGTGCCGGTGGTGATGAGGCGGCGGGTGCGGCGGGCGGGGCGGCATGGACGCGCCCTTGCGTTTATCGCAGTTCAAACGAATCCGTCAGGTTCTGGCCTTCTGGCCGTCGAAGGTGACCTTCGGAAGTACGCCAGGCGGGCGGCTGTTATGTGCTGACGGGACGGGCACACGCCGAGGCAGGGATGATCCCCGCTATAAGGCGGCCCGAGGAGCAAGGGAGCGAATTGGAAATCCAGGGCAACACGCTGGGCCTCAAGCAGAGTGAGCTGCGCCACCTGCGCAACACCTACCGCCGCCGCGTCGGCACGAGCGAGATCGTCAGCCCGGAGCTGGCGCGTCACCTGACGGAGATCTCCCGGGAGACGAACCGGCAGATCGCCGTGCTCATCAACCGCAAGGGCGAAATCGAGCACGTCGTCGTCGGCAGCGCGCACAAGATCGAGCTGCCGGACATCGGCCGCGCGCGCGCGGGGCAGATCCGCCTCCGCGGTCTTCGGCTGGTGCACACCCACCTGAAGTCGGAGCCGCTGACCCGAGACGACCTCACCGACCTCGCGCTGTTGCGCCTGGACATGGTGGCGGCGGTGGGCGTGGGCGACGACGGGCTCCCGGGCGTCCTGCACTACGCGCACCTGGTGCCGCAGAACGGCAGCGGGGACTTCTGGCGCGTGGAGACCCTTCGCTCGGTCCACGACGAGCAGCCGGACGTCTCGGCCACCCTGGCGGCGCTGGAGGAGGAGCTCGCGCAGCAGGCCTCCGCGCGGGAGGTGCAGGCGGAGAACCGCGCCATCCTCGTGGCGGTCTGCCTGGACGGAAACCGCAAGCAGGCCGAAGCGTCCCTGGCGGAGCTCGCGGAGCTTGCGCGCACCGCCGGCGTGGTGGTCCTGGACCGCGTGCTCCAGGTCCGGCGGGAGGCGGACCCGCGCTATCTGGTGGGCCGCGGCAAGCTGGAGGATCTGAACCTGCGCGCCATGCAGCAGATGGCGGACCTGCTCATCTTCGACAAGGACCTGACGCCGTCGCAGGCGCGGCACATCGCCGAGGAGACGAGCCTCAAGGTGCTCGACCGCACCCAGCTCATCCTGGACATCTTCGCCCAGCGCGCGCAGAGCGCGGACGGCAAGCTGCAGGTGGAGCTGGCCCAGCTCAAGTACCTCTTCCCGAGGCTCACCCAGAGCGACACCGGGCTTTCCCGGCTCGCAGGCGGCATCGGCGGACGAGGCCCCGGCGAGACCAAGCTGGAGATCGACCGGCGCCGCGTGCGCGAGCGCATCAACCACCTGGAGCGGAGAATCGACGGGCTGTCGCGGAACCGCGGCATTCGGCGCGCGCAGCGGAGCCGCCGCGACCTGCCGGTGATCTCCATCGTCGGGTACACCAACGCCGGCAAGTCCACGCTGCTCAACGCGCTCACCCGCTCCGAGGTGCTCGCGGAGGACAAGCTCTTCGCCACCCTGGACCCCACCAGCCGCAGGCTGCGCTTCCCCGAGGAGCGCGAGGTCATCATCACCGACACGGTGGGCTTCATCCGGGATCTGCCCAAGGACCTGGTCGCCGCCTTCCGCGCCA
>CAZQVZ010000276.1:0-8000 GCA_964596895.1 uncultured Myxococcaceae bacterium
CTGTGACCCTCGCCTTGTAAGGGCGACGCTCTACCGCTGAGCTATCCGCCCCACCCGACCTGTCCGTCCCGCCCGAACTGCGCCGGGCCTTCTATCGGCGGTGAAATCCGGTGTCAAGGCTCCGAAACGCTCGGACGCATTTGCCGCGTCCGGGCTGACTAGGGCGCGACGGTCGCCTGCCCGAGGTTCGGCTGGCCGGACGTGTTCTGCCCGCTGAAGGACTCCAGCCCGGGGTCGGTGTTCGCCCCGTGCCCGTCGATGTCGCCGTAGCACCAGCCGCCGGCCGGCAGCTTCCGGTAGCGGAAGGCGTAGGACCAGGTGCCTGCCGCCGGGAAGGTCAGCGTGCCCATGAACTCGTCGTTGTTGCCGGAGGCGACGTTGAAGGGCGCCTGCGCCCAGGTCCAGGCGAGCGCCGGGTCCTGGTTCTCCGGTCCGAAGCCCAACTCCACCGAGAAGGCCGCGTCCGCCGCCGCCGCGTCCGCGCTCGGGGTGAGGCCCGCCTCGAAGACCTGACCGTAGATCGTCTCGGTGGCCACGCCCGGGGCCACCGTGGTGGTGAAGGGGAACTGCAGGTTGCAGTAATCGATGTCCGCGTGCTTCAGAACCGTGAGCGCGTGTTGCTCCGCCACCTGGTGTCCGTTGGCGCTGCCGTCCCCATCGCAGTACAGCCAGGTCGCGCCATTGTCGGTGCTGAACCGGAAGGCCACCGCCCGGCTGCCGGTGTAGGCGGCGTGGAAGTCCGCCCGCCAGACGTCCTCGCCCGTCGCCGTCGCCTCTCCTTCGTACGTGGCGTCCTGCCAGCCCCAGTCGGGGACGGTGGACGCGTCGCTGCCGGCGGTGCCCACGCCCACCTGGGCGAGCACGCCGGGCGCGGCGCCGGGAAGGGAGGTCACGTTGGGAAGGTGCAGGCGCGCGCGGGCCTGCAGCGGATCTCCACTGGGGATGCTGGCCGCAGGCGTGGTGCCTCCCGGCTGCACCACCTCCGCCAGGCGGCAGGTGGGCTGCGGGGGAAGGGCGGTCAAGACGCCCGCCTGGGCCTGCGAGTACCCGCCGACGTCGCTGCCGTCGAGGTCGCAGTAGGTGTAGCTCCCGGTGCCGAGCCGGAACCGGAACGCATACGCGTAGGTGCCGGCGGCAGGCCCGACGAAGGTGCCTGTGTATTCGTCCGCGGCGTCGCCGTCCTTGTCTTCGTTGAAGGTCGCGGGGGACCAGGTCCACGCCGCGTCGGAAGGGTCCGCGCCCACGGGGCCGTAGCCCACGTCGCCGTTGACGCCGCCGCCCTGGCCCTGGCCGTTGGTGATGCCGGCCGCCCAGACCCAGCCGTACACCGGCGCGCTGGGAGCACCTTCGGTGGTCTGCAGGGTGGCCGGGTGCTGCAGCCGGCAGCGGTCCACGGTGGCGGCGGCCGGCGTCACCGTGAGTCTGCCCGCCTGGTCGAGCTCGAAGCCGGTCTCGGCGCCCGAGCCGTCCGCGTCACAGTAGCGCCAGGGCCCGCCGTCCACGCGCACCCGCCACGCCCACGAGTAGGACCCTTCGCCGGGGTTCGTCAGCGTCCCCATCCACTCGTCGTTGGCGCCGCCGCCGGTGTCGACGTTGAAGGCGCCGTCCGTCCAGGTCCAGCCGCCCGAGGCGGGTTCGCTCTGGTAGGCGCCGTGGCCGAGCTGCGCTTCGACGTTGGCGCCTGCGCCTGCGCTGTCGGTCACGCCGGGCTCGTAGAGCTGCACGAAGACCAAAGGCCCCGCCTCGCCGGCGGAGAGCGAGACGTTCGGCGGCGGGGCCGGGTCCTGGCCCCCGAGCCGGCACCAGTCGATCCGGTTCTGGCTCACCTCCAGCCTTTGGAGCTGGGAGAGCTGCGCGCCGTTTGCCGCGCCGTCGCGATCGGCGATGACCCAGCCCGCCTGCGCCCCGCCCCAGGAGAACCGCACCGCGAGCCGGTACACGCGCGTCTGTCCGCCGGTGGCGCCGGGCACGCTCACCTTGCCTGTGTACACGTCGCGGCCGTTGGCGTCGGTGTCGTAGCTGGCGTCCGTCCAGGTGATGTCGTCCAGGGAGGCGCTGCCGGTGTCTTCGACGAAGCCGACCTGCGCCTGGACGCCCGCGCCTTGCCCCGCTGCGTCGGTGACGGTGGGGATCTCCACCTCCGCGCGGACGGTGACGGCCACCGGGTCTGCGCCGGACTGGTCGGTGAGGGTCGCATCACCCAGGAGCACCGCCTCGGTGATGTGCGGCTGCACGTCGCCCTCGTAGACGAAGCCCGAGGCGAGCGTGACGCTCTGTCCGTCCGGGTTCTCCACGGTGACGTCCACGGTCCCCGCCAGCGGTCTCGCCGGGGTGCGCGCGCTGATGCGCCGGGCGCTGGTGACGGTGACGTCGGTGGCGGCGGTGTCACCGAAGCGGACCGTGGCGCCGTCCAGGAAGTGGTCGCCGGTGAGGAGCACCACGGTGCCGCCGGACGTAGGGCCGGAGGTGGGGGACAGCCCGGTCAGGGCCGGCGCCAGGCTCCCAGCATCCGGGGTCCCGGCATCAGGCTGTGGGTCCTCTCCCGGGCAGGCGACGAGCACGGACGCGAAGAGCAGGGCAAGCAGAGGGCGCATGGTGCGCGCACTTTAACCTCCGCCGTGGGCGAACACCCGGCGGTTCGCTCAATGGCCGCGCCCCGCGTGTGCGCGAACCAGCGCGAGCAGGTCGTCTCCGAACCGGTCGATCTTCGCGGGGCCGAGTCCGGGGATCTTCGCCAGCGCGGGCCGGCTCTGCGGCTGCGCCGCGGCGAGGGCCGCGAGCGTCTTGCGCTGGAACACCATGTACGTCTTCCACTTGAGCTGCCGCGCCATCTTCTTGCGGTAGCTGTCCAGCGCGTACGCGAGCGACGAGCCCCCGGCGCTCTTGCTCCTTTCGCGCACGGCTCTGGGCCCGGTCCGCCGCGCTTCGGTGGAGGGCCGGCTCGCGAGCCACACCGTCGGATACTTCAGCCCGCGGCGCACCAGGGTCCGCCGCGCGAGCAGTTCCTCTATTCCGGCGACGATGAGGTCCTCGGCGTGGCCCGCCAGCGAGCCGAAGGAAGGCAGCGTGGCGAGCCCCGCCTTCTTCAGCGCCAGGGACCTGCCCCCGCGCAGCGCCCGCGCGAGGTTCCGCTTGCCGACGGGATGCGGAAGCTCCGCCGCCGCCTGCGCGATGGCCGCGAGCACCGCTTCGGGCACGACCTTCGCCTCCTTCGCGGGCGGGGGCGTCCCCGGGTCCGCCTCCTCCTCCACGCTTCCTTCGCACACGTCGCAGATGCCGCACGCAGGGGGCGGGGTGGTGCCGGAGAAGTGCACGCAGAGCAGCTGCTGCCGGCAGGTGGCGGCGGACTGCGCATACCGCTCCACGGCGGCGAGCGCGGCCTCCTGCCGGGCTTCGATGGTTTCGCTCGCGCCGGACTGGAGCCGGCGCTGGGTGACGAGATCTCCCGGGCCGAAGAAGAGCACGCACCGCGAAGGCGCTCCGTCCCGGCCGGCGCGGCCCGCCTCCTGGTAGTAGGCCTCCAGGCTGCCCGGCGCGGAGAAGTGCACGATCAGCCGGACGTCCGAGTAGTCGATGCCCATCCCGAACGCGTTGGTGGCCACCAGCACCCGGGTCTTGCCGCGGTCGAACCCGCCCCTGGCCCGGTCTCGCGCGAGCGCCGTGCGGCCCGCGTGGTAGTGCGCCGCCGCGAAGCCCGCGCTCTTCAAGGCCGCCGCCACCGCCTCCGTCTTCTTCCGCGTGGCGCAGTAGACGATGGCGCGCCCGGTGCCGACCTTGCTGCGCAGCCCGGCCGCTTCGCACGCGTCCATCAGCGCGGCGGTTCGCTGCGCGTCCGTCCGCAACGCGCGCACCGAGAAGGAGAGGTTGGGCCGCCGGAAGTCGCCGAGCACGCGGACGGGTTCGGCGAGCTCCAGCCGGGAGACGATCTCGTCGAGCACGCGGGGCGTGGCGGTGGCGGTCAGCGCGATGACCGGCGCGCGGGTGAGCGGACGCAGCTCGTGAAGGCGCAGGTATTCCGGCCGGAAGTCGTGGCCCCACTCGCTCACGCAGTGCGCTTCATCCACCGCCAGCAGCGCGATCTTCGAGCGTTCCAGCAGGCGGTGGAAGCTGCCCAGCGCGGCCCGCTCCGGTGAGACATAGAGGAGGTCCAGTTCGCCACGGAGGAGCAGGGCGACGACCTCCCGCTGCTGCAGCTCATCCTGAGAGCTGTTGAGCGCCCGCGCCACGATGCCGCGAGAGGTCAGCGCCTCCACCTGGTCCTGCATCAGGGCGATGAGCGGCGAGATGACCAACGTGGTCCCCAGACCCCGCCGCCGCAGACAGAGGGCCGGCACCTGGTAGCACAGCGACTTGCCCGCGCCGGTGGGCAGGAGCACCACCGCGTCCTTGCCGGTGATGACCGCCTCCACCGCCTCCTCTTGCCCGCCGCGGAAGCCTCCGTGGCCGAAGACCTCCCGGAGGATGGAGCGCGGGGCTGCTTCGTTCTGGAAGAGGTCGGGCTGCATGGGCGTGCAGTACCACGCAACCCCGACGCCAGGGTCCGCCCCGTCGCGCAGCGCAGAGGCCCTCGAGGTGGGGTTTCAAAGGGGTAGCCGGGTGATGGACGCTCCCCGCTCGCGCAGCACGTCCTGCTGCGCCACCCACACCTGCCGGTACCGGTAGAACGGAACTGCCGGGTAGAGGTGGTGGATGAGGTGGTAGTTCTGCGCGACGAGCAGGACCTCGAGCACCCGGCTGTCCACGAGCCGTGTGGCCCGGAAGCGATCCTCCGCCGCCGTCACCCGATGCGGACGATGCGGGAGGTCGTCGAACGAGAAGGCGAGCAGGAGGATCGCCAGCCGCGCCGGCAGGACCTCCCCTGCGAAACCAACGCAGCCACAGCGCGAAGTCCGCGTCCAAGGCGGCTCGCCCCCGGAGGACGCACGCTCGTGTGGGGTGTGACTCAACCCGCGGACTGGGTGAGCCTCCGATGCAACGTCTCCGCGTGCAGGAACCAGTAGTCCACGTCGCCGAAGCTGACGACTTCGCCGTCCTGCAGCGGGCGCGGTTCGTTGCGCGGGATGGGGCGGCCGTCCAGCCGCGTGCCGTTGCGCGACTCGAGGTCCGTCACCGACGCCGTCCGGGTCCTCGTGTCCCAGCTCAGCACCGCGTGGCGCTTCGACACGGACGGGTTCTCCACCACCAGGTCGCAGTCGGGGAGACGCCCCACCGTCAGGGTGTCCTTCTCCCGCACCGGCGGCAGCGTGGCGATGACCAGCTGCTCGAAGGAGAGCACCAGCTCCAGCGCCCGCTCCACACGCTTGCCGCGCTCGAACGGGATGGTTTCCCTGACACCCAATTGCTCCGACGCGAGCTGCACGAGCGCCTTGGGCGGGCGTTGAACCAGCGCGAATGGGCCCACCTGGTGCGCGAAGCCTGCCGGGTCCATGCGCCGGGCAATCTTGCGAAGCTCCGTGATGTTCATGACGTCGACCTGCTCCCGTGCCCCCCGTCGCACCCTACCGGGAGTTCTGCGCCGCCGTCCCGCGCCACCACCGGTGGGCTCGAGACCGGAGACCTTTCGGGCGTTTGCGGCACCTGGAGAGGGGCGACAGCGCCCCCGCTTCGGCGAGGCGTCAGGGCGGGACGTTCCGGCGCAATGAATGCCGCGGCCGATCGTTCCCTCCACATATGCACCCCTCCACGTCGCGCCGCGTACTGATGTTCGCCGGCACCAAGGTCCTCGTCATCGCCGTGACGGTGGGGCTCGTCGCGCTCGTGCTGAAGGTGGATGAAGTCGCCGCCATCTACTGCGCGCTCGGCCTGCCCCTGCTCGTTGGGTTGAGCGCGCTGGTCCTGCGGATCGCCTGGCCCGCGCAGCACGAGAACATCGGGCTCCAGGTCCTCCGCTTCCTCGGCGCTTCGCTGTCATCGCTCTGCGCGTGGGGCGCGCTCTTCACGCTCGGGTTCGCGGTGGTAAAGGGCTTGTCGCCCGACGCGTACGGGCCTGGCTTCTTCTTCATCGGCGCCGCCTTCGCCATCGGACCGCTGAGCGTCAGCACCGCCGGTCTGCTGGTGCTGTTTCGGCTCGGCCCCGGTCAGCGCAGCCCCTTCTGAGCGGCGCCGCAGCGCTACGCCGGCCGGAGGAAGCGACCTTCCACGAGGTGGTCAATCACCTCCTGCGCCTCCTGTGGATGCAGCTTCAGTTGCGTGCCGAGCTGACCCACCGCCGCGGACACGGAGGTGGGGCGGTCGAACGCCGCCAGCGCCGCGAGGAGGATCCGCGCGTCCTCACCCACCGCCAACGTCCGGTCGCTGAACTTTCTCGGCGTGAGCGAGGGCGCGCAGTTGAGCCCGGTGCCGTCGGGGCTGCGAAGCACGGTCACGCGCTCCGCCGCCAGCTTCGCCGGGACCCGATGGGTCCCCAACCACTCGCCGAGCCCGAAATCATCCTTCGCGGCCGAAGCGTCCACCAGCCGGGTCCTGGGCGTGAGCCTGAGCTGCCGCTTCCGGTCGCGCTGCGCCCACGCGAGCGCGTCCACCTGCTCGGAGGTCTCCTGGACCGCCTGCTCCAGCTTCGCGTCTTCGAAGCGCAGCATGGGCACCTTGTTGTCGTGTGGATCTCGCCGCTCGAAGTACTCGAGGAACTCGCTGAACGTGCGCGCTTCGGTCTGCATACCGAAGCGGGCAGGGTGTTCGGTCACCAGCGCGCCGGGCTGAGCCTCCAGCCGCTGGTAGCCGATGACGCAGTCCATCTCGACCAGCCGCTGTACCAGCCCGAGCTCCTCTTCGAGCGTGGTCGCGCTGGCGAAGGGCAGGCCGCCGATCCCGGAGACCTCCACGTCCAGGTTCTGGTGCCGCCGGCACGCCGCGATGAGGTCGAGCAGCTCCCTGTCCTTCGCGCACGGCTTGAGCAGGCCCCGCCGCATCTGCTCGAGCCTTTGCGATTCGGAGAAGCAGCCGAGGTCGAGCACCATGAACACCCGCTCGAAGGTCTGCGCGAGCGCGTCGATGAGCTCAGGGCGTGCCAGTCCCCACAGGAAGTACGTGCAGCAGTGGCCCGACAGGTCCACGCCCGCCCAGGTGCTCTGCAGGAACCCGGCGGTGCTGCCGGAAAAGTCGTAGCGGACCTGCCAGGTGTGCCCGACGATCTCCTGGTGGTCGCGGCGCACGCTCGCTTCGGCGCGGAGGAACGGCTTCGCGCGGCCGAACGCCGCCTTCTGGTTCCCCCGCGCCCCGCCGCAGTACAGGCAGTTCTCCGCGCAGCCCTTGCCGGGGGCGACCCAACCCGAGAACGCGTGCCGGTCCATCTCGCTGAGGAAGAGGTCGTCGAAGTGCGAGTAGTAGATGTCCTCGCTGTTCGCCGCGCCCTGCACGTACTGCAAGGGCAGCCGGCGCGGGGAGCCGTCCGGGTCCCGGGTGACGCAGTTTGCCGGAGCCTCATCCCCGCGGCACAAGGAGAGCAGCGGCACCTCCCCGTCCCCGAGCACGATGTGGTCCAGCGTGTCGTACGCGTGCAGCTCGCGCCACCAGTACGAAGCGGTGTTGCCGCCCACGACGATGCGGATGGAAGGATCAAGCTTCCGCAGCACCCGGGCGATGAGCAGCGCGCGGTGCACGTGGTGGAACCACTTGAGGCTGATGCCCACCAGCTTCGGCCGCACGCGCTTGACCACCGCCTCGAGCGACTGGCGGACCTCTGCCTCGGTGTCGTTGCCGTCGTAGAGCTGAACGAAGGCTTCGATGCCGCCGCGGCGCAGGTAGCTCGCCAGATAGAGGATGCCGCAGGTGGCTTCGCCGGTCCCCGCACCGAGGAGGAGCACTGGTGACTGGACGGGGCCGCGCTGCACGGGCCGCAAGATAGACGGCTCTGCGGCCGCCGCATCGAAGGGAACGCGGGCAGCGCTCCCTTTCCCGACCGGAGGGAGAGCGGCCAGGCTCGCGGGAGGCCCGTCGCGGGCCTACCATTGGAGCAGATGGTTCGCACGCTCGACGCCGCGCTGGAGTTCATCCGCACCGAC
>CAZQVZ010000277.1:0-7992 GCA_964596895.1 uncultured Myxococcaceae bacterium
TCCTGCAGGAGGCCGGCAACTTCGACGCGGCGCTGGCGCTGCTCGACGGGTACGAAGCCTTCTTCTCCGCGGTGCAGGTGCCGGACGGTGAGAAGACCCGGACCGCGCTGGAGCGGGATGACCGCTACTGGATCGTCCGCGGTGACCTGTTCCGGAGCGCCGGCAAGCTGGACGAGGCGCTGGCCGCGTACGACAAGGCGGTCCAGGTGGACAGCGTGAACCGCCGGCAGGCGCACTACGCCCGCGGCGCGCTGTACCTGGACAAGAAGGACTTCGACAAGGCGCTCGAGGACCTGGACCGGGTGACCCCCGAGGACGGCACCGGCACCCTGCCGGAGGCCTACGAGGCCAAGGGCCGCCTGCTGTTCGCCAAGGAGGACTACGCCACCGGCGCCCAGCAGTTCGCGTTCGCGCTCGCCGGCATGAAGCGGCAGCAGGTCCCCCGCGAGACGCTCAACGCCCTGCTCCAGGACGTGAGCAAGATGCTGGTCTCCCACAAGCAGCGCGAGATGGCGAAGATCTGGGAGCAGGAAGCCGCTCCCATCATCCAGTAGCCGCCCGCCCTCCCCTCTTCTCGAGGACCAGCCCCGGCGCGATCTTCGGATCGCCCGGGGCTTTCGTTTGGGTGGGTTGGCCCCGGCGCTACAGGAGCTGTCCCACCGGGATGGTCCGGTAGGCGCCGGTGACGAAGCGCCACTCGCCGTCGTCTTCGAGCACCACGTCGCCGTCTATCTCGTAGGCCTGGATGCGGCTGTCCTTCGCGAGCTCTTCGAGCGTCTCTCCCTCCGAGCGGCCGAAGACGAAGCGGCCCCGGAAGCGCGCGCGGGTGTCGGATTCGAGGTCCACCTGCAGGTCCCGGACGAAGACCTTCACCCAGGTGCCCCGCAATATCTGCGACGCGAGCAGGCGCCGCAGGTCGTCCTTGCCCATCTGCGAAGGTCCGCGGAAGGCGTCGGACACGTGCTCCATCACCTCGCCGAGATCGCGCTGTTCGGCGGAGCGGGCCATGCTGAGCACGTTGCGCTGGATGATCTCCTGCGGCGGCGTCTTGCGGCCCGGCCAGAAGGCGAGCGCGGCGGCCACGCCCACACCCACGAGGATGGCGATCAACGCCGCACGCTTCGACATGGACTCCTCCGAGGTTCGTCCTGCAGAACGTGGGTCTACCTGCTCGGCCGGCCGGTTGGACAGCACTTGTGGCGCCACCGCGTCGCTGCTCCAAGGCGCGCAGGTGACGTAGGCTCCGCCGCCGATGCACGCAGAGGTGAGAGCGCCGACGGGGCGGGAGCGGTGGGGCTGGGCGGCGACCTTCGGTGCCGCGTGGCTCGTGCTGACCGTCGTGTACTTCGCCTTCCCGGGGATGTGGGGCTCACAGAAGATCTCCGGCGACGGCTGGGACAACTACGTGCAGGTCCGGTCCATCCTCTTCGATGGGGACCTGACCCTCGCGAACGAGTACGCGAACTGCTGCAACCAGTTCCAGCACACGCCCCACCCCGTCACCGGGCGCTACACGGTGGCCCAGCCGTTGGGGACGCCCCTGCTCTGGCTTCCCTTCCTCGCCGGGACACATGGCGCGGCGCTGCTGCGGTCCACGTGGGCGCCGGGCGTGAACCTCGAGGGCTACGGGAGCTTCTACTTCGTGGGCACCGCGTACGGCAGCGTGGTCTACACGCTCGCGGGGCTCTTCTTCGTCTTCCTCTTCCTGCGGCGCCGCTTCTCGCTGCCCGCCGCGGCGCTTTCGACCTGTGGGGTCCTCCTCGGCACCGGGCTGCTGTTCTACGCGGTGTTCCACCCGAGCTACACCCACGGGCAGTCGATGTTCGCGGTGTCCCTGTTCGTGTGGTTCTGGGACCTTGGCAGAGGCGACTTCACCCTTCGCAGGTGGGCGCTTCTGGGCGCGCTGACGGGGCTGGTGGCGCTGGTCCGGGCGCAGGACGTGGGCATCGCGCTGTTGCCGGCGGTGGAGGCCTTCGCGTTCCTCTTCGGCAGGGGGCAGGCGCAAATGCCCCTGCGTCAGCGGCTGCGCGCCTTCCTGGGCTGCGGCCTCCTGGCGTCTGCGGTGGCGCTGTGCGTGTTCGCGCCGCAACTGCTCACCTGGCGCTACCTGTTCGGGTCGCTCACGCTGCCGCAGGGCGAAGGCTTCATGCAGTGGAGCCGGCCGACGGTGGAGAACGCGCTCAACGTGCTCTTCTGGTCGAGGAACGGGCTCGTCTCCTGGCACCCGCTCTATTGGCTCTGCGCCCCCGGCTTCGTCGTGGCGCTGTGGCGGCGGCCGGCGTTCACCGGGCTCCTGCTGCTCGGCATCTTCTGGCAGTGGTACGTGAACACGATCTGCGCGGACCTGTGGGCGGGCTGGTCCTTCGGCAACCGCCGGTTCCTCGGCATCTCCATTCTCTTCGCGTACGGACTGGCCGCAGCGCTCGAAGAGGGGCTGCGCCTGGTGCGCCGGTACTGGCCTGCCCGCGCGCCGGCGCGCCTCGCAGGGCCGCTGGGGGTCGCCGTGCTGGTGCTGGCCCTCTTGCCGCCGGTGGCCCTCAACGTGGGCATGACCCGCGGCGTCCTGATGGGGAAGGTGCGCACGTCCGAGTCGCAGGACATGCGCGGCGTCTATCGCGCGGGGCTGAACGCGCTGGTGCCCGGCCTCTGGGAGGGCATTGGGCTCCGAGCCCTGGCCGACGGCGTCTGGCGCACGGTGGGAAATCCGGTGAGCGCGCCGGCGGTGGCGTACCAGCGGCTGGCCCATGGGGTGCCCGCGTCGAAGTTCGACACGCTGGTGGGCCACTACACGCTCTACCGGTTCCAGCCGGACGGCCGGCCGGTCACCACGCGGCTGGACCTGCGCAGCCCGCAAATGGACAAACACCTCGTGGCAGGGACGCGGGTGGCCGCGGCCGGCGCGGCGGCGGTGGTGGGCGTCCAGGAGGCGGGCGGCTCGCGCGCTTCGCTGGCGCTGCCCATCTGGCTGTTGTCGGAGCAGGTGACGGTGTCTTTGGAGGTGGAGACGGATGTGCCCGGCACCGTGCGCGCGCTGTTCAACGGCGTGCCGCAGGCCCAGGTGGAGACCGGGGGCGGCCGGCAACGGGCGCGGCTGGAGGTTCCGCTCGAGCAGGTGCGCTGGGGCATCAACCGGCTGGACGTGGTTGGCCAGGGGACCCAGGTGGGGCTGCTGAGGGTGGACCTCTCGTCGAGGTACTGACGGGGGAGCGCGGTCACTTCGGCGGCTAAGACGCCTCGAGCAGGTCGTCCGCGTCGATGATCTCCGAAGGCCGCAGCGCCTCGCCGATCTGCTTGAGCCGCCGGGTGGACAGGCCCTCCAGGTAGCTGCGCGCGTTGGGGTATTCGCCGAGCAGCGCCTCGAACTCGGCGCGGGCGAGGAACGCGGTGGCGCTCTTCCTCGTGGCGGCCACGGTGGCGGTGGCGCGAAGCCCCGTCATCAGGGAGATCTCCCCCGCCACGTCGCCCTCGCGCAGGAGGTTCAGGGTCACGAGGCCCCCCGCCGGGTCCTCCTTCTGCACCAGCAATTCACCGGCCAGGACCATGTACAGGCCCGGCGAATGATCTCCCTCCACCAGCACCTGCTCCCCCGGCTGCACCGGGCGGAAGGTGAAGCGGCCGAGGATGGCGGCGCGCTCGCTCTCGGGGATCTGCTGGAACAGGGGCGAGGTGGCGAGCACGTGCCGCACCATGCGGCTCTGCGCGAACTGCGCGAGCACCCCGGGCACCTCCGGGTGGGCGCGCGCCACCTGGTTCAACACCTCCCGGCGGATCTCGAAGAGGTCGGTGTCCGCCATCACCGTGACCGTCGCGGTGGGCGGGGCGCCGGTGAGCAGGGCGATCTCTCCGAAGATGGAGCCGCCGCCCAGAAAGCCCATGGTGCGCGGCTCGCCGTCCACCACGCGGGTGACCTCGCACTTGCCGGCGACGATGGCCCAGACCGACTCCGCGTCCTCGCGCTCGCGGCTGATGATCTCGTCCGGCTTCGCCTCGCGGTAGGCCATCTTGCCCACCAGATCCAGGAACGGCTCCAGCTCCAGATCGCTGAAGAGCGGCAGCGGCGGCCTCGCGTTGGGATCCGCGGAGCCGCCGGTGTCCGGAGCGGCGAGCACCTCGATGGCCTTGTTCCGGAGCTCCTCACCGGACAGCGCCATCAGGTCCTCCTTCACGTCGCCGTCGTACAGGCTCTCCGGCGGCAGGGGCGGCGGGACGCGCGCGCGGCCGGGGACCTCTCGCGCCGCCCGGGCGTGGATGCGCGCCAGCGTCTCGCGCAGCCGCCGTTCGTTCGGCGTGATCGAGAGCGCCTGTTTGCAGGCGGCGATGGCGGAGAGCAGGTAGTCCCGCCGGAGCAGCCCTTCTGCGCAGGCGTGCAGCGCGGTCACCGCCCGCTCCTTCTCCCCGAGCTTCGACAGGCACCGCGCCGCCAGCATCCGCGCGCGGTGGTCCGCCGGCTGCCGCCGCACGGCCTCGGCGAGGACGCCGAGCGCGCGCTCGAACTGCTCGCCTTCGTATAGGTCCGCTCCCAGCTCTCGAAGCGACTGGCTCATGCGCTCCTCCTCCGTTTCACTGCGTCAGCCCGGCGAGGTGCGTCTGCGCCTTCTCCCAGGTGGGACGGTCTTTGGGCAAAACGTCCATCACCAGCCGGAACTTGTCCGCCGCCGCGCGTGGGTCCCGGTCCCGGATGATGTAGCCCTGCAGGTACCACTCCTCGGCCTGCGAGTAGAGCTTCTGCAGCGCCTCTTTCGCCTTCGCCTCTGTAGGGTCGAGCGAGAGCGCCTGCCGGTAGTGCCGCGCAGCCGAAGGCCAGTCCCGCCGGGCGCCTGCTGCCGCGCCCGCGGCGACGGACGCCTGGGCGAGCTCCGCGTCGAGCTGCGGCCCGAGGTCCCCCTGCAGGTCCAACTGCCGCCACAAGTCCCGCGCCCGCTGCAGGGGCACCGCCGCGGCCTGCAGGTTGCCGGCGGAGACCTTCTTCTGCGCTTCGGTGAAGGCGCGCCCGAACTGCGGAATGAGCCGCTTGAGCTTCTGGGCCCGGGCGCGGATCTCCGGGTCTCTGCGGTGCTGGTCCGCCACCCGGTCACACTCGAGCGCGGCGCGGGACCACTCCCCGGCGTCGAACCTGCGCTGCACGTTCTCGAACGCAGCGTCCATCTCCCGCTGCCTCGCCGAGGCCTGGGCCCGCTGGCGCGAGCGCGCGCCTTCTCGTTGGCGTGCCGCCTCGTCACGGGCCTCCTTCTCCAGGCGGGTCCGCAGCGCGTCCAGCCCGGGCCCCAGGGGAAGCTGCCGTTCACGCGGGAGCCCGTCGTAGAGCGCTTGCGCGGTGTCCAGGTCCCCTTCGTCGATGGCGCGCTGGACCTCTCCGCTCCGGTAGGCGAGCTCCGCCTCCGCCAGTTCGCGCTCGGCCTTGTCCTTCGCCGCTTCACCCACCACCACCGCCAGAGGCATCGCCGCGAGGGTGGCGCGGGCCCCTTCGAAGTCCGCCCGGTCCACCTGAACACGCGCCTCGTCCAGCGCCGCCTGCGCGGCCGCCTCCTTGCGTGCGCCTTCGAGGAGCCGCTCCGCGCCCTCGTCTGCGCCCAGGACCTGCGCCGCTTCGATCAGCGCCACCGCGTCCGCGAACTGGCCCTTCGCCAGGGCGGTGCGCGCCTGCTGCATCTTCAGCGCGGCCTGCTCGACGCGCGGGTCCACGGCGGGCGGCGGCGGCGCGTCCTGTCCACCCGCGGCGAGCACCACCACCATCAACAGGAGAATGACCCCGCCGGCGGCACCGATGAGCAGCTTCTGCTGGCGGGTGAGGGCCTGCAGTGACCGCCCGGAGAGCCCTCGCAACGCCCGCGCGCGGCCTGGCCTGGCCGGCGGCGCCTGCACGCGGGTCTGGGTCTTCTCCTGCGGCGGCGCGTCCGAGTCGGCGTTGGCGTCGTTGGCGTCTCCGTCGCCGTCCGGGGGGTCGCTGGCCTCTTCCTCTGCGCCGTCTTCGGATTCCCGGGCCTCGGCGGTCTCGGCGTCTTCCTTCAGCCGTTCGAACGCGGCGACCTCATCCACGAACCGGAAGCGCGTCTTGCCGAGCGCGACCTCGTCCCCGTCCTGCAGCTTGTGCTCGTCGACCTTCTGGTCGTTGACGCGGGTGCCGTTGCCGCTGCCGAGATCCCTCAGGAGCACCCCTGCGTCCCCGAGCACCAGCTCCAGGTGGCGCCGGGACACCGAGTTGTCCTGGAGCTGGAAGTCACAGCCGCGGCCGCGGCCCACCACCATCCGCACGCCCCGGAAGCGCTTCTTCCGGCCCGCATCCGGGCCCGCGAGGACCTGAAGGTGGATGGGCGGACCGGCGCGGGTGGCGTTCTCGTCGTCCGGGTCGTCGTCTTCGAAGGGACCGGCGTCCTCGGTGGCCGCCATCACCCGGGTGACCTCGGGCGCGCCCACGGCCGGGATGCCCACCGTCGGCTTGCGCCGCTCCGGCGCCGCATCCTCCAGGTCCGGGTCCTCGTCCGGGAAGGGGTCGTCTTCGCCGTAGATGTCCTCGCCGGCGCGGTAGCGGGAGGTGGGCGGCCCGTCGTCTTCGGCCTCGCCCAGAGGCGCGTCCCAGTCTTCGACCTCCGAAGGGGCGGAGGCGCCGGTGTCCTCGTCGTCCTCGTCGGTCAGCGGGTAGGCGCTGCCTGTCTGGTAGGTGGCCTGGGCCTCCGCGTCGTCCACCTCGGAGAGCTCCGCGACTTCGTCGAAGGGGTCCGGCGGCAGCCCGGGGGACGGCTGGACGGTCGTGCGGTCCTGGGCGGTTCCGCCGCGGCGCGAGAGAGGTGGCGCGCGCGATGAGAGGGGCTTGCGAGGCGGCATCGGAAGACGGGCCCCACTGTAGTCGTTCGCATACAGCGACGTGAAGGATGCGCCGCGATTGCCGCAGCGCGTCCACGTGTTTATGTACGCCCCCTCCCCACCAACGAGGATTCATGAAGACCACCGCCCGAAAGGCCGCCCGCTCCGTGGCGAAGAAGGTTGCTCCCCGGAAGCCGAAGAACGCCGTGAAGTCCAGCGCGCCGTCCCTGATCATGTCCGCCACCCGGTCGCCGCTGCTCGCGCCGGGGCTGTTGGAGCGGGTCCTCTCCCGGGCCATGGCGCGCGGCGGTGACTTCGCGGAGGTCTACGTGGAGCGCTCGGTGACCACCGCGGTGGTGCTGGAGGAGCGGCGCATCAAGAGCGCGCAGACGGGCCTCTCGCAGGGCGTGGGCGTGCGCGTCATCGCCTCTGGCAAGGTGGGCTACGCGTACAGCGACGACCTGGATGACGCGGCCCTGTTCCGGGCGGCGGAGACGGCGGCGCTGATCGCCGAATCCGGCGGCTCGGAGCGGAACTTCAACGTGACCCGCGGCGCCGTCCCCTCCTACTACCGGGTGGACGTGCCGCTCGCGGACATCGAGGTCTCGCGCAAGGCAGACCTGGTGAAGCGCGCGGACAAGGCGGCGTTCGCGTCCGACAAGCGGGTGAAGCAGGTCACCGCGACCTACGCGGACGTGTCCAAGGCCATCTGGATTGCCAACACCCACGGCAAGCTGGTGGCGGACAACCAGGACCTGTGCCGGCTCGGGGTGAGCGTGGTGGCGGAGGCGAAGGGCGGCGAGCGGCGCACCGGCTTCTACGGCGGCGGCGGGCGGGTGTCCTTCAACCACTTCGACACCTTCACCCCCGAGCACGTGGCGAGGGAGGCGGTGCGGCAGGCCTGCGCGACGCTGGGGGCGGTGGAGGCGAAGGGCGGCGAGCAGACGGTGGTGCTGGCACCGGGCTGGAGCGGCATCCTCCTGCACGAGGCGGTGGGCCATGGGCTGGAGGCGGACTTCATCCGCAAGAAGACCTCCCTGTTCGCGGGGAAGCTCGGCCAGAAGGTGGCGAGCGACAAGGTGACGGTGATTGACGATGGGACGGTGGCCAACTCGCGCGGCTCCATCAACGTGGACGACGAAGGCAACCCCGGCGAGCGCAAGGTCCTGATCGAGAACGGCGAGCTCAAGG
>CAZQVZ010000278.1:0-7990 GCA_964596895.1 uncultured Myxococcaceae bacterium
GGCCCGCCGCCACCACGTTCTTGGCGATGTAGCGGCCCATGTACGCCGCCGAGCGGTCCACCTTGGACGGGTCCTTCCCGCTGAAGGCGCCGCCGCCGTGCCGGCCCATGCCGCCGTAGGTGTCCACGATGATCTTCCGGCCGGTGAGCCCGCAGTCACCCTGCGGCCCGCCCACCACGAAGCGCCCGGTGGGGTTGATGTGGAAGCGCGTCTTCTTGTCGAGCAGCCGCGAAGGCAGCGCCGCCCGGATGACGTCCTCCATCACCGCCTCCTTGATCTGCTTGTTGGAGACCTCGTCCGAGTGCTGGGTGGAGATGACCACGGTGTCGATGCGCACCGGCCGCCCGCCCACGTACTCCACGGTGACCTGGCTCTTGCCGTCCGGCCGCAGCCACTTGTGGTTCTTGCGGCGCACGTCCGCGAGCCGCTTGGTGAGGTGGTGCGCGTAGAGGATGGGCGCGGGCATCAGCTCCGCGGTCTCGTTGCACGCGTAGCCGAACATCATCCCCTGGTCGCCGGCGCCCTGGTCCTTCTTGTTGTCCACCCCGCGGGCGATGTCCTGGGACTGCCCTTCGATGGCCACCATCACGCCGCAGGTGTTCCCGTCGAAGCCCATGGCGGAGTCGGTGTAGCCAATGCGGCACACCGTCTCGCGGACGATCCTGGGGATCTCCACGTAGCAGTTGGTGGAGACCTCACCGGCGACCACCGCCAGCCCGGTCTTCAGCAGCGTCTCCACCGCCACCCGCGCGTGCGGATCCTGGGCGATGATCGCGTCGAGAATGGCGTCCGAGACCTGGTCGGACATCTTGTCCGGGTGGCCTTCGGTCACCGACTCAGAGGTGAAAAAGTAGTCCTGAGGCATGTGCGATGCGTCCTTGGAAATGAGGCGGCGGCACCCTAACGGCGGCCCTCTCTGCAGTCAAACGACGTATGAACATATGCCGATTCGACTTCACTCCCCCTGCCGGACGGGCAGAGGGCAGCCATGAATTTCGCTGACGGGGCGGCGTTCTGTCGGCTACACGCTGCGGCTTTCGCCGACCTTTCCCTGCCCCTGATTGGAGCCTGACCGATGTCTCGACCGCTCGCCCGGACCCTCGCCCTCGCGCTGGTGGTGATGGCCGTCCCCGCCTTTGCCCAGACCGCGGAGATCACCAGGCCTGTGAAGCTGGTGTTCGGGTCGGTTCGCTACGCCAGGGACCAGGCCGCGCTCAAGCAGTTCAACAACGAGGCGCAGGGGCGGATGCTCCTGGAAGACCAATGGGAGAAGGCCTCGGCCGCGCAGCGCAAGGAGTTCACCTCCCTGTTCAACACGCTGTTCGCGAAGATCGCCTTCCCGAAGATCCGCGAGAACTTCAAGCACCTGGGCGCGGTGAACTACGAGGAGCCGAAGGTCGAAGGTGACAAGGCCACCGTGGCCTCCACCATCGTCATCGAGCACCCGCTCAAGAAGCAGGAATTGAAGGTCCGCTACCTCGTGCAGAAGGAGGGCGGCGCCTGGAAGGTGGTGGACGTGTCCGTGCTCGGAGACTCCATGCTGGCGGGGATTCGGGATGAACAGGTGAAGCCGCTGATGGCCGAAGGCGGGATGGAGCTGCTGCTGGAGCGGATGCGCGCCAAGGCGAAGGAGCTGGAGAAGCAGAAGCTCAAGTAGCCGGCCTCACCAACTCGCAGTCCCCGCTGGTTCGCGACAGGCATCCTCGCCGGCGAACGCGCGCAGAGGCTCGACCAGCGGGAGTCCCGCCCGCTTCACCGTCCGCTTCGAGCGAAGCGCGGCGCGCACGCCGGCCTTCGCCGAGCAGCGCCCCTCGCCGTGGCGCCGCGGGTGAAGGGGAGGCCCAAACTCCAGTAGCATTGCCCCCATGTTCGACCCGGCGGTCCCATGGACCTGCTTCGAGTGCGGCCAGTGCGCCGGTTCCCAGGGCGCCTGCACGCGGTGTGGGCAGACACCCCTGCTGGACGCAAGAGACCCGGAGATCCGCCAGGGGATGCTTCATGACGACGAGCTCACGGCGGCGAAGCACGACCGGAAGATGGTCGTCCTCTCCATCGTGGGAGCGGTCGTGGTGGGCGTCGTCATCTCGCTGTTCGTGCCCTTCTGGATGACCAGCCTCCAGGGGATCATCTTCCTCGCCGGCACGGCCTTCGGGGTGTCGCGGCTGCTGGTGCACAAGTTCCCTGCGCGCCAGCGGTTCGGCCACCTGCGCTGACCTTCGGCTCGAGGTCTACGCTTGAAGCCGGACCGGCGCCGGCACCTGCCCCAGCAGCCGCTCCGCATCTTCGCGCCGGCAAAGCTCGGTGCCAGGCGTCATCACCGCCGCAGCGCCCGTGGCCACGCCGTGCCGCGCGGCCTCCAGCGGGCTCCTGCCACGCACCAGCGCCAGCACCATACCGCCGAGCATGCTGTCGCCTGCGCCCACCTTGCTCTGGATGGGGACGGTGGGTGATGCGAGCCGGTAGAGCCCTTCTCCGCACGCGAAGAGCGCCCCGCCCGCTCCGAGCGAGATGAGCACCAGCTCCGTGCCCAACGCGCGCAGCCGTCCGGCCCCTTCCTCGAGCTCCCGGTCGCTCTCGATCTTCGTTTCGGTGAAGTCGCCCAGTTCGCGCAGGTTGCACTTGAGCAGGTGCACGCCTTCCTTCCCCACCGCGCGCAGCGCCTCGCCGGAGGTGTCCACCACCGGCTTCGCCCCTTGTGCCTTCGCCCGCTTCGCCACCTGCGCGTAGAAGTCAGCGGGGACGCCCGGGGAGAGGCTGCCGCTGGCGACGACGAAGTCCCCTGGCTGCACCCGCTCGAACAGCGTGTCGAGCGCAGCACGCCACTCGCCTTCGGCCACGGTGGGGCCCGGCATCCCGAACCGGTACTGCTGCCCCGTCTGCGACTCGAAGACGATGAGGTTCTCCCGCGTCCTCCCGGAGACGGGCAGGACCATCTGGGTGAGCCGCTCCTCGTCGAGCAGGGCTCTGAGCACCGCCCCCTCGGGACCGCCGGCGAGGTAGGCGGCGGTGGAGGCGCCGCCCAGATTTCGAATGGCGCGCGAGACGTTGAGGCCACCGCCGCCCGGCTCGAAGCGCGGCGCGCTGCAGCGCAGCTTCCGCTCGGGAGTGACGTGCTCCACGGCGGCGCTCTTGTCGACGGCGGGGTTGACCGTGAGGGTCCAGATGGCGCTCATGGCGCCGTTTCACGTCCTGCAGGCGCCGCCGTCAACCTCCAGCGGGCCTGTGCGTTCACCTCAGGGGAGCGGCGCCGTCAGCAGCGCCTCGACCTGCCCCTGCAGCCAGGCCCGGTCCTGGTCTGCGAGCGGCGCTGCGGAAGCCACCACGAAGGTCGCCTCGACCACCCTGTCCTCTCCCGTTGATGGGCGCAGCACGGTCCTTTGCGACACCTCCGAGCCTTCCACCGGGATGAGCTTCAGCCGGGACGCGCAGTCCCGGAGCACAGGCTCCATTGCGCCCAGCACCGCGGCCACGCGCCGCTCCAGGGGCTTGTTGGCCTCTTCGAAGTACTCCCGAATCGCCTCGGTCGGGTCTTGACCTGGCGCCGGGTCCACGGAGACCACCAGGCGCTCCAGCAGCCCCATCGCCGCGAGTTCGATGCTTCCCCCTGCACTGGCAGATCCACTCATGCGTCCGGAGAGTGCCACGCGTGCAAACCACCGCAAGCGCGCTCAGCTGTCGTGGCCCGGCGCTGCGCCGCCGTCCGCTCCCTCTGAAGGCTCGCGCCCCTTCAGGATCTCCAACGCGCGCTCCGCCACGCCGGTGAGGGTGTCCGCGCACGGCTCGCAGCCGCTGCCGCAGCAGCGGGGTCTCGGCGCGTCCGGCCTGCGCACCAGGGGCCGCACCATGGACCGGTAGTAGTCGGGCAAGCCGAGCTCGTCCGCCGCCTGGGCGATGGCGCGGGTCATCTCTTCGTCCGTGTGCGCGGCCATGGGACACATATGCCGGCTGCGCCCCTCCCCGTCACCGGAAGATGCGCCGGGCCGGCTTCCGCTCGCTCACCGGGACGCTCCGCGGCGCGCCCGCAACTCCAGCACCGTGCGATGCTCGGGGCCCCATGGCCACCTCGTCCCGCCGCGGTGCGCGGATAGCCTTCGTCCTGACGCTCGCCGGCATCTACGGAACGCTGGGGGTGGCGCGGCAGGCCACCCACTTCCTGCGCGACGCGGGGCTGCTCCGGCTGTCCGTCCTCGGGGCGTTCGTCCTCGCCGGAATCGCGGTGGTGACGGTTCTCGCGCGCCACCCTTCCCTGCGCCGGCCGCGCGCGCTGGGGGCGATGGCCCTGTGCGCCGGTGTCTATGGCGCCATCACCGTCCCCATGGAGAGCCCGGAGGAGAAGCTGCACTTCATCGAGTATGGCGCCGTTGCGCTGCTGGCCTTCGCTGCGGCGCCCACCCGACTGGCGGGAGGCGGGCGCTACGCCTTCGCCGCCGTCCTCTGCGCGGCCGCAGGTTGGGTGGACGAAGGCATCCAGGCCCTGTTGCCCACGCGCTACTACGACCTGCGCGACGTGGGCTTCAACGCGCTCGCTGGGGTGCTGGCGCTGGGTGCGCTCTCGGTGTTCCGGCGCCTGGCTTCGCAGCCTGCGCCCGCGTCGTCGCCTTCAATGACCTGAGACGGTCACGGCCACGTCCGCCTCGAGGTCGGTCCGTCGCAGCCGCCCGGCGAACGCAAAGACCGTGGCCTCCCGTGGAACGCCCCACCGGTTTGTGCCGACGGAGACGAGCAGGAGGTCGGTGCGCGCAGCGAGACAACCGGCAACGAGATCCCCGTGGTGCGGCGCCTTGAGCACCGCGAGACGGTCAGGGAGCCTCGTGCAGAGGGCGGCCTGCAGGCCGAGGTCCACGAGGTCGCCGGGGAACAGGGCGGCGCCGGCCTTCGCCTCCACCAACACGACCAATGAGAGGTCGTTCGGATCCGGCTGCGGCTGCGCGTCCGGGTGGAGGAACGACAGGCGCATCCCCCCCAGATGCAACGGCGGGGTTCCGCTCGCCGCGGCGGACGTCGGCACCCGGGCGCTGAGCTCGGCAAAGCCAGAGGCGCCGTGCCAGTCCTCGGCGGGGTTGTGCACTGCCCGGTCGATGGGGATGTCCGATCCGAGCAGCGCTGGGAGTCCGCCCATGTGGTCCGGGTGCGGATGGGACAGGACCAACAACGCCAGCCGCTGAACGCCCGCAGCGCGAAGCTTCGAGACCAGGGCCGCGCCCGCGTCCGCCGGGCCGACGTCGAAGAGGACATGCGCGTCTCCCACGCTCGCGAGCACCGCGTCGCCGTAGCCGATGTCGAACGCGCGAAGGACCAGCGGCGGCGGCTCCGAGCGCTGGGGCAGATGCGCGCAGCCCACCGCCGCCAGAGACGCCACCGCGGCGACCGCGACGGCCGTCAGGACAGGTGCATCAGGTCGCGCAGGTCCTCTCACCTCCCGCGGGAGGCTACCGGAAGACCTTCCACCACGGCTTCTTGTCGTTCGCCGGCACCGACACCGCCGCGCGGGTGGTCTTGGAACGGCACTGACAGCGCTCGGACTCCGGCACGCCCCTCAGCGCCTGCTCGATGTGGGCGCCGCAGCCTGCCCAGGTGGCCCTGCCGCAGGCGCGGCACCGAACTCGACTGCACATGTCTCACGCTCCGTCTGGTTGGACGCTGCGTGAGAGCGCCCCGCTACACCGGCTTGCGGCGCCGGAAGAAGGCGAAGGCGGTGACGGCACCGGACAGGGCGAGCGCCAGCTTCTTCAGGGAGTCGGACCCTGCCCGCTGCTGCGCGCGGAGCCAGGGGGCCTCGTCGTCGGTCCCGCCTTTCAGCGCGGTGGCCTGCGCGTTCGAGCCGCGCTGGGCGTAGGCGAGCCCTTTGCCGCGCGCGCGGTCTTCGCCCGGGGCGCGGTCAGAGCCCTGCTCACCGGGCGGGACCTTCTCGCCCTGGTCCTTACCCTCCGGCGAGTAGTCCTCGATGATGGCGTTGATCTCCCCCCCGAGCAGCAGTACCTGCCCGGAGATCCACATCCACAGGAGCAGGATGATGACCGCGCCCAAAGACCCGTAGGTGGCGTCGTAGTTGCCGAAGTTGGTGACATAGAAGGAGAACCCCGCCGACGCGGCCAGCCAGAGCACCACGCCGATGAGAGAGCCCGGCGTGATGAACCGGAACCTCTGCTTCACGTCCGGCAGGAAGTAGTACGCCAGCGCCCAGGTGAAGAGCGCGATGGCCGCCGCCACCGGGAGCCGCAGCCAGTTGATGACGGTCCCCAGAGGGCCCCCCACCCACTGCGCCAGCGCCGGGGTGGCGATCATGGCCAGGGCCGCCAGGATGCCCAGCAGGCCGCCGCCCAGCGTGAACAGGATGGCGGTGAGCCGCACCTTCCAGAACGGCCGCCCCTCCTCCACGTCGTAGGTGACGTTGAGCGCCCGCATCATCGCCACGATGCCGGCGGACGCGGACCAGATGGCGCCCAGGGCACCGAGCGAGAGGAGCCCCACGTTCTGGTCCTGCCCCAGCTGCTGGATGCGCTGGCCGAGGATGTCCGTCACCGCCGGGGGCGCCACCTTGCCGAGCTCGTCGACGAGCGCCTGCGCCTGCGCGGGCTGGATGATGACCGACGCCAGGGCCACCAGGAACAAGAGGAACGGGAACATGGCGAGGACGCCGAAGAACGTCAGCGCCCCCGCGGCGTCGTTCACGCGGTCCTTCTTGTATTCGTCCTTCAACCGCATCAGGAACTGCTTCAGCGGGATGTCGCGGCCGGGAAGTTTCACGAGGTGCTCCCTCCTCGTCCGAGACGTTGTGCACGGAGCGAAGAATCTGGACCTATGATCCTTCTGTCGCCCTGCCGCCCGCGGACCGGCCAGCCGTTCGAGGGCCAAGCCCCCGCCGCTTCTTGCCGTTCAAATGCGAACAGGTAGGGTGCCGCGCGCATGAAGCTCCACACCCGTCTGACCCGCGCCTACGCCAACCTGGTGGTGGGTCGCCCTGGCGCCGTCCTGGCCGTCCTCGCCGTGCTCGTCGCAGGTGCCCTCTTCGGCGCCTCGCGCCTGGGCCTGAACACCAACCAGCTGGACCTCATCTCCCAGGACCTGCAGCAGGTCAAAGACGTCCAGCGCGTCGTGGACATGGTGGGCGGCACCGGCTACCTGATGCTGGCGGTCCGCGGAGACGATGAGGCCACCCTCAAGGCGGTCGGTGACGACATCCACGAGGCCCTGCTCGCGGACAAGGAGAACGTCCGCTTCGTCACCTTCAAGGTGCCGGTGGAGTTCATCCAGCAGAACATGGTCCTGTTCGTGGCCACCGAGGATCTCGAGGAGGTCCGCACCCGCATCAACGCCTACATGCGCGCGCTGATCCGGGCCAACAACCCCTTCTCGTTCGACCTCGGCGCGCAGACCACGCCGAAGGAGCCGCCCAGGCTGGACGTCGACGACATCGTCGAGAAGTACAGCAAGATCGGCAAGAAGAGCATCCTCGACGACTACTACATCAGCAACGACAGGAAGATGGTCCTCCTGCTCATCAAGCCGATGTGGAACGCCCCCGAGCTCGGCAAGACCGAAGCGTACGTGGAGACGATGCGGGAGCGGCTCGCGGCGTACTCGGAGAACAACCCCCACGGCGTCAAGCTGGTGGAGTCCTACGAACCTTTGGACATGCCGGACGGCGTCCCCGTCACCGGCAGCCCCGCCGCGCAGAAGTACACGGCCAACGACGGCGACGTGCAGGTGGCACCGGAGGGGACGCTCAGCTTCGGCATCACCGGCTCGTACAAGACGATGGTGGATGACTCCACCGCCATCCGGGACTCGCTCAAGCCCACCACCCTCATCTCGTTCCTCGGCATCCTCACGGTGATGGTGATCTTCTTCCGGAAGGTCCTGCCCATCTTCGTCATCGCCTCGGGCACGGTCCTGGGCACCGTGCTCACCATCGGGTTTGCGTGGGCCACCGTCGGCGAGCTGAACATGATCACCTCCATGCTCGGCGCCATCCTGATGGGCCTGGGCG
>CAZQVZ010000279.1:0-7950 GCA_964596895.1 uncultured Myxococcaceae bacterium
ACGTGGGCGAGCCCGGCGTCGGGAAGACCGCCATCGCCGAAGGGCTGGCGCTGCACAACCACGAGAAGCGGGTCCCGGAGGCGCTGCAGAACGCGCAGGTGTACCTCCTGGACATGGGCGCATTGCTCGCGGGCACCAAGTTCCGCGGCCAGTTCGAGGAGCGGCTGAAGGCGGTGCTCAAGGCGCTGCAGAAGATCCCCGGCGCCGTCCTCTTCATTGACGAAATCCACACCATCGTCGGGGCGGGGGCCACCTCCGGCGGGTCCATGGACGCGTCCAACCTGCTCAAGCCCGCCCTGGCGAGCGGGCAGCTGCGCTGCATCGGCTCCACCACCTACCAGGAGTACAAGGCCGCGTTCGAGAGGGACCGGGCGCTCTCGCGCAGGTTCCAGAAGATAGAGGTCGAAGAGCCTTCGGTGGAGGACACGGTGAAGATCCTCCACGGCCTGCGCGGCCGCTACGAAGAGCACCACGGGATCAAGTACGAGGACGAGGCGCTCCGGGCCGCAGCCGAGCTCTCCGCCAAGCACATCAACGAGAAGTTCCTACCGGACAAGGCCATCGACGTGATGGACGAAACCGGCGCCGCGGAGCGCCTGCGCCCCGAAGGCGAGCGCACCGGCGTGGTCACCGTGCACGACGTGGAGACGGTGGTCAGCCGGATGGCGAAGATCCCCGCCCGGTCGGTGAGCGCGTCCGAAGGGAAGCAGCTCGCCAACGTGGAGACCGAGCTCAAGAAGGTCATCTACGGGCAGGACAACGCCATCGAAGAGCTGTCCGCGGCCATCAAGCTGTCCCGCGCCGGGCTGCGCACGCCGGACAAGCCCATCGGCTCCTTTCTCTTCTCCGGCCCCACCGGCGTGGGCAAGACGGAGCTGGCCAAGCAGCTCGCGAAGGTCCTGGGCGTGGAGTTCTTGCGCTACGACATGAGCGAGTACTCGGAGAAGCACACCGTGTCCCGGCTCATCGGCGCGCCGCCGGGCTACGTGGGCTTCGACCAGGGCGGGCTGCTCACGGACGCGGTCCGCAAGCACCCGTTCAGCGTGGTGGTGCTCGACGAGATCGAAAAGGCGCACCCGGACCTCTTCAACATCCTGCTGCAGGTCATGGACCACGCCACCCTGACCGACAACAACGGCCGCAAGGCGGACTTCCGGAACGTCATCCTCATCCTCACCACCAACGCCGGCGCCCAGGACATGGCGGCGCGCAGCATCGGCTTCGGCGGGCAGATGACCCTGGACGGGTCGAAGGCGAAGCGCGCCATCGAACGCACCTTCACCCCGGAGTTCCGCAACCGGCTCGACGGGTGGGTCCTCTTCGGCGGCCTGTCGAAGGAGGTCATCCTCAAGGTGGTGGACAAGGAGCTGGGCCTTTTGCGCGCCGCGCTCGCCCCGAAGAACGTCACCCTCGAGGTCTCGGACGAGGTCCGCGAGTGGCTCGCCGAGCACGGCTACCAGCCAGAGTTCGGCGCCCGGCCCATGGGACGGCTGGTGGAGGTGGAGCTCAAGCGCAAGCTGGCTGAAGCCCTGCTCTTCGGGAACCTGAAGGAAGGCGGCACCGCCAGGGTGGTGCTCGAGAACGGCAAGCCCGCCATCGGGTGAGCGCCAGACAACGCGTCTAGAACCCACCGGTGAGCGCGAAACCGGTCCCGCTTCCGAACGACGGCGCGGCCACCAGCCGGCTGTAGCGCTGGGGGTCTTCGCCGGTGAGCCACAGGTAGGTGGCCACCCCGCCCGCGGCCAGCCCCACCCCGGCGAGCCCCATGGTGAGCCCCTGGTCGCGGCGAATCCCCGCGCTGGTGCCGTTGAAGGCCGCGGTGCAGCCCGCGCGTCCCTGCTGCAGGCACTGGTCGTACTGTGTCCGCGCGGTGCCCAGGTAGCCCTCACCGCCAGTGCCCAGGAGCGCGGACTGCATGGGGAGGAACTCGTCCTGGTAGCGGCGCTCCACCTGTCGGTCCAGGACCAGCGCCCCGCCCAGCGCGCCCACTGCCACGCCGGACAGGAGCCACGCCCCCACCCGCGAGCGCCGGTGGCGCGCCCTGTACGCCTGCGCGTAGTCCGGCGAAGGCGACAGCCGCACGTCCTCGACTGCGAGCTGCGCGGGCTCCACGCGGACCGGCCGCAGCTGGGCGATGAAGCCGTCCTTGCGCACCTCCAGCCGGTGCGTGCCGCGCGGCAGGAGCAGCGGCTCTTGTAGTGGCGTGGAGCCGCGGAGCACGTCATCCACGCGGATCTCCGCCGCCTCTTCGCTGGCGCGGACCAGCAGCTGTCCCTGCTGCCCCTCCAGGAGCGGCGCCACCAGGGTCTGCGCGAGCCCGGGGACGTCTCTTGCCAGGGTCGTCACCCGCGCGGGGCCCATGGCCTTCTCGCTGAGGACCATCTGGGAGGTGCTGTCGAGCAGCCGCATCTCCACCTGCAACTCGCCGTCGAGCGCGGTCACCGTGCCGGCCACCACGTAGCGGGCCCCCAGCGCCTCCCGGAGCGCGCCCAGGGCGTCGCCGTCCGAGCCCCCGCCGAGCAGCTGGCGGCTGCGCTCGAGCGCGAGGAGCTGCCGGACGTCTTCGGCGCTCAGCACGGTGAACACGTCCAGCTGCCGCAGCCCCCGGACGATGGCGAGCGTCATCGCGTGCGCCTGCACTGGCGTGGCGCCGCGCGCCTCCATGTCCAGGACCGCCAGGACGTTCGTGGACGCCTGTGCCTCCGCCTCTTCGGCGAAGGCCACGGGCGACGCCGCGGTGGCGAGCACCCAACCCATGATGACAAAGCGCGCGTTTCGCACGGTGTGAATCACTCTATACTCCAGTTGCGTTGAAAGGGCCGGCGGTCGAAGGACGGGACCCCCTCATGAAAAGGCAGCACCTCTTCCTCCTCCTCCTCCCGCTCGCGCTGGGCGCGCTCGGCGCGTGTCGGCCCCTGGCGGGTGATGCCAGCGCCCTCGAGCGCGGCGGCGGCCCTGTCCTGCGCATCGACAGCCCGCGCGCGGACGACATCCTCCCCCTCCGCTGGCGGGTGTCCCTGACCGCAGAGGACGTAGACCGGGTGGCCTCGGTGGCCATCCTCTGTGGCCGCGAGGACGAGAGCGACAGGCGCCCGCTGCACGCGTGGACCACCGCGCCGTATGAAGCGGACGTGGACCTCTCCTTGTGTCTGGGGAGCAGTGAGGTGACGCAGGCGCGGGTGCACCTGCTCGCCACCGCGGCCGACGGCGAAGGCAACAGCAGCACCGCCGAGGTCTCGTTCACCCTGGACCGGAACCTCCCGCAGCTCACCGCCCTCTTGCCGGCGCGGGTGCGTCCCAACGCGCCGGTGGAGGTGCGGCTCTTCTCTGAGAGCGCCCTGGCCGCGCCACCGCTGGTGCAGGTGGACGGCGCGGCGGTGCCGGTGACCCCAGGCGCTGGCGGTGAATGGGTGGCGACCTTCCTGCCACCGCCCATCGGCGCCGCGGCGTGGTCCGGGAGCGGCGCCCCGCCGCTGTCGGTCCTGGAGGCGGTGGAGCGGCCGGTGCAGGTCACCATCACCGCGCGCACCGACGTGGGCAACGAGCTCACCTTCACCCGGGAGGTCGTGACCTCGGTGGTGGCATGGGAGCGGGACCTCCCCGCGCAGCTCATCGTCCCGGACGCGGATGACCGCCAGCCGGTGGGGACCGCCACCGGGCTGTCCGTGGCCCTGGCCATGGAGGATGAGGACCCCACCGGGCCGTGGATTCCTGCGCGGATAGACGCCGCGACCGGCGAGCTCTCCCTTCCTCCGCTGTCGCCCACCGATACCGGGCGCGGGTTCGCGCACGACGGTCGGCCCATCCTCAACCGCGCGGAAGGGAGCGGCCCCCCGCACCACGAGCTTGTCGACTGGACCGGAGTCACCCTCCAGAAGGGAGATCTGGGCACCGGCCCATTGGCGAGGCTGCCCGAGCGCACCTGCGTTCAGGACGTGGCCGCCGGCTCCTGCACCTCGCCCGGCTTCCAGTACCGCTGCCTCGGCGGCGCGGACAGTCAGGAGCTGGGCCAGCTCGTCACCAACGCCTACACCGCGCAGCTCGCCACGGTCTCCGGAGGCGCCGTGGTCAGCCTCGACTTCGCGGCCTGCACTGCCGGCCGGGTGAACGACCTCGCGCTGTATTGGGACGGGCAGAGCATCTCGGCGCCGGCCCTGGCAGACGTGAACCCCAACGTGCCCGAGCTGAGCCGGGTCCTCCCGGTGGGCAACACCGGGCGCTTCGCGGTGGCCCACCTCGACAGTGAAGGCCAGCGGGTGACCCGCTTCCTCGACGGGAGCGGCTTTCGCCCCGGGGTGATGCACACCGGTGACCGCACGCTGCTCTTCGCGCGGCCTTCGGGGTCGGTGGTCACGGCCACTTCGGCCAACGGGCAGACGCGCCTCGAGGTCTTCGACGCGTCGTCGGAGGACCCGGTGGGGTCGGCGGTGCTGCCCGGGACCTTCCTGCAGAAGGCGTCGGAGGGGCTGGAGACCACGCAGGTGAACGCGGCGGTGTTCGGAGATGACCGCGTCCTCTTCGCCGGGTGGACCCACCACTTCGGCCGCGCGGTGGTGGCGCTGGGGCCGGACCTTGCGCCCGCGTACGTGTACCGCTACCCGCGCGGGACCTCGTCCCTGACGGTGGCGTACGGCGAAGGCGGGTACGTGTACCTGGTGGACGCCACCAACCACCGGGTGACCGCGCTCTACGCGGACTGGTAGCGCGCGCCTGCGCCTCCAGCGCTCAGGAGCGCTCGGGGGGAGGCTTCCAGGAGGCGTCCTTCTCCGCTGCTGCGGCCGCTGCGGCCTCCGCGGCAGCGTCCTCCGCGGCGAAGGCCTCCACCGGCGCGGCGCCGATGGCGTGGTAGCCGCCGTCCACGTGCACCATCTCTCCAGTGGTGGCGGGGAAGTAGTCCGACAGGAGCGCCACCGCGGACTTGGACACGAACTCGTGGCTGTTGCGCGCGGTCCAGCCCAGGGGCGCCTGCTTGGTCCAGTTGCGCTCGAGCACCGCGAAGCCGGGGATGCTCTTGGCGGCCATGGTGGTCAGCGGGCCGGCGGCGAGCGCGTTCACCCGGACGTTGTGCTTGCCGAGATCCCGCGCCAGATACCGCACCGTGGCCTCCAGCCCCGCCTTGCAGACCCCCATCCAGTCGTAGATGGGCCAGGCCACGCGGTTGTCGAAGTCCAGGGTGATGATGGAGCCGCCCTCCTTCATGACCGGCAGGCACGCCACCGCCAATTCCTTGAGGCTGAAGGTGGAGATGCGGAACGCCGTGGCCACGCTCTCCCAGGGGGTCTTGAGGAAGTTGCCGCCGAGCGCGTCCTCCGGGGCGAACGCCACCGCGTGCAGGACGCCGTGGAGCACGCCGACCTTCTCCTGCAGGGACTTCGTGAGCTGCGCGAAGTGCTCGGGGTTGGTCACGTCGAGCTCGAGGACCTCCGGCTGGGGGTCCAGGCGCCTGGCGCTGCGCTGGGTGAGCGAGAGCGCGCGCCCGAAGCCGGTGAGGATGATCTCCGCCCCCTCCTTCTGGGCCAGCTCGGCAATGCCGAACGCCAGAGACTGCGGCGTGAGGACACCGGTGATCAGGATCTTCTTGCCCTTGAGCAGCATGGCTCCCTTTCCTGCCAGACGACGGAGCGGGCGATCTACCACCACCCGGCCGTGGCGAAAGTCCGTTCGCGGTGGCGGACATTCCGGCCTACTGAACATCGATGCAGCGGAACAATGATCTGTCCAAGCTGCGCCCTTTGGGTAAAAGGAGCGCCACTGCCATGTCGGACTTCCAGGAATCGTTCCTCTCCGGGGCCAACATCGACTTCATCGAGGCGCTGTACGCGCGGTACCTCGAGGACCCGGCCTCGGTGGATCAGAGCTGGCGCGAACTCTTCGAGAAGCAGCGTGGGTTCGGCCGCCCCATCTACGTGAACGGGCGGGGCCTCGCGGTCGAAGAGGACCCCGCGCCGCCCGCGGCGTTCAAGCCGCCGGAGGCGTCGAAGCAGACGGAGCGGGCGCTCGGCGCCACCGTGCAGGGGCTGGGCGCGAAGAGCATGGTGCTGCAGGCCAAGGTGGCGCAGGCGGTCTACGCCTTCCGCCTCCGCGGCCACCTGCGCGCGCGCCTGGATCCGCTGGGGCGTCCGCGCCGGAAGCTCCACAACGTGGCCGACATGGCCATCATGGATCCGGGCTGGTTCACCGAGCAGGAGCTGGACCAGGTGGTGGAGTCCTCGGAGGTCTTCCCTTCCCGGGAGGTGAAGCTCCGGGACCTGGTGAACCGGCTGCGCCGCACGTACTCGCACCACATCGGTGTGGAGTTCATGGGCATCCTGGACTCCAACCGGCGCCGCTGGCTGATGCCGCGGATGGAGCACTGCGCGAACACGCGGGAGCCGGACGTCGAGGAGCAGCGGCGCATCCTCACCAAGCTCTTCTACGCGCAGACGTTCGAGAGCTTCCTGCACACCAAGTTCCTCGGCGCCAAGCGCTTCAGCCTGGATGGCGGCGAAGCCCTGGTGCCCATGCTGGACGCCATGCTGGATGAAGGCGGCAAGCTGGGGGCGCGCGAGTTCCTCATTGGCATGGCGCACCGCGGCCGCCTCAACGTGCTCAGCAACATCATGGGCAAGCGCGCGGACCAGATCTTCAGCGAGTTCCAGGGGCCGCGGGACCCGCGCAAGTACCTGCGCCGCGGCGACGTGAAGTACCACATGGGCTTCTCGTCGGATTACGAGACCGCCTCCGGCCACGAGATCCACCTGTCCCTGGCCTTCAACCCCTCGCACCTCGAGGCGGTAAACCCGGTGGTGGAGGGGCGGGTGCGCGCCAAGCAGGACCGCACCGGCGACGGAGACCGGGGCCGGGTGGTCCCGCTGCTCATCCACGGCGACTCGGCGTTCGCGGGCCAGGGCGTGGTGGCGGAGACGCTGAACCTGTCGGAGCTGCCCGGGTACACCACCGGCGGCACCATCCACCTCGTCATCAACAACCAGGTGGGCTTCACCACCGACCCGGAGTCGAGCCGCTCCAACCTCTACTCCACGCTCCTGGCGCAGATGTTGGACATCCCCATCTTCCACGTGAACGGGAACGATCCCGAGGCCTGCGTTCACGTGATGCGGCTGGCCACGCAGTACCGGCAGGAGTTCAAGAGCGACGTGGTGGTGGACCTGGTCTGCTACCGCCGCTACGGCCACAACGAAGGCGACGAACCGCGGATGACGCAGCCGCTCATGTACCAGCTCATCGACCAGATGCAGCCGGTGGGCGAACTGTACGCGCAGGACCTCGTGCGCCGCGGGCGCATCACCCAGGGGGAGGCGGACGGCATCAAGCAGCGGTGCCTGGACGAATTCGACGCCGCCCTCACCCGCGCCAAGAGCGACAACCTCCTGCGCGAACCTTCGGCGCTCGAAGGGCTGTGGAAGACCTACCGCGGCGGCGCGGACTCGGAGGTCCCGCAGCCGGACACCGGCGTGGCGAAGGAGCAGCTGGTGTCGCTCCTGGAGAAGCTCTCCACGCCGCCCGAAGGCTTCACCGTCCAGAAGAACGTGAACGTCGTGCTCGGCCAAAGGCAGGCCATGGTCCGCGGCGAGCGGGCGCTGGACTGGAGCGCGGGGGAGTGGCTCGCGTACGGGTCGCTGCTCAAGGAAGGCCACCACATCCGGCTCACCGGTCAGGACGTGGAGCGTGGCACCTTCAGCCACCGCCAGTCGGTGTGGAAGGACAACGTCACCGGCCAGCGCTACATCCCCTTCGACCACCTGGGCGAAGGCCAGGGCCAGTACCGGGTCTTCAACAGCCCGCTCTCGGAGTTCGGTTGCCTGGGCTTCGAGTACGGCTACTCGCTGGATTACCCCGACGCGCTGGTCATCTGGGAGGCGCAGTTCGGTGACTTCGCCAACGGCGCCCAGGTGATGATTGACCAGTTCATCGCCGCGGCGGAGTCCAAGTGGAAGCGGCTGTCGGGGC
>CAZQVZ010000280.1:0-7940 GCA_964596895.1 uncultured Myxococcaceae bacterium
GGGTTGTTCTTGGTGCGGCGCGAGAGCACCTGCACCACCCGGCGGATCTCCTCGTCCCGGCCAATGACCGGATCCAGCTTCCCCTGCCGGGCGAGCTCCGTCAGGTCCCGCCCGTACTTCTCCAACGCGCGGTAGGTGTCCTCCGCCTCCTGTGAGGTGACCCGCGCGCCGCCGCGCACGTCCTTGAGCACGCTCATCACCCGGTCCCGGGTGACGCCGGAGGACTTGAGGACCTCGCCCGCGCCCGCCTTGTCCTGCGCCAGCGCGATGAGCAGGTGCTCCGAAGAGGTGAACTCGTCCTTGAGCGCGCGCGCTTCGTCCTCCGCCTTGTCGAAGAGCTTCACCAGCCTCGGGCTGAGCGAACCCCCTTCGCCGCTGGAGACCTTCGGGTACCGGGCCAGCACTTCGTCCAGCCGCGACTCCACGAGCTTCGTATCGGTGCCCACCCTTCGCAGCACCGGGACCACCAGCCCGTCCTCCTGCGCGAGCAGCGCCTTGAAGAGGTGCTCCGGTTCGTAGACCGGGTGACCTTGCCGGCGAGCGATCCCCTGGCCCGCCTGGATGGCCTCCTGCGCTTTGATGGTGAACTTGTCGATCCGCATGGCCCCTCGAACGTAAGCGGGCGGGGAGGGTTGGCAAGGCGCGCGTGCGTGGGGTACACACCGCCGCCCACTTCCGGGGGGAGGCAAGAAGGTCTTGGAAAGCCACGGCGGCTATCTCTGCCGGCTGGACTCGTTGGACGCCCGGACGCTGGTTCGGCTCGCTCGCCGGGCCCTGCCGCAAGACGGCGTCACCGACCGTGGCGAGGTGTCCCTCCTCATCTCTGCGCTGCCGCACCGCAAGGTCGTCCGGCTCGCGTATGACGCGCCGTTCACCTATGGCCGCCGCGGCGCCCGCTGGTATGAAGGGCACCACGCGCTGGCCCGCCTGGTGTCCCGGGAGCTGGGCGCGCCCGTGCACGCCTACGTGCTGGACGTGGATGATCTGGAGCAGGTCCAGAGCTACGGCAACGGCCAGCAGGTGGGCGGCGAGCGGCTCCGGCTGGAGGACGCAGAGCTGCCGGAGGACGTGGACCCGGAGACGCTGGATGACCAGACCTTCGAGGCCATGAAGGAGAGCTGGCCGTTGGGGCACCTCGCCCGCGTCTATGGCGTGAGCCGCGAAGAGCTGGTGCGGATGCCCCGGCACGCGCGCGGCGTGCTCATTGATCTGGACGCGCCGCAGGCCTCGGACCTGGAGGCGGCGGAGCGGCTTCTGCCCTGGGGCCAGAGCGGCGTCCGGCGGGCCATCTAGCCTTCGCGCTCCACGTCCAGGAGCGCCAGCGCCTCCTTCACCCGGTCACTGCGGAAGTACTGCGCCAGCAGGAGGAAGCCGCCGGCGATGAGCGCGGTGGTGCCGGCCACCCCGAGCAGCATCATCGTGGGGACGGTCTCGGCGAGGGCGTCCGCGCCGCCTTCGAACTGGGCCGCGTCCGGATGGGCTTCGAGGATGAGCGGGGCTGCGGCCCGGCCCATCCGCTGCGCCACCGCCGCCATCATCGCCCCGTCGATGGTGCGCAGGAGGGCCGAAGCCAGAAGGCTCCCCGAGAGGATCCGCCGCAGCCCCTCCAGGGGAAGCTCGCCGGAGCGCACCAGGCGCACCGCGGCGGCGAAGGCGAACAGGCAGGACACCGCGAGCAGGCCCAGGACCAGCGCGCGCGGCCCCTTCATGCCCGACAGGGCGGAGACCTGCGCCCGCGTCAGCGCTTCGGTGACGGCGGGGTCTGCCATGAAGGAGAAGCGCATCGCGCTCTCGGCCGCGGCCTCGCGCTGCTGCTCCAGCGTGGACAGGCCCAGCGCTTCGGTGGCGGAGAGGGTGCCCACGAGGCTCGCGAGCACGGCGGCCAGGATGGCCAGGTGGCGGATGCGGCGGGGCATCCGTTACGCCTGCTGCCGCGTGGCCTCGACGTAGCGCAGCCGCAGGTCCGCGAGCAGGTTCTCGAAGAAGCGCTCTTCCTCCGCGGTGAGGTTGCCGCGGGTCTTCTCCCGGAGCATGGCGAGCACGTCCAGCATCTCCCGCGCGGCGGGCAGATCCGGGGCCGAGCGTGTGCCCGTCTCCGGGTTGTCCGCCAGCCCCAGGTGGATGAGCGCCGTGGACGCCAGGCCCAGCAAGAACGCGGTGAGGTCAATGCGCGCGCTGCCCTCTTCAGGGTCGCGTATCACGAAGGTCTCACCGCGCTTCTCGCTCACGCCTGATCCTCGTCGTCCTCCCGCTCCTCACCGGCGATGGCGGTCTCCACCGGCGCGGCCTTGTCCGAAGCGTCGTCGAGGCTCTTCAGGTGTCTCTCCCATACCTTCTCGTCCAGAAGACCCATCCGGATGTAGCGCTCTGCGGTGCGCTTATCGAGGTGCCGGGGATCGATGTTCTCCGCCATGACTAAGCTCCTGTAATTCGTTGGAAAAAGGCGCGCCACCCTATAGCACGCTCAGCCCGTGTCAACGCCCGCTCTGCCCCGTGGTCTCTACGCCCTCATCGACGACGGTCTTCGGCCGGAGGTGCCGCTGCTCACCAAGGCGCAGTGGGCGCTGGACGGGGGCGCGAAGACCCTTCAGCTGCGGATGAAGCAGACCCCGCTCCGGCAGGCGTTGGCGGCCGCCCGGGACGTCGTTCGGGCCTGCCGGGCGAAGGGCGCGGTCTGCATCATCAATGACCGGGTGGACCTGGCCCTGCTGTGCGGCGCGGACGGTGTCCACGTGGGGGACGAGGACCTCCCGGTGGAGGATGCCCGCATGCTCCTCGGCCCGGAGCGCCTGGTGGGGGTGACGGTGCGGGGCGCAGACGGCGCGAAGGCCGCGAAGGAGGCAGGGGCGGACCACGTGGGGATGGGGCCCATCTTCGTCACCACCACCAAGCGCGTGCCGCATCCGCCGCTGGGCCTCCAGGGCCTGAGGCGGGAGGTGGCGCGCAGCCCCCTGCCCGTCGTCGCCATCGCCGGGATTGGGCTCGCCAACATCCGGGAGGTCGCCATCGCCGGGGCGCACGCGGCGGCGGTAGGGGGGGACCTCCTGTTGGCGGAGGCGCCGGCCGAGCGGGCGCGGCTGCTCTGCCAGTCCTTCGACGAAGGGCTGCGGGGCGCTTAGCATCCCGGCACACATGACGCCCCCCCAGCCTGGAGACTTCGCCCGAGGGTCGCGCCGCGGCGGCCACCCGCGCCGCCCGAACATCGGCATCACCCCGGACGTGTCCGCGGTCACCGCCGAGGCGCCGCACCCGCGCTATGAGCTCAAGGTGGCCTACGCGGACGCGGTGCTGCGCGCGGGCGGGCTGCCGCTGGTGTTGCCCTACACGGAGGAGAGCGCCGTCATCGACCTCTACCTCGACCGCGTCAGCGGCGTGGTGGTGACCGGCGGCGCCTTCGACATTCCGCCCGGGGCCTATGGAGAGGCGGCGCGGGAGGGGCTGGGCGCCCTCAAGCCCTCGCGCACGTCCTTCGAGACGGAGATCATCCGCCGGGCGCTCGCGCGGAACATGCCGGTCCTGGGCGTCTGCGGCGGGATGCAACTGCTGCACGTGGTGCTCGGCGGCTCGCTCTTCCAGGACATCCGCCGGGAGCTCACCTCTGCGCGCGAACATGAGCAGCAGCACGACCGCGCCCAGCCCCAGCACCCGGTGGACGTGCGGGACGGCACCGTGCTCGCGGAGCTCGTGGGCAAGGGCCAGCTGATGGTGAACTCCACCCACCACCAGGCGGCCAACCGCATCCCGGAGGGCGTCCGGGTGTCGGCGGTGGCGCCGGACGGGGTGGTGGAGGCCATCGAGTCTCCGGAGCACACCTTCGCGGTGGGGGTGCAGTGGCACCCGGAACTACTTATCCACACCGTGCCCGCCCACCTCGGGCTGTACCGCGGGCTCGTCGGCAAAGCCCGCGAAGCCCGGAGATAGCTTCGACAGCCTTCTCGCCGAAGCGTCCCTTGGTTCTATACTCGGCGCGGGAATTCTGGCTGCGCGCGCCGTCGCGCCCGAAAGAAAGTGAAGAGGTCGTAGGCATGACTCAGTTTCGTGGATGGGCCCTCGTCGTGTTGTGCGCGGCGGTGCTCTCGGGATGCAGCTGCGATCCGGCGGACCCCGAGCCGGTCGAAGATGGTGGCGTCGACTCCGGGGTGCTCCCCAACACAGACGGCGGCGGTGACCCCGAAGACGCCGGGCACGATGCGGGACTGCCCATCGTGGTGGACCCGTTCGATCCCGAGAACCCCATCAAGGACTCCGACTGCGACGGGCTGACGGACGCGGAGGAGTTCGCCACCACCTACGCCGGCGGCCTGAAGACGGACCCCGCGAACTGGGACACCGACGGCGACGGCATCCTCGACGGCGTGGAGCTCGGCCGCACCTCTTCGGTGGACCCGTCGTGCAACTTCGCCGGTGACCAGGACCCTTCGACGACGACGCAGCCCACCGTCGCGGATACGGACGGAGACGGGCTCTCCGACGGCGAAGAGGACGCGAACAAGAACGGCCGCGTGGACCCCGGCGAGACCGACCCCTCCAACCCCGACACCGACGGGGACGGGCTCTCGGACGGCGACGAGCGCAACGTCCACGGGACGGACCCGGTCCAGAGGGACACGGACGCAGACGGCATCAGTGACGGAGTGGAGGTGACCCTCACCGGCACGGATCCCAGGAACCCGGACTCCGACGGCGACACCTGCCTGGATGGGCACGAGGACCTCAACCAGAACGGCGTCGTGGACCCGGGCGAGACGGATCCGAATGACGCCTCGGACTGCGGCCCCAACAACTTCCCGGACGCGGACGGCGACGGCATCCCCGACAGCCTCGAGGACAAGAACCTCAACGGCGTCTTTGAGCCCGCGCTGGGCGAGACGAACTGGCAGGCGGCGGACACCGACGGCGACGGCATCAACGACGGCGTGGAGGACGCCAACAAGAACGGCATCTGGGATCCGGGCGAGACCAACCCGCGCCGCATCGACACCGACTGCGACGGGCTGGTGGACGGCCAGAGCTACGGCGGCTTCGTGGGCGAGGCCGCGCACGGCACCGATCCCACCAAATGGGACACCGACGGTGACGGGCTGCCGGACGGGCTGGAGGTGGGCATCACCACCTGGCCGGACGCCACCAACTGCCCGGCGCAGTACGTGGACGCGGACCCCGGCACCACCACCAATCCCACCCACCCCGATTCGGACGGCGACGGCATCCCGGACGGCGCCGAAGACGCCAACCAGGACGGCGCCTTCACGCCCGGCGAGCTCAACCCCAACGACCCTGCGGACGGCCAGGGCCCCGCGGGCAAGGTCTGCACGGTCAACACCATCAAGCCGGTGCTCTTCGACCAGGAGGGCGCGCCGGACATCCAGCTGGGCCTGCCCACCACCTTCACCGAGCTCACCAACATCGTCGTCGGTGGCCAGGTGCGGGGGATGATGGGCTACGACGACTCCAGCAAGGTCGCCTTCCTCGTCTACAAGCGCGCAGCGCCAGCGGGCAGCGTGGTCGCGGACGAGGCCGCCTTGCGCGCGCAATTGGGCGCGGTCACGTCTCCGGTCACCGAGCCGTTCACGAGCTGGGACGGCCACCCGGCGCTGTTCGGCCAGTACGACCAGGCCGGCGGCGGGGACGTGAAGACCCGCGCCAACGATCTCGCCAACGCCCTGGTGGGCAACGGCGCCGGCGTGCTCAATGGCCTCTCCGGCGTGAACGGGCCCTTCAAGGTCCAGATGCAGCTCGTCCGCCGCAGCGCGCAGTCGCTCATCGTGCTGGTGGCGCTGGTGCCCACCGCCCACTTCATCGAACCGGGCATCTTCACCATTGGCGATCTGGCGGGCGGCTCCTCGCTGGCGCAGTTCGGTGACGCCAACGCCGCGCAGTGCGAGACCTTCCAGCCCGGCAGCGGCGTGGTGGACTTCCTCTTCGTGGTGGATGACAGCTGCTCCATGGCGGACTCGCAGGGCGCGCTCGCCAACGCGGCCGCGGCGGTGGAGGCGGCGCTCACCAACTCCACGCTGGACTGGCGCGTGGGCATGGTCACCACCGAGTACCACCTGGGCGCAGGGGGCTCGACGAACAACATCAACAAGCTGCGCGGCTGGACCACGAACGTGCAGCAGTTCAAGGCCTGGCTCACCCAGAACAGCAACTGCTCGAGCGGCACGTGCACCGGGCTCACCCCCCAGCCCGCGTGCGGGAGCTGGGGCGGCAGGAACGGCGGCTGCTGGGTGACCATCTCTGGCGGCGGCTCGGAGGGGCTGCTGGGGGCGGCGCGCAAGGCGGTCAACGACGTGACCGACCCGGGCGCCTCCCAGATGGCCATGCGTCCGGGCGCGGAGCTGGTGGTGATCCTCCTCGGAGACGCGGATGACCAGACCACCGGCTACACGACGGTGGGCGGGTCCGGCTGGGAGAACGTGCAGAACTTCGTGCAGTTCTTCACCGCCACCGGCGCGGCGGCACAGACCACGCGGAACAAGCTCAACCGCAACATCCCGGTGCACGGCATCGTCTGTCCGGCGGGGAGCTCCTGCAACGGGGAGACGGGCCAGACCAACACCCGCCACGGCACCGTGATCAGCGCCACCAGCGGCATCCGCGGTGAGCTCTGCCAGCCGGTGACCGGCCAGACCGCCGCCAACTGCGCCGCCGGCGTGGTGCAGGCGTCCATCAACGCCACCATCAACGCCATCATCAACAGCGCCATCGCCGGCGCGGGGCACCAGACGGACAAGCCCGCCATCGGCGCGTCGGTGAAGGTGGCCATGGACGCGGTGCAGAACGCGGCCCTCTGCAACAAGGACGACATCCCCCGAAGCCGCGTCAACGGCTTCGACTACAACGGCATCCAGCAGACCATCTCGTTCTTCGGGGCCTGCCGCCCAGGCGCAGGCGCCAACACCGCCGCGGTGTCCTACCGCTACTGGATTGACACCACGCCCAACCCGGACGGCAACGCGCCGCCCTGCGCCACCGACCCGTACTACGACCCCAACGACCCGGACTTCTGCCAGGGGCGGCTGGAGTGCAACGCGCAGACGGACTTGTGCGTGTGCCCTGCCAACTGCGGCGGCACGCCTCCGCCGGGGATGATCTGCAACCCCAACAAGCTGGTGTGTGACTTCGTCTGCACCCCGGACTGCGGCGGCGCCTGCACCGGCTACGAAACCTGTGACACCAACAGCTGTTCGTGCGCCTGCGTGCAGAGCGCCTCCTGCCCCGCGGGGTTCGTCTTCCAGAGCGGCGGCGGCGTCTGCGGCTGCGTCTGCGACACCGCGGCGCTGGACTGCGGGCCCACGTTCGACGCCAACCCCAACACCTGCGCCTGCGAGTGCCAGTCGGACTGCGGCGGCTGTCCGCAGGGTCAGGTGTGCAACCTGTCGGCGTGCCTCTGCCAGATTGGCGGCATCGGGTAGGGGCCGCCTCTCGGAGTCGCTCCGCGTCAGGTGACGAAGGTGACCGTTCGGCGCGGCGGGCGATCTTGGCTATCGTCCGCCGCCATGAGCGACACGCACGAGGTCCAGAACCAGCCGCCCGTCCTCCAGGGGTACGACGCCTATGCCCTGGACGTTCCCCTGCAGGAGGGCGTGCGCCGGGAAGGCGCCGCCTGGGCGGAGGACGCGCTCTTCGCGCTCGGCAAGAAGGCAGGCACCAAGGAGGCGCAGCAGTGGGGCACGTGGGCCAACGAGTTCACGCCCCGGCTGCGCACCCATGACCGCTTCGGCCACCGGCTGGATGAGGTGGAGTACCACCCGGCGTACCACGCGCTGATGAAGGTGTCGGTGGAGGCGGGCCTGGCCGCGTTCCCCAAAGAGGGGACGAAGGGCGCCCACCTCGCGCGCGCCGCGGGCTTCCAGGTCTGGTCGCACGTGGAGTCCGGCCACGGCTGCCCCATCTCCATGACCTACGCGGTGGTGCCGGCCTTGCGCGTGCAGCCGGAC
>CAZQVZ010000281.1:0-7910 GCA_964596895.1 uncultured Myxococcaceae bacterium
TGACGAAGTCCGCCTCGTCCACGCCGGCCACCTGGGTGTTGGTGGTGGTGTAGTCGGTGGGGCCGGCCTTGCTGGCTCCGTCCGCCGCCGCGTTGGGCGCCGCCTCTGCAGTGGCGAACATGTCCCCGCGCCCCCACCAGCCGTAGTAGCCCTTCTTGGACTGCTCGAGCGTGGTCCGCATGTCGAGGACCGCGGTGTCTTCGATGTACGTCTCCAGGTCGTTGCAGGAAGCGAAGCCTTGCAGCTCCAGCCGCTGCTGCACCGCCTGGGGCTCCGGCACCGCGCCGCTGCCGCCGCAGGCCGCCAATGCCAGCGTCGCCGCCGCCCCCGCTCCCGCCCACATGCTCTTCCGCCAGGTCTTCATTCGTCCCTCCAGCTTCGCTTCGTTCCGGCCCCGCGCCTCGTGCCCACCCAGGAAGGGCGCGCGAGTGCCCCGGCCGGTGCGACCGATGTGCCACCCCGAGCATGCCGCCTCTCGCCTGTCTTTCCGAAGACTTGGGCGCCGCCGCAGATCTCAGAAACCTGACGCCGGGCGGATTCTGCGGCGGGAAATCGAGGGGGCGTCCATTGCCGGGCCCCGTCGCCGATGCCTACCTGTTGCCCCGGCGGACGAGCGGTGGGGCGGGGGAGATTCAATGGCGGGGTCGGTGGAGCTGCGGCAGCGGATGGGGAGCTACCTCCTGGGGATGCGCACGGCGCGGAACCTCACGCAGGAGGCGTTGGCGGAGAGGAGCGGCCTGTCGGTGGACGCGGTCCGGCGCATCGAGCGGGGGCAGCTCTCGCCCAGCCTCGAGACCCTCCACAAGCTGGCGGGCGGGTTGGACCTGTCCCTGGAGACGTTCTTCGCCGGGCTGGATGACGGCGCGCCGGAGCCCAGCCAGGAATTGTGTGACCTGCTGGACCGCCAGGACCCCGAAGACGCGGAGCGGGCCTTCCGGGTCCTGCGCACCCTTTTTGATGACGAGGCGGTGAGCGGCTGATGCGCGAGCGACTCTTCGATCCTGACACCGGCGCGGGCCGCGCGTCCGAAGGCCTCCGGAGCCGGGCCTCAGCCCCCCACCGCAACGAGCTTCGGCACACGCCGAGGAGCCCCTCCCCCTTCGACGAGGACTGGCCGCACCGGCGCCGCCACCTGGGCCGGCTCCCGCTGGACCCCTTGCGGTTCGGCGAGGCGGTGGACGCGGTGGAGGCGCTGGTGGAGTCCGGCCGCGGGGGCACGGTGTTCCTCCCGGACGCAGGGCACCTCGTGCTGGCGGAGACCCAGGGGCAGGCCGCCTTCCGGGACGCGCTGGCGCGGGCGACCTTGTGCCTGCCGGATGGGCAGCGGCTGATGTGGGCGGCGGAGACGCTCGGCGCGCCGCTGGTGGAGGACGTCCCTGCGGGGGAGCTGTTCGTGCCGCTGATGTCTCTGGCCGGCCGGCGGCGCTGGCGGGTGTTCATGCTCGGCAGCGACGAGGGGGCCCTGGAGGCCGCGGCCGCGCGGGTGGAGCGGCTCTACGGGGCGCGGGTGGTGGGCGTCCATGCGGCGGCGGCGGGCGCGCTCGGGAGCGAAGAGGCCGTGGCCGCCGCGGCCCGGAGCGTCTTGCGGACGAGCCCCCAGCTGGTCCTGACCTCTTTGCCCTCCCCTTCGCAGGAGCTGTTCTGCGACGCCCTGCGCGCGCGGGTGGGGCCGGCGGTGTGCGTGGGGCTGGGGCCTGCGCTGGACCCTCTGGCGGCGCGCACCTGGCGGGGGCCACAGGTCATCCGCCGCGCGGGGCTGGGCTGGCTGGTGCGGCTGTTCGCGGGGCCCCGGCGGCTCGGGCGGCGAGGGCTGTGGGGCGACGTCCGCTTCCTGTGGGTGCTCGCCCGGCTGTGGCTGTCCGGCCGCCGGACGGGCGCCGCATTGCCTGAAGCTTTCCGCTGAGGCTTCGCGACAAGCCTGCAATTCCGCCCGTTCCCTTGACCTCCACACTCGCCGCGCGCTTCCATGCGACGGCTTCGGGTACCGGGAGGTCCGCCGTGATTGGGAACAAGCTCTTCGTGGGCGCGTGCGCGCTCGCGGTCGTCCTCGCGGCGTGCTCGTCGGATCCAGGCCCCATCCCGCCTGTCCAGATTGACGGCGGCACCGGCGCCGACGGGGGCCCGCCGCCGCCTCCACCGCCTCCGTGTACCGGCGCCAACCACGACCGCTGCGACGGCGCCTGCGTCAACCTCTCCGCGGACACGAACCACTGCGGCGCCTGCGGTGTGGCCTGCGCCGAAGGCGGGGTCTGCACCTTCGGCGCCTGCAGCTGTCCGGGGGGCACCGCGAGCTGCGGCGACACCTGCGCGGACCTGCAGCAGGACGCGCGCCACTGCGGCGAGTGCGGGCGGGCCTGCCCCACCGGCACCGCCTGCATCGGCGGGGCCTGCATCACCCAGTGCCCGCCCGGCGAGGCCCGGTGCGGGAGCAGCTGCCACGCCCTCGGGTCTGACTCGCAGAACTGCGGGAGCTGCGGCAACGCCTGCACCGGGGCGAGGACCTGCCAGGAGGGCGTCTGCAAGTGCCTGTCCGGCCAGGTGCTGTGCGGCGGCCAGTGCACCGACACCCAGCTGGACGCGAGCAACTGCGGCGGCTGCGGCACCCAGTGCTTCTCAGGCTTCCAGTGCCAGGCCGGCGCGTGCGTCTGCCCGCAGGGGTTCACCTCCTGTGGCACCTCCTGCGTGGACACGCACTCGGACGTCAACAACTGCGGCGGCTGCAACCTGTTCTGCAACCCCGGCCAGCAGTGCGTGGGCGGCTTCTGCGACACCCCCTGCCCCCCCGGCTACGACAAGTGCGGCGCGCAGTGCGTGAACACGCAGACCTCGGTCGCCCACTGCGGCGCCTGCGGCGTTGGCTGTCCGGTGGGCGAGTCCTGCCTCAACGGGGTGTGCGGGGCCTGCAACAGCGCCACCACCGACTGCGACGGCGACGGGTGGACGGTGGCGGACGGGGACTGCTGTGACCAGACCGGCATGGGCTGCGGGAACGACCCGGCGTGGGTGAACCCGGGCGCGGTGGAGATCCCGTTCAACGGCATCGACGACAACTGCAATGGGCTCGTGGACGGGCAGGACACGCTGGACCTCGAGCACTGCGACCTGGGCATCCTCTCCGACACCGGCAGCGCCATGGACTTCGCGCGCGCCATCGGCCTGTGCCGCGCCACCACCGAGAACCCGTCCATGGCCGACAAGACCTGGGGCGTCATCGACGCGAAGCTCCTGCACGCGGACGGCTCGCCCATCACCTCGGGGACGGGGCACTCGGTGCGGCAGTCCTTCGGCGCGCACCTGCTGCCGAAGGAGGGCCGCAGCTTCGTGGTGCTCTCGTCTGGCGCTGCGGCGGACGCCACCCAGACCAACCCCGGGCCCAACCAGGGACCGGACTCGACGTCGGTGGACAACGACAGCAACTGGAACGGCGTGAACATCCAGTCCTGCACCCAGCCGTACTGCATCAGCGACTGGTTCGGGACGGGGACCCCGCCCCTGAAGCTCGCGGGGAAGCTGCCGGAGGCCCCCGGCTGCAGCACCAGCGGCTTCGGCAACCCGGAGCTCGCCCGCAACTCGGTGATGCTGGTGCTCCGGATGCGCGCGCCTACCAACGCGCGGGCCTTCCAGTTCAGCGCCAACTTCCTCTCCTCCGAGTATCCCGAGTTCGTCTGCACCGACTACAACGACCAGTTGGTGGCGCTGGTGGACACGCCGGGCGGGTTCCCCATTGGCGCGTCCAACCCCATCGACAAGAACCTGATGACCTACTCCAGCCAGGGGCAGCGCTGGCCGGTGGGCATCAACGTCGCCAAGGGCACCGGCCTGTTCCGCGTCTGCGAGACGTCCGCACAGAACAGCGTCTGCTGGGACTCGGACGTGTCCACGCTCTCCTGCGCGTTCGGGCCGCAGGAGCTGGTGGGGACCGGCTACGACTGGGGCACCTGGGACACCTGCCTCAACGGCGGCGGCACCGGGTGGCTGGTGACGAGCGGCAACATCCGGCCGGGTGAGATTGTGGAGCTGCGGATCGCCATCTGGGACGTGGGCGACACCGCGTTGGACTCCACGGCGCTCATCGACAACTTCCAGTGGCTGCAGACCCCCGCGCAGCCCGGCACCAGCGACTGACGTTCGCTCGGCCGCTTTGAGAGCAGCCTCCTCCGGCCTGGCGCACACGCCGGTTGCCGTGTCCAAGCTTGCCTCATGGGTGAGGGGATGGGGACACGGGTGCTGTACGTCGAGGACGAGGCGCCCCTGCGCGAGCTCGTGACCGACGTGCTGGAGGAGCACGGCTACTTCGTCCGCACCGCGGCCTCTGCTGAAGATGGGCTGGCGTGCCTGCTCTGCGGAAAGGTGGACGTGCTGCTCACCGACTACAGCCTGCCCCTGAACAACGGCGACTGGCTGGTGAGGGAGGCCGCCTCCCGCGGGGTGGTGCCGCCCGGCGGCGTGGTGCTGGTCACCGCGGAGCTCTCACCCTGCGTGGACGCAGAGGGCGTGGGTGAGGTGCCGGTGCTGCAGAAGCCCGTGGACCTCGACGCGCTGTTGGAGACCCTCAGCGCAAGAGCCGGCTGAGCGTCTCCTTCACCTCCGACATCACCGCCGCGTCGTTCGCTGCGGCGGCGGCCTGGCCGCGCGCGACCACCGCGCGGACCTCCTCCACTGCAGCCCGGGCCTCGGCGCTGGGGTTCTCCTCCAGCCCCTGCTCGAGCAGCCGGATGAGCCGCGAGCCGCGCTGCAGGAGCTTCGCGAACCGGTCCGGCGCCTCCTTCTCGTCCTGCGTGGCGCGGCGCTGGGCGCGCTGCTGTTGCTGGGCGGTGAGCCGGGCCTCTTCGGCCGCAGAGAGCCGGGTGGTGGCCTCGATGCGGATGGCCTCCGCCTTGCCGGAGGTGAGGTCGGTGGCGCGGACGCTGAGGGTGTTGTCGGCCGCCAGTTCGAAGGCGACCTCGATGGGGTTCTCCCCCCGGTGGCGGCGCTCGAGCTCATCGAGGACCACCTCGCCGAGCTTGTGGGCCTCGCTGGCGAACTCGCTCTCGCCTTCGTAGATGGGGATGCGCGCGCGGGTCTGGCCGGAGGTGCCCGGGTAGAAGACCTCCTTCACGCTGGTGGGGATGGTGGCGTTCTTGGGGATGAGCCTGCGCACCCGCCCGCCCGCCACGCCCACCCCGAGCGCGTGCGCGGCCACGTCCACCAGCAGCGCCTGGCCGGCGCGGGAGGTGATTTCGTTGGCGTGGATGGCGGCGCCGAGCGCGACCACCTCTTCGGGGTTGATGCCGGTCTCGGGCTCGCGGCCGAAGAAGTCCGCCACCAACCGGCGCACCAGGGGCACCCGCGTCATCCCGCCCACCAGCAGCACCGCGTCCATGCTCTTCGCCTCGACGCCGGCCTCCCTCATCGTCTGTTGGCAGACCGAGACGCAGCGCTCGGAGAGGGGCAGGGAGAGGGTTTCGAAGAAGGTCCGGGTGAGGCAGGTGTCCAGTTCCACCGTCTTCTGGCCGCTGCCGTCCTCGGAGTGGATGCCGAGGTCGGGGATGTGGACGTACGCCTCCTCCTGGGTGGTGAGCTCGCGCTTGGCCTTTTCCGCGGCGACCTTGAGGCGCTGCAGGGAGAGCGCGTCTTGGGCCACGCCGTCCCGCAGGTGTTCGGGCAACTGCGCAATGAGCCACTGCACGATGCGGTTGTCGAAGTCCTCGCCGCCCAGGTGCGGGTCGCCGCCGGTGGCGCGGACCTCGAAGACGCCTTCGTGCACCTCGAGGATGGAGACGTCGAAGGTGCCGCCCCCGAGGTCGAACACCAGGGCGCGGCCGGTGAACCCGCGGGAGAGGCCGTAGGCGAGCGCGGCGGCGGTGGGCTCGTTGATGATGCGCAGGACGTCCAGCCCCGCGATGCGCGCCGCCTCCTTGGTGGCGTTGCGCTGGCCGTCGTCGAAGTTGGCGGGGACGGTGATGACCGCGCGGGTGGCCTTCTTGTTCCACTGCGCCTCGGCGTCCGCGCGCAATTCGCCGAGGATCATCGCGGCGATTTCAGTCACCGGCAGGGTGCGGTGGGCGATGCGGATGCGGACCTCGCCGTCCGGGCCGCCCACCACCGGGTAGGGGACCACCTCGCGCGCGGCGGCGGCCATGTCCGGGGTCCAGCGGCGGCCGATGAAGCGCTTGGCGGCGAAGGCCACGTGGTCCGGGTGCTCTTGCCAGACCGCCCGCGCGGCCTCGCCGACGACGGGGGTGCCGTCGGGCGCGAACCCCGCGAGCGAGGCGGTGAGCCGCGCGCCCTGGCGGTTGTTGACGAGGAATGGGCGCCCGTTGGCCACCGTGGCCACGGCGCTCCAGGTGGTGCCGAGATCGATGCCGATGACCGGTTCGTCCATCGCGGCGGCGAATCCTACGGTAGATCCGGCCCATGCTCATTTTCGTGACCGGAGCGACCTCCGGGTTCGGCGAGGCCATGGCCCGGCTGTTCGTCTCTTCGGGCCACCGGGTGATTGCCGCAGGCAGGCGGAAGGAGCGGCTGGAGGCCCTTCGCGAAAGGCTCGGGGAGGCCTTGTTGCCGTGGGTCCTGGACGTGCGGGACCGGGCGGCCGTGGAGGCCTGCTTCGGCGGCAGCGAGGGGCCCGGCGGGCTGCCGGAGGGCTGGCGGGAGGTGGACGTGCTGGTGAACAACGCCGGGCTGGCGCTGGGGTTGTCCGGCGCGGCGGAGGCGGACGTGGACCAGTGGGACCAGATGGTCGACACCAACGTGAAGGGGCTCATGTACTGCACCCGGGCCGCGCTCCCGGGGATGCTGGGGCGGGGGCGCGGGCACATCGTCAACATGGGGTCTGTGGCCGGGGAGTTCCCCTATCCGGGCGGCAACGTGTACGGCGCCACCAAGGCGTTCGTGTACCAGTTCAGCCTGAACCTGCGCGCGGACCTGGTGGGGACGCCGGTGCGGGTGACGGACATCCAGCCCGGGCTGTGCGGTGGCACCGAGTTCTCGCAGGTCCGCTTCGGGGGCGACGTGGAGAAGGCCGCCGCCGTCTACGCGGGGACGCAGCCCTTGACGGCTGAAGACGTGGCGGAGACCGTGGCGTGGGTGGTCTCGCGGCCTGCGCACGTGAACATCAACGCGGTGTCGATGATGCCGGTGTGCCAGGCGTTCGGGCCCTTCGCCATCAAGCGGAAGTAACTCCCTCTCCCCCCTGGGAGAGGGTTGGGGTGAGGGCGTCAGCAGCGCGTCCCCAGCGCGCGCTCCACCTCGCCGAAGGGATCGACGAAGACGCGGACCACACCCGAGCCCGTCGCCCGGTAGAGCTGGAAGCGGAGCTCCCCGAAGAGGAGCCCGGCCAGTGGGGTCCACACCAGGTCGATGGCGCTCGGCCGCTGGTGGAGCGCCTCCAGCCCGTACTCCCACGCGGCCGAGGCGGCGGTGGTGAAGGCGACCGCCGCCAGAGGCTCTTGCCCGCATTGCCGGGCGCGCAGGTACAACTCAGAGCCCATCAGGCCGTGCCCCACCACATTCAGGGCCCACGGGTCGCCGTCGGATTCGAAGAGGGCGCGGTCTTTGTCGAAGTGCGGCGGTGCCGACACGTTCTGGCCGAAGGCCTGCAACGAGCGCCGCACCGGAAGCGGGTTGAACGCGTCCGGCCACAGAAGCGACAGGGACAACCGCATCCCGCCCATCAGCGCGGCGCCGTGCGCGGCGGGGATGAGCCACGAGGAGTCGGGCTGCCGCTCGGTCCTGTCTGCGGCGGAGGCGGAGGACGCGGCGAGCGCAAAGTCTTCGGCGGTGGCGGTGGCGGTGGCGGTGGCGACAGCGGCGGTTGCGACAGCCACGGCTTCTTCAGCGGTGGCGACAGCCACGCCTTCGTCAGCGGCGGCGACGGCCACGCCTTCGTCAGCGGTGGCGACAGCCACGCCTTCTTCAGCGGCGGCGAC
>CAZQVZ010000282.1:0-7851 GCA_964596895.1 uncultured Myxococcaceae bacterium
TTCGGGCCGCTCGTCGATGAGCAGCACCATGAGGTGCATCTCCGGGTGGTTGGTGGTGATGGCGTTGGCAATTCGCTGCAGCATGATCGTCTTGCCCACCTTGGGCGGCGCGACGATCAGCGCCCGCTGCCCCTTGCCCAGCGGCGCGATGAGATCCATCACCCGGGTCACGAACTCCCGGTGGCCGTGCTCGAGCTTGATCCGCTTCACCGGATCGATGGACGTCAGGTCCGAGAAGTGCGGGTGGCGCACCACCTGCTCCCAGGTCTTGCCGTCCACCAGCTCGATCTTCTGGACCTGCGTCTTCCCGCCGCGGGACGCGCCCAGGGCGTTGATGTACTGGCCGGGCCGCAGGCGGAACTTCTGCACGAGGTTCTTGGGCAGCTCCGGGTCGTCCCCGGCCGGCAGGAGGTTGCGCTTCAACTGCCGCAGGAACGCGTTGGGGCCCTTGGTGTCGGTGTCGAGCACGCCCTCCACCGGGATCAACTGGACCTGGGCGGGGCCGCCGCCGCCCTGCTGGCCGCCCTGCTGGCCCTGCTGCTGCTGCTGGGCCTGCGCCTGCCGCTGCTTGTACTGCTCGAGCTCGGCGGGCGTCAGGAACACCTGCGCCATCTGGCCGTCCGGTCCCTGCACCATCCGGTAGGCCTGGCCCTCCGGCGTGAACTGGACCTGGGCCCCGCGCCTGCGCCTGCGCCGCCGCTTCTTCCGGCCCCCGCCCGGCCCGCCGCCTCCACCCCCGCCCCCGCCGTTGCCGCCGCCGGCCTGCGCGCCGTCGCCGTCGTCTCCGTCATCCCCGCCGTCGCCGTCGTCGCCGCCGCCCCCGTCGTTCTGGTCGCCGGGATCATCCGCGCCGTCGGACTCGGGCTCGGGCGCGTTGTCGTTGGGGTCGCGGCCTTCCTGCTCGTGGTTCTCGCTCATCGGTACCTGCGCGGCCGAGGCGCTCCTGGCGCCCGCCGCTCATCTTCGAGTGTGGGACAGGCGGTGGGGGACGGGGCCTTCATGGCCAATATCCGTCTGGCCGCCTGATGTCCTCCGGGGCCATTCCTGCAGCCGGCCGAAGGACGCGCGGCAAGCTAGCGCGCGCGCACCCCGAAGGGAAGCATCGCCTTGAGGCCCGGTTGGAAGAGGACGGACGGCGCCACGCCCAGCTCCCTCAGCGCCGCCTGCAGCGCCGGGTCCAGGGACGTGACCACCTTCGCCTCCAGCCGCGCCTCCAGGCGGCCGAGGCGGGGGACCACGCCGCCGGGCTCCCCGGCGATCTCCACCTCGAAGTCCTCCGCTTCGCCGATGCCGCCCAGCCGCCGCGCGGCGTGCAGCGCGTCTGCGAACGAGCCCAGGTGATCCACCAGGCCCAGCTCCTTCGCGGTGGCCCCCGCCCAGACGCGGCCCTGCGCCACCTGGTCCACCTGGTCTTTGGTCATGCTCCGCGACGCGGCGACCTCGGTGATGAAGTCGTCATAGAAGGCGTCCACCCACTTCTGGGCTGCCGTCTGCTCCGCCTCCGTCCACGGGTCGAACCCGGAGAGCATGTTGGACAGCTCGCCGCGGCGCAGGGTCTCGTGGGTGATGCCGAGCTTCTCGGCCAGGCCGCCCGCGGCCGGCTTCATGAAGAAGACGCCGATGCTGCCGGTGAGCGTGGTAGGCGCGGCCCAGACCTCGTTGGCGCCCATGGCCGCGTAGTAGCCACCCGACGCGGCGACGTCTCCCATGGTGGCGACGATGGGCTTCTTCTTCTTTGCCTCCAGCACCGCCCGGTACATGAGGTCAGACGCGAGCGCGTCTCCGCCTCCCGAGTCCACCCGCACCACGATGGCCGCCACGTCCGAGTCTTCGGCCGCCTGCTCCAGCGCCCGGACCACCGTCTGGGCGCCCGCCACCTGCGCGAACCCGAAGCCGTCCTCCCGGCTCTTGCCGGAGGCGATGGTGCCGATGACCGGGATCACCACCACCCGCTTGCGCGCCCCCCACTCGCCGCGCGCCGGACCGAACGGCGCCCAGCTCGCGGTGAGCGTGGCGCCGTCCACGTTGTCGCGCAGCCAGCGCTCCAGCTCGGACGGGTTGATGATGCCATCCACCAGGCCCAGCTCCTGGGCGCGGCGGGGGGTGACCATGCCTTCGTCCATGGCGGCCTTCACCTGCGCTGCGTCCAGCCCGCGCGCGGCGGCGAGCGTGTTGACGAGGTGCTGGTACTCCACGTCTAGCCACGCGTTGAGGCTCTCGCGGTGCGCGTCCGTCATCTCCCCGCGCGTGAGCTGGTCGGGCGCGTTCTTGTAGGCGCCCACCTTCGCCACGTCCCACTGCACGCCGAGCTTCTCCATGGTCCCGCCGAAGAAGGTCACGTTCGCGGCGATGCCGTTCACCATCAGCGTGGACTGCGGCACCAGGAGCACGTGGTCCGCGGCGCTCGCCACCAGGTATTCGCCATCCCCGCCGGTGAGCATCACCGCCACCACCCGCTTGCCGGCGTTGCGCAAGGAGACCAGCGCCTGCCGCAGTTCCTCCGCGCGCCCCAGCCCCATGTCCGGCAGCGCCTCCACCTTGATCACCACGCCTGCCAGGGACGGATCCCGCTGCGCCCGCGCCAGGAGCCGGGTGAGCCGGGTGAACCCGTCCGCCTCGCGTACGCCCAGGAGCGCCAGGGTTCCGCCGGTGCCGCTCAGCACCTGCGCCAGGTCCACCAGCGCCATCCGCCCCGAAGGCCGCGCCACCGAGCGCCAGGCGGTGCCGGAGGCGCGCACCTGCACCACGCCGGAGTCGCGCGCATCCCCGAACAGGTGCGCGTAGGTCACGCCCAGGTGCTCGACGTCCAGGCCCAAAGAGAGCTGCAGCGCGTTGCCCGCGGCGGACCCGCCCAGGCCGTGGGCGTACCCCGCGCCGAGCCGCACCCCGCGGAACACCTCCGCCTGCAGGAGCCAGGAGAGCTGCCCGTCCCCCCAACCGTCGCGGCCCTGCACCTGGTATTCGGCGCCCACGGTGAGCCGCTCGCCCAGGGGCCGCACCCCCACGCCCAGCGCCCAGGTCCGGGGCAGGTGCAGGGGCGCGCGGGTCTCCCCTTCGGCAAGCGACTCGCGCGGGTCATTCAGGTTGCGCACCGCGAAGCCCAAGGACAGCCAGCGAGACGGCCGCGAGAGCACGCCCACGTCGAAGGTGTTGGCCCGGTCCAGAAAAGCGTTCGACGTGCCGCCGAACACGCCCCACGAAGCGCCGAGGCTGAAGCGCTCGTCGCCCAAAGACAGGCCCCAGGTGGTCCGCCGCCGCGAAGGGTAGAGGCCGCCTGCGCCCGGGCGCACCCACTCGATGCCTACGCCCAGGCCCAGAAATCCGCCAAAGCGGTCCGCGAGGTGCAGCGCGTTGGCGCGCTCGGCGAGGGGGCCGGACCGGCTGTGCAGGTAGTACAGCTCCAGGGCCCGCACCTGCGAGAGCGCCGCCGGATTGACGAGCACCGAGGGCGCTTCGTCCGCCAGCGCCACCGAGGTGGGGGGCAGCAGCGTGGAGACCGCCGGGTCCTCTCCGAAATAGCGGGAGGGCTGGGCGAAGAGCAGCGAGGGGAGAAGGGCGAAGGCAGTGACGAAGACCGTCCGCATAGGCGGCGGACTCTAGCGCCTCACCAGTCCTCCATCCCGTTGACCTCGTTCAAAGGGTCGGCACTCGACTTCTTCTTGCCGGTGGTCTTTCCGCCGCGGTCTTCGGCCGTCCAGTCCTCCATGCCGGAGGTGCGGTCCAGGGGATCTTTGGCGCCGGACTTCGTCTCCTGCTGGGCCCGGGCGGCGGTGTGGTTCATCAGGTAGTTCACCAGCCTGGCCACTTCGCTCTGGAGCTGGCCGTATTCGTCGCCCTGGTAGACGGCGCGGCGGTGGGAGATCCGCTTGCCCGTGCGCAGGTCGAAGTAGCCCACGGTGACCTCGGTGGCGCCGCTCTCACCGACCTCCTTGAGGGTGCCGATGACCGCCCGGTCCAGCCCGAGGTTCTTCCCGGCAGACGTCAGCGCCGCGCCCGAGCCGCGCGCGGCGTCCTGCGCCACCTTGTCCATCTGCCCGTCCCACGCCTTCCACGCGGGGGTGGGGGAGAGGTCCGCCTGCACTTCGATCTCGTCCGGCGTCACCTCAATGAGCTGGCCGTGCTGCTTGAACCCCGGGCGCTCCACCCGCAGCAGGTGCTTGCCCACCGGCAGGGTGTTCACCGTCAGCGGCGTGAAGCCGCGGAACTCACCGTCCAGGTAGACCCGCGCGCCAGAGGGACGCGAGCGGATGACGGCGCTGCCCCGGAAGGCGGCGCTGCGGCTCTGCGCCACCTGCGCGCGGAGGTTGATGATGTCGGTGCCGTACTTCTTCGCGTCGATCTCGCGGGTGGGGTCGAGCGCCATCAGATCCAACAGCGCCAGCTTCGCCTCCTCCACGTCGCCCTGCTTGCTGAGCAGCACCGCGTACATCACCAGCGCGTCACAGAAGTTTCCGCACTCCTTCAGCGCCCCCGCCGCGGTCCGGTACTCCTTCAGCGTGGCGGCGAGCTTGCGCAGCGCATCTTCCGGATCCGTGCCCCGGAAGGCAGCTTCACTCTCCTTGAAGCCCCGCTGGGCGCGCTGCAGCGAGCCCGCCGCTTCGTCGTCCCCGGGCAACCCGAAGAGCGCTTCGGTCTTCTTCACCTGGGCGCCGGGGAACTGGCCCACGGCCTCTTGCATCCAGCCCTCCAGCTTCGGCGCCATCGCCTCGGCTGTGCGGTCCATGGGGATGAGCAGCACCCCCACGCGCTGGGAGGTGGCGGGCAGGGCGGTCTGGGCGAAGGCCAGCGCGGGGAGGAGCGACAGGGCGAGAGCGAGTGTCTTCATGGAGGGCGTCAACCTTGACCCCGGAACCATACCAGAGCCGCGCGGGCGTTCGCCCAGCCCCGGACGGGCAGCCAGGCGCGCCATTCAGCCTTCGGCCACCTGCCCTATAGCGTGTCGAGCCCGACGACCCGCACCAGGCGCCCCTGCCGGTCCAGCACGTAGGTGACCACGCAGTCATCCACTGTCAGGTGCAAGGGGGGCGCGCTGTCCGCGGCGAAGCTGCCCACCGCCATGATGGGCGCGAGCTGGGCCAACTCCGCCAGCTCGCCCAGCCGGGAGTGCAGGCTCTCCCGCGTCTCCTCCGGCAGCGCGCGGATCTGCTCTCGCACGCGCTGTGCGAAGTCCACCTTCCAACCCGCCCTGTCGGAGCTCCACCGTCTCATCGCGGGGGCTTCCTCTACGAATTGCGTGCCAGCGCCAAAGGGAGACATTTCGAGCGGTTGTGGGCGCCCGCTCCGCACTGTCGGAAACTTTTCGGGAGGTCCTGCTGAACAAATTACCGGAGGGTCCTCAGGACCGGCTTCACTCAATGTGGGTCCGGCGCCTCCGGATCTCCCTCGGCCAGCGCGTCGAGGATGGCCCTCGAGGCCGCGTCCAGGCCGTGCCCCGGCGCCAGGTCTCGCGCCCGGTGGACGAAGGCCTCCACCGCCTCCGCGAACACGCGGGCGTCCACAGCCTCCTCTCCGAGCGCCACCTCCAGGACCCGGAGCGCGTCTTCGGCGAGCAGCAGGCGGCGCTTGTCCACCCACCCCTGTGTGAGCACGGCGGCCGGCTGCTGCTGGTCCTCGAAGGCCTCGGCCACGCGCGCGCGGACCTCGTCGAGGGCACCCAGGATGCGCAGTCGCCGGTCGGGATTCACAGGAGGGGGGGCCGTCCGCTAGCTGTTGGGGATGACCTGTTCGGCCCGCTGCCGCGCGGTGTGATCCACCAGCGCCTGGGCGATGACGCGGATCTCGTCCGCCGTGGTCTGCGCGGTGATGTGCACGAACCCGGCGGTCACCCCTTCGTCCCTTCCGAAGGTCTCGGTGAGCCGGAAGTTGAGGTAGTTGCACAGATACCCGGACGCGTCCGGGAAGTAGTCCTCGTCAGGCCCCGTGCGCGCGCGGTCATCCGTGCCCACCGTGCGCGCGGGCAACTGGCCTTCGCGCTCGGCCTCGCGCAGCGCCTGCTCGATGGCCGCCACCGGCAGGTCCGTGGACAGCCGCACCCGCGGGTCGAAGCCGTCGCTGATGGGGCCGGGGGTGATCCGCTGCCCCCGCCCGTCGATGGCGTCGCTCTTCCAGTTCTCGGGGCGCTCCTCCACCTGGGCCTTGCTGCTGACGCCCAAAGAGAGGATCAGGTCCGGCGGGCCTTCGCGCACCTCCGCCATGAACGCCTCCACCGCCGCGTGGGTGACCTCGAGGTGCCGCACCTCCACCTGCGCGTTGGTCAGCCCCCACTCGCCGAGCCTGCGCGCCAGCACCCCGGACGGGTTCGGCCGCCCGGCGGCTTCGTCGTAGACGCCCGCGAAGTCCCCGTACCCGGTGATGATGATCCGCAAGGGGCGCGGGGCCAAAGGCCCGGTGCGCGCACCCACCGCCCCGCCTTCGCGCGCGCCCTGGGCCGCAGAGGGCTCGAACCCGTCCCCCGCCGGTGAACGGGGAGCGTTCGTCGCCGCGTCGCGCAAAGGCGAGAAGGGCGAAGTAGCGGAAGGACGGTCCGCGCGCGGCGGCGCAGAGGGCAGGGAGGGGCGGGAGGGGCGAACGCTCATGGGCGACCTCGAGTGGTGAGGCCTACCCTATCATCGCCCGCCGGTGACGCCGGAGCGCCCAGTACGCCTGGTGCAGGCCGAGGTTCAGCGGATCCTCGGTGAGCGCGCGCTCGAACTCGCGCAGGGCCTCCTCCGGTTCGGCGCGGTTCTGGTGGAGGCCGGCGGTGATCCGGTGCAACTGCGCGCGCGCCACGTTCCTCGGCCGGTCCTTCGCGAACCGCTCCCGCAACGCCTCCAATTCCGCGTTGCTCAGCCCCGCCGCCAGGCACCGGGCCACGCCCTGGAAGTTCCCGCGCCGCGCGTCGTACTCAGCGCGCCTCTGCGGGTCACACAGGAGGAAGAGCGCCTGGCTTGCGCCCTCCTGCACCCGCACCAACAGCTCCCGCCCCTGCTGGTTCAAGGGCGCGCGCGCGAGCTGCGTGAGCTCTTCGCGCAAGCGCCGCGCCTTCCTGCGGACCTCCGGCAGGCTGGCGTCTGCAGCCACCTCCAGCACCGCATAGGGATCCGAGAGCGAGCGCGCGCCGAGCACCCGGAGCCGCCGCAGGGCCGCTTCGTCTACCGGCGGGGGCTTCGGGGCCTTGAAGCCCGGGTGCGGCTCCAACAGGAGCTTGAGCCTTCCGGAGAGGGTCTTGCCGCCCTCGAGGAACTGCACCGCGTATCCCGAAGACATGTTCCAGGACCGCGCGGTCTCCTCGGCCACGTGGCGGACCACCTCGCCGCGAACCTCCAGGTTTCCGCCGGGCAACGTCACCCGCAGGTCCACCGGGGTGCGCAAGGGCGGGAAGGGGCCGTCCGTCCGCACGAAGAGCCCCGCGCGCGACAGGTCCGAGCACTCCACCTCCAGCTTCTGGCCCTCCACGTAGACCACGCCTTCAAAGCCCCTGGGCAGGGCCTTCGGCGGCGGGGGCTGCAGGGGCGCCAGGACCTTCCCCGTCAGCGCCTGCTCCAGCGCCTCCGCCATGTGCGCGGCGGAGAGGAAGCGGTCTTCGGCCCTGGGGCTCAAGGCCCGGGAGAGCACGCCGTCCACACACGAAGGCCTTCGCTCCTCCACGTCCGTCAGGAACGGCGGCGCGTCCCCCAACAGGGCGCGGCCGAGCGCCGCCACCGCGTACAGATCACTGCGCGCGTCCACCCGGCCGCCCTGCCACTGCTCGGGGGACATGAAGGCCGGCGTCCCCAGCACCACCCCGGTCTGCGTGTGCTGGGCGGAGGTGTCCCCGAAGAACCGCGCGATGCCGAAGTCCAGGAGCTTCACGCCGGAGGGCCCGTTGGGTCT
>CAZQVZ010000283.1:0-7844 GCA_964596895.1 uncultured Myxococcaceae bacterium
GCCTGCCCATGAGCTGGAGCGCCATCGCCGGGGCTTCGGTGGTGATGGCCCTGTCCACGCTGCCGCCGCGCGACGCGCTGGAGAAGGTGGACTTCATCCTCCTGCTCTTCTTCGCCAGCCTCTTCGTCGTCGTCTACGGCGTCTACAAGGAGGGCTGGGCCGAGGACATGCGGGCGCTCTTCGAGCCCCTCCTCCACGGCAGCCCGCTGCGCGCCACGTTCGGCTTCGCCTCTTTGTCGCTCCTGGCCTCCAACATCTTCAGCAACGTCCCCTACGTGATGCTGGCGCGGCACTGGGTGCCGACCATGGACGCGCCGGAGTTGGGCTGGCAGGTGCTGGCGCTCTCCTCCACGCTGGCGGGGAACCTCACGCTCATCGGCAGCGTGGCCAACCTGATCGTCTTCGAGCTGGCCCGGGGCAAGGCGAAGGTGGGCTTCTGGGAGTACTTGAAGGTGGGCGTACCGGTGACGCTCCTGAGCCTCGGGGTGGGGCTGGGCGTGCTGCTGGCCGAGCACGCGATCTTCGAGGGCTGACAGGCGCCCTCACCCGGGCCTACGCGTCCGGGTCCGGCAGCCCGCCGCCAAACGGATCGACCTCGTCGGTCTGCTCCGGCGCGGTGGGGGCGGGGCGCTGCGGCCGGGCGTCATCCGGCGCCTGCTTCAAGTCCGCTGCGCCGCGCCGGTTGGGCGGGTTCAGGTCCTTCGCGAACTGCAGCGCCACCCCGTCCAGCAGCGCGGTGAGCGCTGCGCGGAAGCGGTCTGGCTCCTTCGCCACCCGCAGCGGATCCAACGGCTCCTGCTTCGAGTCCAGCCAGTCCGCGCGGAACCTCCGGCGCCACAGCTCGTCGCCGTCCAGCGTGAACATCCGCCCGTAGCCGGTGAGGAAGACGCCCGCCCTGCCGCCTTCGCTGCGCATCCCGTAGGACTCGATGACGAACTCCACCACGCTGTCCGCGCCCAACTCCGACAAGAGCCCGTAGTCCGGCGCGTTCGCCGGGACCTCCTCCACGAGGAAGCTCTGCAGCGCCCTGGCCACCGTCACCGCATCTACGCTCTGCGTCCAGGGGCGCTCCTCGGGGAGCCTCGCGGTGGTGGTGGCGCGCAGCCGCTCGGCGACCTCGAAGCGGGTCATCGCCTGCTGTAGCCGGACCCCCAGCCTGCGGTCCGCCTCGCGCGGATCGAGCCGCTGCAGCTTCGGCTCGTAGCTCCGGTCCTCGGCGAACACGCGGGACCTCGGACCTGCGCCCTCTTCGATGCGGGAGATGAACGCGGGGCGCGACACCCGGTCCAACTCCGCGCCGCGGAGGGGGCGGTGGGCGCAGCCGGGGAGCCAGAGGCAGAGCGCCAGGACGGCGCAGGCACGCAGTGCGGACATGGGCCCAGACATATCCCACAAGCTCGCACGCGGCTTTACCCGAGCGGCAGGCTGGGGTACGTAGCCCGTGCTTTTTTCACAGGGGAACCTCCGACATGAACCTGACCGCCGCACGCCCTGCCCTCCGCGCCAGCGCCCTGGCCGCCTTCGCCGCCGCCGTCGTCTTCGCAGGCTGCAAGGAGAAGCCGGCCACGCCGCCCGCCGAAGCCCCGAAGGCCTTGGCCCCCAAGCAGGCCACCCCCGTCGCCCCCCAGGCCCAGAAGGCCCCGGAGCCGAAGGCGGACCGCGAGTGCGCCGCCCCCATCGATCTGCAGCCGCCCCAGGAGTTGAAGCTCGGCGAGCGGACCGCCACCCGCACCGGCTACAAGCTGGCCTTCGAGGACAAGGACGCGGACGGCACGCTGAACGTGGGCGTGCTCGGCCCCATCAACGAGGACACCGGCACCAACATCCTCGGCCTGCGCAAGTACGTGAAGTTCTTCCAGGACGAGAAGGTGGACGCCATCGTCATCCCCGGTGACGTGGGCGAAACCGACAAGGGCATCGCCCGGGTCCTCACCGAGGTTGCCAGGGCGGGCATCCCCACCTTCGTGATGATCGGCAACCGCGAGTGCCGCGCGGACTTCACCAACGGCGTGCTCGCAGCGCAGAAGGAGCACCCGCACATCGTGAACCTCAACGAGGTCCGCACCGTGGAGTTCCCCGAGGCCACGCTGGTGTCCCTGCCCGGCTACCACAACGCCGAATACCTGCACTGCAAGCAGGGCTGCCTCTACGAGAAGTCCACCGTGGACGAGACCATCCGCGCGGCGAAGGAGGCGAAGAGCCCGGCCATCCTCATCTCCCACGCCCCGCCCAGGGGCGAAGGGTCGCAGGCCCTGGACAACGCGGTCTCCGGCGGCAACATCGGCGACGCGGAGGTGAACCGCGCCATCACCGAAGGCAACATCTCCTTCGGCATCTTCACCAATGTGAAGGAGGCCGGCGCCCGCGCGGTGGACTCTGCGACGGGGACCACCCTCGTCGCGCAGGACAAGCCGTCCAGGGCGCTGTTCCTGAACCCCGGCCCCGCGGACACCGAGGGCTGGAGGCTCAACGACGAAACCGAGTCCCACGGCATGGCCGCGGTGCTCCGCGTGAAGGACGGCGAGGCGTCCTGGAAGCTCTTCCGCGCCAAGCCGCTGACCGCCGCGGAGAAGAGCCAGGCGCAGGCGCTCAGCCCGCAGCCGTAGCCTTCGTCCACCTCCCGTTCGGGAGAGGGGCTGGGCGTGACGTTTCACCGGGGCCCTGCGGGGCCCCGCTTTTTTGGTGCCGCATGAACCCATTGCTAGGCTCCCGCGCCGTGACCACCCCGGCTTCCCCACCGCCTCGCAAGCGCCGCCTCGGCGAGATCCTCATGGAGGCGGGCCTGCTCAACGAGGTGCAGCTCAACGCCGCGCTCTCGGAGCAGCGCAAGTGGGGCGGCAAGCTCGGGCGGACGCTGGTGGAGATGGGCTTCGTGGACGAAGGGTCGATGACCGCCGCCCTCTCCCGCCAGCTCCAGATCCCACAGGTGGATCTGGACCGGCTGCAGATCTCCCCGGAGGTGCTGGGCTTTCTGCGCGTGGACATCGCCGAGCGCTACGGCGTCTTCCCGGTCTCAGGCGACAAGAAGGCGAAGACGGTGACCCTGGCCACCAGCGACCCCACCAACATGGAGCAGATCCACGAACTGGGGTTCACCACCGGGCTGCGAGTGGGGCTGGTGGTGGCGCCGAGCTCCGCCATCGACAGGGCCATCCGCCGGCACTACTACGGCGAGAGCACGGTGGCCTCCGACGTGACCACCCCGCGCCAGCTCGGCGTCAGCGAGGCCGAATACGACCCCACCGAGCTCACCAGCGCCCCTGCTGGAGCGGGCGTGGGGGCGAATGCCGGTGGTCAGCGGTCACCCGCCCCGGTGGAGCTCGCCGCGCAGCTCGCCGCCGCGCACGCGCGGGTGGCGGAGCTGGAGCGGATCGTCGCTGGGCAGGGCCGGGCCCTGCGCGGGATGCTGGAGTTGCTGTTGGAGAAGGGCATCCTGGACCGCGAGACCTACCTCGCGAAGGTCCGCGGCCAGTCCTAGACCAGCACCGCCACTTCACTGCCCAAAGGCGCCGTCTGGGCGAGCACGCGCTCGGTGCGGCGCTGCCGGTCGTCGGTCAACTCCGCCACCAGCATCAGGATCTGCGGGTGGCTCAGCACCAGCGCGTCGAAGTCCGCCCGCGGCAGCCGCAGCAAGGAGCAGCGGCGGGAGGTGGTGACGGTGGCGCTGGCGGGCGTCTTCCGGAGCAGCGACATCTCTCCGAAGATCTCCCCTTCGCGCAGGCGCGCGAGCTCGTGCCCCGCGCGGGTGACCTGCACCTCGCCGGAGAGCAGGACGTACAGGCCGTCGGTCTCGCCGCCCTCGCGGATGAGCACGGCGCCCCTTTGCGCCTCGCGCGAGCGGAACTTCGTGATCAGCGCCCGGCGGTCCTGGCGGCTGAACGGCCGGAACAGCGCCGAAGACGCCATCACGTTGGACAGAAGCCGCTGACGGCAGAACTTCTTGAGCGCCTGCGCCACCGGCGGGTACCGGTGTGAGAGCTGCGCCAGCACGGGCGCCGAGATCTCGAGGAGCTGGGTGTCCGCGGAGGCGCTGAACACGGACGCGAACCGCGGCGAGCCGGACAGCAGCGCCATCTCGCCGAAGAACGCCCCATCCGCCAGCACCGCCAGTTCGGAGCTGCCCTGCTCGTGCTCGCGCACCACCCGGACCGAGCCCTCGCAGACCACGTAGAAAGCGTCCCCCACGCTGCCCTGGGCGATGACCTGCTCGCCCTCGTCGAAGCGGCGCAGCGGGCAGCGGTCGAACAACTCGATGAAGGCGTCCGGCGGCAGGTCCGAGAACAGGGGGATCTGCGGGAGCTGCCCTGCGTCCCGGTCCGCGGGCTCGTCACCGGTGGTGATGCTGAAGACCTCCTCTTCGTCCTCCGCGCCCTCGCCCACCTCCGCGACGACCTCCCCGCGCAGCTCCTGCCCTGCGAGCGCCGCCACCTCCACCGCGTGCAGGAGCGAGTCCCCTTCCAGCTCCAGCTCGGTGAAGGAGGGCAGCCGAGGCTTCGGCGCCTCGCCCGCGTGAGGCGGCGGCTCCGGGGGCAACGGCGGGCGCAGGGGCGCGTCCAGGGACAGCTCGTCGAACACCGAGAGCGCGCGGGTGATGTCGCTGGACGGCGCGCGGTCTGCAACCAGCGGCGCCGGCGAGAACGGTGGGGGCGAAGGAGGCAGCGCGGGTGAGGCGGTTCCTTCGGGGGCTGCGCCCGGCATCCAGATCCGCGAGCCGGCGGGGGGCGCGGGGACGGCTGCGGCCAGAGGCTGCGAGGCAGGCGCGGGCGGCTCCTGGAGCTCGATGGTGACGATCATCGCCTCCTGCGCGGAGGCCGCCTCATCCGGAGCTGCGGCCAAAGCCCCCTCACCCTGGCGCTCTTCCAGGGGGAGAGGGGATGCGTCGGCGCGGCGCAGTCCGGGCGGCTGCGGCGGCTCGAACAACTCGAGCTCGGGAGGCAGTTCGGTGGCGCCCTGGGGCACCACCGCGCTGTTGCCCCCGGCCGCGACCTCGTTGGACATCCGGGCGGCGCCCAGCTCCAGCTCCTGGGCCGGCAGCTCGAGAGGCTCGACCGTCCGGGTGACGAGGGGCACGACCTCGGGCGCGACACTCCCCGCGTCAGCCGAGGCGACGGCCACGGCGACGGGCGGGGTGGACAGCGTGGACGGACCGCGTGAGCTCCTGGCTGGCGTCCCGCGGCGCGCGTACAGGTCCGCGAGCATCTGCTGCACGCCCTGGTGCGCCGGATCCAGCTCGAGGATGAGCTTGCTCGCGGCGATGGCGCGGGGGAGGAACCCTTCGCTCGCGAAGGCCTGCGCCGCAGACTTGTAGGCAGAGATGGCCTTCTGACGCACGCCGGCCTTGCTCCAGGCATCACCCATGCGCAGCCGCGCCTGGATGTCCTTCGGGTCCCGCTCGCAGTAGTCCTCGTAGAGCTCCGCCGCCTTCGCAAACCTGCCCTTGCTGAAGGTCTCCGCCGCCTTGTCGCGCAGCTTCCGGAGCTCCATGGGTTACTCCTGCCCGGCGGCGGCGGCGGCCTCCCCGGTGGCCGCGTCCGCGCCCGAGGGATCCGCGCTCTGCCGGACCCGCCGGTAGTAGTCCCCCTTGATCGCGTCGAGCGCGTCCGGCCGCGGGTTGACGCCCAGGGTCGCCAGGGCCTCGGCGGCGGCGGCGCGGATGTCCGGGCTGTCGTGGTTGAGCTCGCGGGCCAGAAGCTCCGCGGCCGCCACGTCCCCCGTCCTTCCGAGCGCCCACAGCGCGTCGCGGCGGGCGACGGCATTGGGATCTTCGAGCACGCGCATCAGGGCCGGCGCTGCGCCCTTCGCCGACAGCCGCCCGAGCAGCTGCGCCGCCAGCGCCGACTCCGCCCCGCCATCTTCCAGCACCGCGAGCAGCGCAGAGGTGATGGCGGGGTCCGGCCCCGCCCGGTCGATGGCGAGGAGCAGCGGCACCCGGTCCGCAGCGAGCTTTGGCAACAGCTCCGCGAGCGTGGCCTGGCCCTGAGCGCCCTGCTCCGCGAGCGCGTTGGCGACCGCGGATTGCACCTCGCGCACCGGATCCAGGAGCGCCTGCTGGGCGATGGCGATGCCCGCCTCTCCCACCAGGGTGAGGCCCACGTTCGCCGCGGCGCGGACGGAGGGAGAAGGGTCCTGCGCGAACGGGCCCAGGACCTCCAGCGCGCCCTCGGCCTGCACCGCGCCCAGCGCCTTCAGCGCCGCCGCCAGCGTGCGCAGCCCCTCTTCGGGGACGTCGTCTACGAGCTCCAAAGGAGGCGGCGTGCGGACGGTGGCGGACTTGCCGCTGGCCTTGAGCTTGAGCTCGTTGGCCTTGCGGATGCGCCCGAAGAGGTCTCCCTGCCTGCCCTTCTGCGCCGCGATGGGCGAGCCCCCTACCAACGCCTCACCGGCGGGATCGTAGCCGGGCTCGAACTCTGTGGGCATAGGCGCCGGCACCCACTTCGCCCGGAGCTGCTCGACGCGCTTGAGCTCCGCGTCGAGGACCTTGCGGACCGCCTCGGCGGCAGCCGGATCCCCCAGCTCGGAGACCGCCGCGAGCGCCAGGAGCCTCAGCGTTTCGTCCGAGGAGGCAATCAGCGGGATCACCCTTGGAGACGCGGCCTTCGCCGTCTGCCCGAGCCCCTCTACGGCGTGGAGCGCCGCGGCCTGCTCGCCGCGCCGGCCGAGCTTCTCGAGGACCGGCTCGAGCGGACAGCCGCCGCGCACCCGCATGGCCCGCGCCGCGATCTGCGCCTCTTCGGCGCCGCCGGACAGGGCGACCTCGCAGAGGACCTGCGCCGTCTCCGGCAGATCCGGGAGCGAGGCGATGCCCTGCGTCGCCTGCGGGCTCGCGGCGCTCTTCTCCAGCGCCACCTCCCGCAACCTCGGCAGCGCCTTCGGATCTCCCAGCCGCACCAGCGACTCGATGGCCGCCTGCCGCAGCTCGGGGAAGTTCTCCTTGAGCAGGTCGGCGATGGGCTCCACCGCCCGCGGGTCACCCGCGTGGCCGAGCCCGCGCACCGCCGCAGCGGCGAGGATGACGTAGGAGTTCTTGATGAGCGGGATGAGCCGGTCCACCGCCTCCACGCGGCCGCTCTTGCCGAGCTCTTCGGCCGCGGCCACCTGCTCCGGCAGGGAGCCGTCGGTCAAGGCGCGCAGGTTGCGATCCCAGAGCGTCTGCGACTCGGCGGCGACGACCGAGGCCATGGCGCCCGGCACGTTGGCGGCCTTGAGCGCCTCGACGATGGCGCTGCGCGTGGACCGCCCGCGGCGGGCGTACTGCATGGTCAGGTACGAGCGGGCCTTGTCGCTCTTGATCTGCGCGAGCGCCATGGCCGCCTTGCCCTGGACGTTTTCGTCCGCGTCCCCGAGCAGCTCTCCGAGCAGGTCCACCACCCGCGCGTCCTGGCTCTGTCCGAGCGCGGCGGCGGCCTCCGCCCGGACGATGGGCGCGGCATCCTTGGCGGCGCGGGTGAAGAGGACGAGGTCCTCGGGGCGGCTCTTCTCGGCCAGCTTTCGTACCGCGGTGGCCCGCTCCTCGGGCCGCACGGACTGGAGGTTGGCGAGGAGCTGATCTCGCCCGCCGTCACACCCGAAGAGGGCGGCAGCCGCGAGAAACGGAAGGATGAGCTTGAGGGGCGCGCGCATGGGGGAGAGCGCGGCCCGTTATATCAGCGGCTCCCCCGGGGACCGCGCCCCTTTCCGCCCGAAGGCCGGCCACCGCCCGGGCGACCACCCGACCGACCGCCGCCGCTCGGGAGCTTGCCAAAACGCCCGCCGCCCCTGGGCCCACCCGCTGCCCCCCCGCGCGCGCCGCCGCCCCCAGGACCCGCAGGCCGCCCAGCAGGACGCCCGCCCGCCCGCTCACCACC
>CAZQVZ010000284.1:0-7821 GCA_964596895.1 uncultured Myxococcaceae bacterium
CCGCCACCACGTTCGCCGCCTCCCGTATCGGCCGGTAGCCGGTGCAGCGGCAGAGGTTGCCGCACATCTGCGCGTCGACCTTCCATGGCGCGTCCAGGTCCTCGCGGTACGCAGCTTCGAAGAGCGCCATCACCACGCCCGGCGTGCAGTAGCCGCACTGCGACCCGAGCTTCTCGGCCATCGTCGTCTGGACGAGGTGGGCCTCACCGTTCCGCCGGAGCGCCTCCACCGTGTAGACCCGCTTGCCCTGCAGCATGGGCAGGAGCAGCAGGCACGCGTTCTGGGCGCGGTAGGTGGCCTTGCCGTCGAGCCCGGGTTCGACCACGGCGACGGTGCAGGCGCCGCAGTCGCCTTCGGCGCAGCCCTCCTTGGTGCCAGTAAGGTGGGCTTCATCCCGCAAGTAGCGCAGGAGCGTGGTGGTGGGTGACGCGCTGCGCAACTCCACCCAGCGATCATTGAGACAGAAGCGGAGTCGGTTCATGGTTGGAGGTCAGAGGTTATAACCGGAGCACCATGCCGAACTTCAATGCACCCCCAGCGGACCGCCGACAGGGTGACCGTCAGGTCGCTCTGCAAGCCGCGCAGATCCAGCTCGCAGAGGGGCCGCCCACGCTGGCGATGATCCAGAACGTGAGCCCGACGGGTGCGCTGCTCTTCACCGGCGCCTCCTTTGAGCCGGGCACGGTGCTGCCCTTGCGCCTGCTGCTCGCGGGCTCGGACGCGGAGGGCGTCCCCGCCGAAGGTGAGGTGGTGCGCTGTGTTCGCCGCGAGGGGCAGACGTTGTGGCGGCACGAGGTGGCGGTGCGCTTCCGGGCGCCGCTGCCCTTGCTGAGCTAGCCCGCGGGGACCGCGCGGACCTCGAAGGCCGGCTGCGCCTGAATGGCCCGCTTCACCGCACACTGGTCCACCGTCCGCAGCACTGCCTCGCGGTACTTCTCGGGGAAGTCCGCGGGCAGCTCCACGTCGAGGAAGACCTTCGAGAGCGCGCCGGTCTCCGAGTCCGTCTCCACCCGCTGCTTCACCCGGATGCCGTCGGTGGGGATGTCCCGCTTCTGGCAGAACGAGAGCACGTAGAACCCGGCGCACGTGGCCAGGGACGCCAGGAAGAGCGAGAAGGGCGCCGGCGCCGAGTCCTCGCCGTAAGGCCCGGGTTGGTCTGTCTGCACCGTGTGCCTACCCACCTGCGCGTGCACCCTCTTGCCGTCCCCGAACCCGACCGCGATCTCCTGCTGCGCGCTGCCCATGAGGCCACCCCTTCCCTGGTGCATGTGCCTGCTACCCCATGAGAGCCAGCCACGCGTCGAAGGGTTCAAGCTTGATGCGCCGCAAGCGCACCCGGTGTTAAGCCGGGCGTCGTGCCGCCTCCGTCCCGTCCACTCGAACCTGGCGACGCCGCCGTCATCGCCGGCTCGGACTTCTTCAAGGGCCTGCCCGAAGCGGCGCTCAACGACGTGGTGGCGCTCGGGCGGCGGGTGACCTTCCGGCAGGGGCAGTACCTCTTCCGTCAGGGAGACCGCGCGGACACGGTGTACCTGTTGCTGTCGGGGCGCGCGCGGATGCTGCAGTCGTCCGCGGAGGGCCAGTCGGTGGCGCTGCGGGTGCTGGGCCCCGGCGAGCTGCTGGCGCTCGTCGCCGCGCTCGGAGAGGAGCGGTACCCGGTGTCCGCGCAGGCGCAGCAGCTGTGTGTGGCGGCGCGCTGGTCCGGAGCCGCATTGTGGCCCCTGTTCGAACGCCACCCCGCCGTCGCCACCGCGGCCCTGAAGATGGCCCTGGCGCGGCTGCGGCAGATGCAGGAGCAGTTCCGGGAGTTGGCCACCGAGCGGGTGGAGCAGCGCATCGCCCGGGCGCTGGTGCGGCTCGTCCGCCAGGCCGGAAAGCGCGTGGACGAAGGCGTGCGCATCGACATGCCGCTCACCCGGCAGGATCTGGCGGAGATGACCGGCACCACGCTGTACACGGTCAGCCGCACCCTCACCGCCTGGGCCGAAGAGGGGATGCTGGTCTCCAGGCGCAGTGAGGTCACCATCCTCCGGCCGCACGCGCTGGTGGCCCGCGCCGAAGACCTGCCCGACTAGGCTTCTCTCGCCTGTTTGCGGCCGCGCAAAGACGCCGGCACGACTCGTGCGTACGTTGGCCGCGTGGCTCTCAATAGACCTTCCACTCCCCTGATGGACCTGCTGGTGGCGGATCTGGTGCGCCGCTACCCCGGCGCGACGCAGGTTCTGCGGCAGGCGGGGCTGGCGAGCTGTCTGGGCTGCGCGATGGCGCCGTTCGAAACCGTCACCGAAGCCGCCCTCGAGCTGGGGGTGGATCCCCAGCGGGTAGAGCGAGCGCTGCGAGACCTCACCCCCGGAGAACACCCATGAACGAGCTGCTCGTCCCGCTGCGCGCGGTCATCGACCCCGAGCTGGGCATCAACATCGTGGACCTGGGGCTCATCTACGAGGTCACCCGCGAGGGCGACGTGGCGCACGTGAAGATGACCATGACCACGCCGGCGTGCCCCATGGGCGGCTACCTCACCGACGAGGTGCACACCGCGCTCACCACCATGGCCCCGGGCATCCGCGAGGCCACCGTGGATTTGACCTTCGACCCGCCGTGGTCTCCCGCCCTGATGACCGACGCCGCCCGAAGGCAACTCGGCCTCGACACGTAACCAGACACCCGCTGCACCAAGGAGCTGCACCATGAACATGAAGACCGTCCTCGATGTCCGCCCCCTCGTCTGCCGTGACCGGCACGCGCTGGTCTTCAAGACCTTCGGAGAGCTCGGCGCCGGAGAGGGCTTCCAGCTCGTCAACGACCACGACCCGAAGCCGCTGTACTACCAACTGCAGGGGCAGAACCCGGGCCTGGTGGAGTGGGACTACGCGGAGGCAGGTCCGGAGGTGTGGCGCGTGAACGTGGGCCGCCGCGCGGACGCGAAGGACGCGGACGCTGCGGTGAAGGCGGTGGTGGACGTGCGCACCGTGGTCCCGCGCGAGCGCCACCCGCTCATCTTCAAGACCTTCGATGGCCTCGGGGCCGGCGAGGCCTTCCAGCTCGTCAACGACCATGACCCCAAGCCGCTGCACTACCAGTTCCAGGCGGAGCGGCCGGGCGCCTTCCAGTGGACGTACATCGAGCAGGGGCCGGAGGTGTGGCGCGTGAACGTGGCCCGCACCTGCGCCGGTCACCACGGCTAGGCGCTCTCTTCCGCTTCGTCCCCCCGGGAGGTGTCCATGTCGCGCATCCGCTTCGTGCTGCTGGCCGCGGGAGGTCTGACCCTCCTGGTCGGGCTGTGGCTGGGCCTGTACCGCATGGGCATCGCCCTGCCCCTGCGGAGCCTTGGGCCCATGGACCACGGGCCGCTGATGGTGTCCGGGTTTTTGGGCACCGTCATCGCGCTCGAGCGGGCGGTGGCGCTGCGCCAGCCCTGGGGCTACCTCGCCCCGCTGTTCAACGCGGTGGGCGGGCTGGTCACCGTGTTCACCGCGTCTGCGCTGGGGCCGCTCTTGATGACGGCGGGCAGCGTGGTGGTGGTGGCCATCCTGGTGCGGGTGCTTTGGATGGACGGCGCTCTGCACCATTGGATCCTCACCGCCGCCGGCGTGGCCTGGGTGGTGGGCAACGTGCTGATGACGGCCGGCCTGCCCATCTTCGACGTCGTCGCCTGGTGGCTGTGCTTCCTCACGCTCACCATCTGCGCGGAGCGGCTGGAGCTGAACCGCCTGTTGCAGCCCACGCCGCTGCAGCGCGCGCTGTTCGTGGCGGCGGTGGCGCTGATGCTCCTGGGCGCAGGGCTGTCCCACGCGGACCGGGACCTCGGGTTCCGGCTTCTGGGCGCGGGCAGCCTCGGGCTCGCCCTGTGGCTCTTCGCGAACGACGTGGCGCGCAGGACGGTCCGCCTCGCGGAGCCCACCCGGTACATCGCGGTGGCGCTCCTGGGTGGCTACGTATGGCTGGCCGTGGGGGGCGTGCTGGCGCTGTGGCACGGCAACCCGGCCGCAGGGCCCCCCTACGACGCAATGCTGCACGCCTACTTCGTGGGCTTCGTGTTCTCGATGATCTTCGGGCACGCGCTGGTCATCGTCCCTGCGGTCCTGGGCTTCGCGGTGCCCTTCAAGCCGCGCTTCTACGCGCACCTCGCGCTGCTCCACCTCTCGCTGTTGCTGCGCGTGGGTGGGGACCTCCTCTTCGACCAGACCCTGCGCGCGGCGGGCGCATGGCTCAACACCGCCGCCATCGCGCTCTTCATCCTGCAGTCGGTGACGTCCGCCCGGAGGCTGCGCCGCGCCCAGCCGCACCGCCCCGTCGTGAGCCAGAGCCCCGTCGAGTCCGCGCCCGTCTGATGCTCTCCGTCCGACGGCCGGGCAGGCAGGGCCTCGGTTCCACGTAGGAGGACTGCGGGCGGCCGCCTAGAATCCCAGGCTCCGTGCACTACTTCGGGCCGTACCGCATCACCACGCGCATCGCCACCGGCGGCATGGCCGAGGTCTTTGCTGCGCGTCACGTCACCGAGAGCGGCAAGGCCGGCCCGCTGATTGCGCTCAAGCGGCTCCTCCCCCACCTGCGGCACGACGCCAACGTGGTGCGGATGTTCCTCAACGAGGCCCGCATCACCGCGCAGATCCACCATGGGAACGTGGTGCGGGTCCTGGATCTCGGGCACCACGACGGCGAGCCGTACATCTGCATGGAGCTGCTCGAGGGCCACTCCTTCGCGGAGTTGCGCGGGCACGCTGCCGTGCGCGGTGAGCGGGTGCCACTGGGCATCACCCTTCGCATCCTCAGCGACGCCTGCCGCGGGCTCGACGCCGCGCACCGCGCCATGGACGAAGAGGGGCGGCTTCTGTGCATCGTCCACCGCGACTTCACCCCCGACAACATCCACGTCGGCGCGGACGGGCGGGCCAAGGTCATCGACTTCGGCATCGCCAAGGCGCAGAACCTCGGCGCGGGCACCGAGCCGGGGACGCTGAAGGGGAAGTTCTTCTACATGTCCCCCGAGATGATCACCGGGCGGGCCGTGGACCACCGAGCGGACCTCTACGCCGCGGGGGTGATGCTCTACGAGCAGCTCTGTGGCCGCCGCCCCTTCACCGGGACGACGCCCGACGAGGTCGTCCGCCGCATCGCCGACGGGCAGCTCAAGAAGCCCACCTCCTTCGACCCGTCCATTCCTCCCGCGCTGGAGGCCATCTGCCTGATGGCCCTGGAGCGCGATCCGGAGATGCGCTTCCAGAGCCTCAGGGCGTTCATCACCGCCATCGAGTCGGTGGGTGGCGCGGCGGAGCTGGCGCGCCCCGAGGCGGTGGCGGCCTACCTGGACCGGCTCATCCCCGTGGAGGAGGACGAGCGCCGCTCCCTGGTGCGGATGGCGCGCGAGCTCGACCCTTCGACCTCCGGACCCGCGCCCAGGCCGCCCGCGCTCGCGCCGGAGCGCACGCCGCGGCCAGTGACGCCGTCTGCGCGCGCCCCCGTCGCCCCCTCGCCGAAGCGCCGCCGCTTCCCGCTGATGCCGGTGGCGGTGACCGTGGCGCTCCTCGGCATCGCCGGGGGCGCAGGCGTGGTCCTGACCAGACCGCCGCCCAGGGCCGCGGAGCTGCTCGAGAGCGCGCGGACGCTGGAGGACCGGGGCGCGCGCATCTCGAAGCTGGCGAAGCTCGCGGGCGCGCAGGACGCAACTGCGGCGCAGCTCGAAGAGGCGCTCTCCCTCTTGCTCGCGGCGAAGGCGCCGGTCGAAGCGCTGGCGCTGGCGGACGCGCGGCTGTTGCGCTTTGCGAAGACGGAGACGGCGCACCTGCTGGAGGCGCGCGCGGCCATCCTGGCGCGGCAGGGGAAGCGGGCGGAGACGGCCATCGCGGCGGCGCGGGCGCTGGCGCCGAAGAGCCCGGAGCCGGACGTGGTGCTGGCGGAGCTGCGAGAGGCCCAGGGAGACCTGCACGGGGCGGCGCGGGCGGTGTCGGACGCGCTGTCGCGTGCGCCGCGCGCGGACGCGCTCTCGGTGCGGCATGGGTATCTGCTCTCTCAGGCGGGCCTTCTGGACGAAGCGGCTTCAGCGTTGGGCTCGCTGCTCAAGCGCAAGTACGACGTGGACGCCGCCGCGGAGCTCGGCTTCGTGCGGTTCCGCCAGGACCGGTCGGGGGAGGCGCTGGAGCTTCTGCGACGCGCCACGCAGCGGGCCCCGGACCACTTCCGCGCGCACTACTACCTGGGCGCGGTGCTCTTCCGCAGAGGCGACGGCGCGGGCGCCCAGCGGGCGTACCGCAAGGCGGAGGGGCTCGCGCCGGAGGATCCGCGGCCGCTGGTGGCGCTGTGCGAGGTCGCCGGGCGGGGAAATGACAAGGCAGGCGTGGCCGCCACCCACCAGCGCATGGAGCAGCGGTTCGGGGCCGAGGCGGCGTCGCTCAAGGCGCAGTGCGGGTACTGAGCGACGTGCCCCCGAAGCTCATCATCAACGCCGATGACCTCGGCTACGACCCGGCGGTCTCGCGCGGCATCCTGAAGGCCATGCGGGAGGGCGTGGTGTCCTCCGCCACCTTCATGGTGAACGGGCCCTTCGCAGAAGACGCGGCGCGCGAGGCGGGTGGACTCTCACTGGGCCTGCACCTGAACCTCGCCCGGTGGGTCCCCTGCTCGGCGCGGGTGCCCTCTTCGCTGCGCGTGGACGGCGGGTTCAGCGAAGGCCGCGCGTCGGAGTTGCCCGCGGAGGTCGTGGAGGCGGAGGTCCACGCGCAGCTCGAGCGGTTCGCGCTGCTGCTGGGACGGGAGGCGACTCACCTGGACGTGCACAAACACCTGCACACGCACCCCAACGTGCTCGAAGGGCTCACCCGCGCAGCCGGCGCGCGAGGCCTCCCGGTCCGGTCCATCCAGGAGCCCATGCGGGCGGCGTTGCGGGCGCGGGGCGTTGCGACCAATGACGCCTTCGTCGGGGATGCGGGCGCGCAGGCCTACTGGACGTTGCCGCGACTCGAGCAGGCGCTGCGGACCTTGCCGCGCGAGGGCGTCACCGAGCTGATGTGCCATCCGGGCTTTTCGCCCTCGCACGTGAGGAGCGGCTACGCGGCGCAGCGGGAGACGGAGCTGGAGACCTTCTGCTCCCCACAGTCCCGCGCGCTGCTCGACGCGGCGGGCGTCGCGCTGACGGATTTTTCGGCCGTGCGCTGACCGGCGCCAGCCCAGGTTCGTCCCGTCCCCCGGCCCCCCAGGCCCCCCAGGCGGCTGGCCATCCCATGGGTATGGCTCGCCATGATGATTAATATGGGTAGCCATATGAAGACGACCATCGAGATATCAGATGGCCTCCTCGAGGAGGCGAAGAAGGTGGCGGCGCGGGAGAAGACGACGGTCAGGGCGCTGGTCGAGGACGGCCTCCGAAAGACCCTCGCGGAGCGCAAGAAGCGGCCGAGCTTCAAACTCGAGCTGGTGACCGCTGGCGGCAGGGGGCTTCTGGCCGACGTGGCGGAGGACCTGCCGCGCCACCTCGCCTATGACGACGAGCCGGTGAACGGCCGGTGATCGCCGTCGACACCAACATCCTCGTGTATGCGCACCGCGAAGACACGCCGTGGCATGACCTGGCCGCAAGGCGCCTGCGGACGCTCGCGGAGTCGCCGGCGAGTTGGGCCATCCCGTGGCCGTGCGCTCACGAATTCTTCGCGAAGGTGACCCACCCCAGGGGGTTCGCTCAGCCTTCTTCGCCGGACATCGCGCTCCGGTTCATGCGGGCGCTCCATCAATCTCCTGGGCTGCGGATTTTGGCCGAGACAGATGGCTACTGGGACACCTTGAGTCGCCTCGTGCTGGCAGGCCGAATCGTCGGACCCATGGTCC
>CAZQVZ010000285.1:0-7797 GCA_964596895.1 uncultured Myxococcaceae bacterium
GCGCCGCCTCGACCAAAGGAGATCCCCAGACCGGGGACCGTGGAGGAGTGTCATATGCGCGCCTGGTTCTCGACCTGGACGACACCGAGCGCCGTGTAGAGCTTCTTGAGGAGGTAGTTCTCCTCGTTGTCCAGGGTCGCTCCGCCCAGGTGGGCGATGCCCAGCGTGTGCCTCGTGAGGTTCCCCTCCGGGTCCTGCTCGCGCCACGTCGCATCGCGCGTCCGCTTCACGCGCTCTGCGACCATGTCCATGGCCTGCTCCAGCCCGAGCCGCTCCCACTTCGTCCCGCCCGGCCGCCGGTAGAGGACGTGCTTTTGCCGCTGGTCGCCCGTCACCAACTGAAAGCTCGCCGAGCCCTTGGGACACAGGGTCCCGTGGCTGATGGGTGAGTCCTCATCCCCTTCGATGTTGAGGATGCGCCCGTCCCTGACGTGCACCTTCTGTCCGCAGCCCACGGCGCAGTAGGGGCAGATGGACGGCACCACCTTGTCTGCGTCTTCGGTGCGCGGGCGCAACGCTTCGGTGCGCGGCGAGTAGGCGGTTTCGCCCAACCCGGCCGTGTCCTTCGCAAGGAGCTGCCGAAGCAACGGCCAACGCCACAGTCCCCTGCCCCTTCGGGTCGCAGCCATGTCCCGACAGTAGGGGCAGGCGACCGGGCGGCAATCCGACGCGGCGGCGAGGGTTCTCTGCGTGACCCCGGGCTCCTTCGGACGGGCGAGAGACTTCTCCTCCATCCCTCAGATGCACAGCGTTCGCGACGAGGCCTTCATGCGGCATTGGACATTCGCCCTTCTTCTCTGCTCGGCCGCGGTGCTGCTCCAGGGCTGCCCGCGCGAGACCGAATCTCCGTTCTACGGCGGCCAGCCGGTGCGAAAGCCGTTCCCAAAGGCCGAACGCGGACTGAGCGAGACGGGGAGCGGCGAGGGCGGTGTGTTGGAGGGCGCCACGCAACCCCACCGTCAGGACAAGTAGGCGCGCAGGGTGTGCGTGCCTATCCCATGCGTGGGGCACGCATGCGGCGCGGGGGAAAAGACTCAGAGGCGGGACGGCCTCTCACGGCGGGCGGCGGACGCGTCCGGTGGGGCCGGCTCGGGCTGGCGTTGCTGCTGGCGGTGTTCGTGGGCGGCGCGGCGACCTTCGCGTGGATCTTCCACGGCTGGATGGAGGAGGGCGCACAGCTCGCGCGCGCGCACGCCCGGTTCGAACAGACGCACAAAGGTTGGAGCTTCCCCGGCCGCATCGTGGCGCCACCACCTGCGACGGGCGCGCCTGCTGACCGCCTGATCACCGAGGCGAAGGCGCGCGGGTACTCGGCCGGCTGCAACGGCGAGCCGGGCACCTTCTGCGAAGCGGAGGGGACGGTCACCCCACGCGACGGCGAGCGGATGGAGCCCCTGCTTCTGGGCTGGCTCATCGGAGAGGACGCGGAGCTGCGCGCGCACCTGCCCCTGGGGGATGCGCCCGAACACCTGGTGCAGGCGATCATCGCCTCCGAAGACCGCCGCTTCCACGAACACGGCGGCATCAACCTGCGCGCCATGGTGCGCGCGCTCTTCGCCAACGTGAAGGAGGGCGGGTTCGCCCAGGGCGGCTCCACCTTGAGCATGCAGGTGGTGCGCACCCTGACGCAGAAGCGCGAAAAGGCGCTGTGGCGGAAGCTGCGCGAGATGGGGCTCGCCGTCGGGCTCGACCGGGCCCTGGGAAAGGCGGGCGTGCTGCAGATGTACCTGGACGCGCCGTACCTCGGGCAGCGCAACGGGCTGGGCGTCTGCGGCTTCGAAGCGGCCGCCTGGCACTACTTCGGCAAGCGCGCGAAGGAGCTCACCGCCGCCGAGTCCGCCGCGCTGGTGGCGCTCCTGCCCGCCCCCGGCACGCTGGGGCCGAAGCTCGGCACCGAAGCGCTGCGTCCACGCATCCACCGCGTGCTCGCCGCGATGAACGAGGTGCACGGAGAGAACTTCGAGACGGCGCTCGCGGACGCCGTCGTCCCCGTTCAGCCCCTGCCGCTCCCGGAGCGCTACCCGGCATACCTGTCGGCGACGCGGATGTTCCTCGAGGCGCGGCTCCCCTCTGAGGTCCTCCACCGGCGGGGCCTCTGGGTGGAGGTGGCCATCGACGTCCCCTTGCAGGAGGCGACGGAGGCGCTCTTCTCTGAGCGGCTGGCGGGGCTCCGAACCCGCGGCCAGCCGGTGGACGACGGGACCGGCCCCGGCGTCGGCGGGTCTGGCGCGGACGACGAAGCGGACGACGAAGGGGCCGCGGCGCCCGACGCGCTGCAGGCCGCCGGCGTCGCGCTCGACCCACACACCGGCGCGCTGTTGGCGCTCTACGGAGGAGAGGGGCTCGGGGCCGCGGACTTCAACCGGGCCGTGCAGGCGCGCCGCCAACCCGGCAGCTCCTTCAAGCCGCTGGTCTATGCGCTCGCCTTCTCCCAGCGCAGCGCCGACGGAAAGATGCGGTTCAACGCCGCCACCACCGAGCCCAACCACCTGCGCGTCTTCGACACCCCGCAGGGCCCGTGGCGGCCGCGCAACATCAACTGGCGCTACAGCCGCACCGCGTCCCTGGCGTACGCGCTGGTCTGGTCACAGAACGTGGCCACCGCGTCCCTGCTCGAGGAGCTCGGGGGGCCTTCGCCGCTCATCGCCTTCGCGGCGGAGCTCGGCTTCGACACGTCCGCGTATCCGGAGGAGATGGGCCTGTCGTTGGGTCAAGCCGAGGTGACGGTGCTGGAGATGGCGCAGTTCGCGGGCGTCCTCGCCAACGGCGGACGCAGGCTGGCGGGCACGCCGGTGCTGCACGCGCAGGACCTTTCGGGCACGGCGCACCTCGGGCCACCGACGGCGCAGGAGCGGGTGCTGGATGAAGATGCAGCGCTGCTCACCCGCGAGCTGATGCGGCTGGTCATCGAAGAGGGCACCGGCCGCACCACCCGCGGCCGCGAGGGGCGCCCGGGATACAAGGGCCCGGCCTTCGGCAAGACGGGCACCACCGACAAGGAGCGCGACCTGTGGTTCGTGGGCGCGTCTCCGAAGGTGGCGATGGCGGTGTGGCTCGGGTTCGACCAGCCGAGGAAGGTGGGCGGCACCGCGATGGAGCTGGCAGCGCCCCTGTGGGGCAGCTGGATGGCGCGCGCGGTGGGCGAAGACGGCGAAGCCCTCGCCGGCTTTTCGGCGCGCAGCCGGGTGGTGCGAAGGAGCATCTGCCGGGAGAGCGGCGCGCTGGTGAATTCGACGTGCCACCCGGTGACCGCGCCGTTCCTGCCGGGTTCGACGCCGAAGTCGCGGTGCGACCATGAACACCCGCCGCCGGAGCCGGACGAGGTCGAGTTGGACCCCGAGGCGGCGGAGGATGAGGTCAAGGCGCGTTGACCGCGGCCTCGGCGGCGGGCGGCGGCGCAGCGTTCGGGGGCAGCGGCCCGGTGAGCGTGCGCAGGAACAGCACCATGTCCCGGCTGGGGAACGACGAGCCGAGCTTCTCCAGCATCAGGTCCCGGTGGCCCACGCGCGCCTGCCCGGGCAGCCGTTTGTAGAACTCCACCACTTCCTGGAGCGTGAGCAGCTGGCCGGCGTGCATGTACGGGCCGGTCTGGGCCACGTTGCGCAAGGAGGGCGTGCGAAAGGAGCCGGGGTGGTCTTCGAAGTCCGCATCCAGATACGGGAGCGCGCCGCAGCCCTCCGTGCCCTGGCACCGGTGAGGGTCCGCGAGCAGGGCGCGCACGCCTTCGCCTCGGCCCGGGTCGTCACGCAAAGATCCCTCCGGCCGCGGCAGCCCGAGGTTGTGGAACTCACCGTCGGTGAAGAGCGGCCCGTGGTGGCAGTTCACACACCCCCCGCGGCCGATGAACAGCCGCAGGCCGCGCCGCGCGCCGGGTGAGAGGTGACCGCCGCCTGCTTCGTCGCCCGAGGCGAGCGCGCGCGCGTACGCGTCGAACGGCGATGCGCCAGGCTGCAGCGTGCGCTGGTACGCCTCGAGCGCCCGCGCCACGTTGAGCATCACTGCGTCCACGGCGGCGCGGTCTTCGTCCGTCATCCGCAGCCAGGCCTCGCGCTGTGCACGGCGGGCCGGCTCTGCGTGGGGACCTGCGGCGCGGGGGAAGCGCGCTTCGTCCTCCAGGGGCGGCAGCGGTCCGAAGATGGATTCGTACGCTTCGCGGTGCGTCTGGGCCACCCGCCGGGCCAGGTGGGTGCGCGACGCGGCGAGCTCCCGTGGGTCTTCGAGCGGCCCCAGCGCCTGCGACCACAGGCTGTCCTTCGCTCCATCCCAGTTGAGGAATGCGACGTGGGAAGCGCCCACCAAAGAAGGCGTGTTGCGCGGCAGCTCCATCCCCTGCCTCCCACGCGCGCGCCGCTGCCCATCCTGGAAGTACCGCTCAGGCTGGTGGCACGACGCGCAGGCGAGGCGCCCGTCTTCGCTCAGCCCTTCGTCGAAGAAGAGCGCACGCCCCAGGTCTGCCGCGGGTGACGGAGACGGCGTCCATTCCGCGGGCAGCGCGAGGCTCTGGATGATTGCCCGCTCCTCGGGCGTCCACGGCGCGTCGAGGTCCTCCCGCTCCACGCACGCGGCGCTCGCCACCACCAGGACTGCAGGCCAGACGCTGCGCATCGCCCCCCACCATAGGCGCGGCGGTGGGCGTGCATGCGTGCAGCCGGCCCCTGCGCTCGGCGAACGTTGTCCATTGGCCGGGCCGTGCGGATGTCTGTGACATGGACGCAAGCCCCCTCTCATGGCTGTGGGTGGTGCTGGTCATCGCCACCATCGCGGCGATGGTCTACATGGCGCGCGCCGCAGGCCGGCGGCAGCCCCCGGGCCAGGCCTAGGGGAGCCGGACGCGGCCGGGGGCGCCGTTCATCCCATCCTGCGTGTGGCAGGCGTTGCAGTCCCCGCTCTGCTGCGGCGTGGCCATTTCGCGGACCCGGCCTTCGTAGAGGACCCGCGCCCGGATGGGGAAGACCACGTTGGCGTCCGAGCGCCGCAGGAAGAAGTTGCCGGCGCGGTTCACGCTGACGGCGTGCACGGTCTCGTTGGCGTCGATGACCTCCACCTGAACGCCCGGGTACTGGTCGGGGTCAACGCCGTTGCAGCGATCCGGCTCGCGCACCGTGGGGTAGAGGGTTCCGGCGAACGCGAACCGCGGGCCATCATCCTCCGCGGTGTGACAGGCGATGCACGCCCTCCCCGGGTTCATGCGCTCGCTGCCGTCGTTCCCGCTGGTCCAGTAGCGGTTGCTGCTGCAGACGACCTCGGGTGGCTCGGTGGGGTCGGTGCTGCACCCGGTCCCCGGCGCCCCAACCGCGCGCCACGCGATGAGCACCTTCACCTCCTCGGCGGGGGGCGCGCCAGAAGGGGGCATGGGCCGGGCGGGGTCCGTCATGCGGGCAATCATCCGGTCCAGGACCTGCTGTCCCGCGTGGCCCGGCGCAGGGTCGAAGAGGGCGGCGTATGTGTTCAGCGGGTACGGCGCGCTGCCCTCCAGCGGCTCCCCGTGGCAGCTCAGGCAGCGGTCCGCGAGCACGTGCCCGACGTCACACGGCAAGGACCCGCCCGCTGTCGGGTGGAGTTCTCCCGCGTCGTGCGAACCCGCGGGAGGGTGGATCTCACCGCCGCCGTCCGCCGGATTCTCCACAGGCGCCTCGCCGTCCTCGCGGGCGTCGAGGTTCGAGCTCCCGAAGCAGCCTCCGAGCGACAGGAGCGACCCCAAGGCGAGACAGGCGGTCAGCACACAGGAGGGGCCGGACGGCACAGGGCGCATCCGGTGGACGGTACTCCATGCACCTTGAGGTCTCGCCATCAGACCCGGGTCTTCGGCGCGGTGGCGTGACAGCCCTGGAGAACCCGGCGCATACCTCACGGGCGACGGTGCGGTTGCTTCACGACGAGCTGTGCCTGTTCATCCGCTGCCCTCTCTCGACCGCATGGCCATGCCGGGGCCGCCGAAGAACGGAAGACGCGCAGCCGACCGGTAAACGGAAGATGCAAGCGACCGCCAGCCTCGTGGCAGGGGACGGGGCTTCCCCGCGAGCAGCGCGAGGCGCTCGATGATTGCCCGCTCCTCGGGGTTCGATGGGGAGCCGGCGTGCGTGTGGCACAGAACCGGCGTCCCACCAGGGAGCCTGGGGGGATCGCCGGCCCCAATGGGGTCACCTCGCGGAGAGGATCTCCTGAACAATCGCGGTCGATGATCCCCGACGCGCCGCCTGTTCGGCGAAGCGCTTGGCCTCGTCGCGTTCGCCGAGCTTCCAGTGCGCCTCGGCGATGTTCGAGAGGATGGAGTGCGACATCGCCTGGTCCCTGGCGAGGCCGGTCGCGAGCTCAATCTCCGACTCGTTCGTCGTGAAGGCCTCCTGGAACCAGGCAAGCGCCTCGCGCGGCTTTCCCTGCGCGTCGAGCGCCGCGCCGTGGAGGTTCATCAACCGGGCCCGTCCCACCGCGTCGGCCGCCTTCTTGAGGCCCGTTGCAATGCGCGCGATGGCCGCCGCCGGATCGTCCTGCTCCAGCCAGGCCACCCGCGCGTCGAAGAACAGGGCCTGCCCGTCATTCGGCGTATCCGCCAGCGCCGCGGTGGCGACCTGCCGGGCCTCTGCCAGCCGGCCCTCCTTCACCAGCTTCCAACCAAGCTGCAGTCTGGTGAGGCCCGCGAGCCGGACCACGTCGGCCCGCTGGGCGTCTTCGTACGGGACGGCTTCGAGCGCGCGCGCGAATTCGGGCGCACCTGGCTCGCCTCGCGTCAGGGCCTGGTAGAGGAGCTCCAGCGCGAACCGCGCGTCGTCCGGGGATCCGGCCGCCTGAGCCGGAAGCCTTTCGAACAGCTTCGGCAGCACGGCGCGCGGGCTCCACACCGGCCAGGCGGCATCGAAGAAGTGCTGCCACCCGGAGCGCGAGGTCTCCCGCGGATACTCGCTGGGCCAGGTGAGCGTCTCCGCCATCCGGTGAGCCGTCCACAGGCGCAGCGTCTGGGCATCGTCGTCCGCCTCGCGGTTCTCGACCTCGAACGGGCGCGCCTTCGCAGCTCTGGCGTGGACTTCTTCGTCGGGTGTCCAGCCGGAGCGAACCAGCGCGACATGCAGCGACTGGTCCTTCTGCACCCGCTCGTACGCCGCGAGCAGGTCGTCCCTCAGCAAGGCGATGCGCGCGTCACCCAACGCTTCGAGGGTCTGCAGCGGCAGCGCGTCTGGGTCCGTCACCTCGGCGAGATACGTCCTCAGGTAGCCGACCGATTCGTCCTCGTCGACCCGGCCCAGCGCCCGTCTCGCGCCCAGCGCATGGGTCGGATCGTCGCTGTCGGTCAGCGCCGAAAGTCGCTCACGGGCCGTGGGATCGCCCCGTTTCGCGAGCGCCTGCAGTCCCACGAAGCCGAAGTCGAGATCTCGCTCCGCCACGGCGAGCAGCGCGGCCGAAACGGACTGTGGATCCACGTCCATCACCTCCAGCGCGATGCGCATGGCGGCCTCCACGTTCTCTTCGACGAGGACCTCCAACACATCGGAGCGAAAGCCTTCCGCCTTCTTGGCAATCGACACCCAGGTGTCGACGGAGGCGTACCAGCCGGGCCCCGTCAGCACCTCGAGGAGCGTCTTCGGAGGAGCCTCAGCTTCTTCCTCGCGTTCGTCCTCGCGCCGGTTGGGGGCTTCGCCACCGCCGGGAACGACCGCAGTCATCTCCAGCTTCCCGCCCGATACGTAGGCCAGGACGAGATCCTTCGACGGAACCCGCCCGGCGTACTTCGCCGCGACCTCGGCAAGCAGCGCTCGACACGTCCGTTCCAGGACCTGGGTCGTCGCCCGCGCCCGCTCGAAC
>CAZQVZ010000286.1:0-7764 GCA_964596895.1 uncultured Myxococcaceae bacterium
TCATCTTCTACGACTACGACGAGCTGACCCTGGTCACCGACTGCCGCTTCCGCGACTTGCCCACCCCGCGCGACGACGAAGAGGAGACCAGCGGCGAACCGTGGTTCTTCGTGGACGAGGACGACATCTTCCCCGAGGAGTTCTTGCGCTTCCTGGGCCTCTCACCGGAGCTGGAGCGCGCCTTCCTCGCCGCGCACGAAGAGCTGCTCACCGCCCCCTTCTGGCGCACGATGCAGGAGCGCGTCCGGGCGGGGGAGATCGTGGACATCTTCCCCTACCCGGCGTCCGCCCGGCTTCGTCCCCAGAGTTGACCCGGGCCAAGGCGGCCGAGCGCGTTTGGCGCTAGCCATCCGGGTCATGAAGACCCTCACGCTGACCCTGGTGGTGCCTGGTGTCCTGGCGGTCCTCTCGCTCTGCTTCGCGTGCGCCCCGAAGGCGGTGCCCACGCCCACGGAGGGGGCCACGCCCAGGGTGGTCCCGCTGGCCGAGGCCCCCGAAGACTGGCAGGACGAGATCGCCCGCGCGGACGAGGCGCTGACGCTGATGGCGCGCGCCACCATGGAGGGCGTGAAGGTGTGGATGGACAAGGAGGGCCCGCATGGCGCCATCCCGGTCTGCCACGAGGTCGTCACACCGCTCACCCAGGCGGCGGCCGCAGACGGCATCGAACTGGGCCGCACCAGCCACAGGCTGCGCAACCCGAAGAACGCCCCCCGCGCGTGGGTGGCCCCCTTCCTCGAGAAGCCGCCCGCGAAGGCGGAAGCGTTCGTCCCGGTGGCGGTGGACCTGGGAGACCGAATGGGCGTGCTCAAGCCCATCAGCGTGGGCGCGCAGTGCGTGGCCTGCCACGGCCCCGAAGGCGAGCTCTCCGGCGAGGTCTTCGACGCGCTCAAGGCCGCCTACCCGGAGGACCAGGCCAAAGGCTTCAACCCCGGCGACTTCCGCGGGCTGTTCTGGGCCGAGGTGCCGAGGCGCTAACCGCCGCCGGCCTTCGCCGCCCCGCCCCCAGGCTTGAACCCGGAGATGGTGGACTCGGTGCGGAAGCGCACCTTCATGAACAGCATCCCGCCTGCGCCCTTCGCGGTGACCTTCACCATCCGCTGACCGCAGGCGGTGTCCGCCAGCGTCACGTCCATCTTCAGCGACTTCACGAACTTCGGGTTCTCCGAAGGCTCCATCTCCATCCGGAGCAGGCGCGCCTTCGGCACGTTCACCACCGCCGTGCCCTTCATCCGCTTTTCGTGCGGCTCCTTCGGCGTGTACCGGATGACCGCCCGCGCGCCCTCGTGGGACACCAGCGCGTAGGTGTAGTGCGGCTGCTCGTCGGGGTGGAACGGGCCGGGCTGCGGCTTGTCCGCGGTGTCCTCCGGCCGCTTCTTCAGCAGCCTCGACGGATCACCCTCGAACGTCTCCGAGCGCAGCGCGCGGCGGTGCACCGTGGGCTCGAAGGTGACGTCGAATTCGCGGATGACGCTGCCCTTCACGTTGCCGTCCGAGTCCAATTCGTGCACTGCGGTGCGCTCGACGAAGGCGCAGGTCTGTGCGGACCGCGCCTTCTCCTCTTCGCCCAGGCGGGTCACCAGCGCCTCCAGGGAGGGCGGGTTGGGGGTGGCGCCCAGGAGCAGGGCCATCAGCAGAGGCGGCGTCATGGGGCAAAGCCTACGCCGACTTGTCCGGCTTTCAGACAGTGCCGCCCCAACTTCGGCCGGGTGCGCAACTTATCGACCCCATCCGCGACAACGCACACACAAGGGGACACCACAGGAGCAAGGACCACCATGAGCACCTACACCGTGAGACCCGGCGACACGCTCGGCCAGATCGCCGCTCGCTACCAGACGACGGTGGCGGCGCTGGCTGCGGCCAACAACATCAAGAACCCCAACGTCATTCACGTGGGGCAGACGCTCAAGCTGTCCACGGTGGCGCCGGTGCCGCAGGTGGAGCTCGGGCGCGGCAGCAACGGCGACGCGGTGCGGCAACTGCAGGCGGCGCTGGTGAAGCTCGGCCACATGAGCCAGGCGGAGATGAACACCGGCCCCGGCGTCTACGGCCCCCGCACCGAACAAGGGGTGCGGCGCTTCCAGAAGGCCAACGGCGTCTCCCAGACGGGCTTCTATGGGCCGCAGACCCGCGCCGCGCTCTCCCGGGCGCTGGTGGCGCCGCCGTCCAACCCCGCCGTCGCGGTGCCGCAGGGCACCTTGCGCAAGGGCTCGTCCGGGCCGGAGGTGGAGAAGCTGCAGTTGGCCCTGGTGAAGCTGGGCTTCATGACCCAGTCCGCCATGAACACCGGCCCGGGAACGTTCGGCTCACGCACCGACGCTTCCCTGCGCAGCTTCCAGCGCGCCGCGGGCATTGGCGCGGATGGGGTCTATGGACCGCAGTCCCGTGCGGCGCTGCAGTCCGCGCTGCAAAATGGCGGGGTGAAGCCTGGCCCCACGCCCCCTACCGGTCCCACGCCGCCGCCGCCCGCGAACGGCACCTTCACCAAGCCGAAGGTGGTGAACACCCCGTCCCCCAACTTCAACTCGCGCGGGGGGAAGGACATCGACACCATCGTCCTGCACCACACCGCCTCCAACAACGGCGCCGGGGACCTGGCGTGGATGCGCAACCCCAACAGCCAGGTGTCGGCGCACTACATGGTGGACACGGACGGGACGGTCTACCAGTTGGTGGGTGACGACAAGCGCGCCTGGCACGCGGGGACCAGCCAGCTTCACGGGGTGCCCACCGACGTGAACGGCCGCTCCATCGGCATCGAGATCGTCAACGACGGCAGCGGCCACACGCCCTTCACCGAAGCGCAGTACAGGGCGGTGAACCAGCTCGTGGGCTACCTGCAGCAGCAGTACGACGTGCCCATGAAGAACATCGTCGGGCACAAGGACGTGGCCGTCCCGCGCGGCCGCAAGAACGACCCGGCGGCCAACTTCGACTGGAACCGCGCGCTCGCCAACGTCGGTTAAGGCCCGCGCTGCCGTGGCGTGGCGTGCCCGGCGATGGACGAAGTGGAGAGCGGGTCCATCAGCTGCGGCTTGAAGCCGGGGCCCGGCGTGTACAGGTGCACCGGCCGCGCGCGGCCACGGACCGGGACGTCTCCCAGGTCCTGAAGCGGGCCACACCGGCTGGCGCGCGCGGTGTCCTCACTGAGGATGAGCGGCACCCCGTGGTCCCGGGTCAGGGCCTCCAGCCTTGCGGCGATGTTCACCGTGTCACCGATGACGGTGAACTCCATCCTGCGCCCACCGCCGATGACGCCGGAGACGACCTCGCCGGTGTGGATGCCGATGCCGATTCGCAGCGGCGGCCGCTCCGGATGGCGGGCGTTGATCTGCCCCACCGCCTCCAGCATCCGCGAGGCCGCCAGCACCGCCCGGGCGGGGTGCTCCGGAAGGGGCTCGGGCGCGCCGAACACCGCCAGCATCCCGTCCCCGAGGAACTTGTCCACCACGCCGCCGTTGGCGCTGACGACGTCGGCCATGGCCTCGTGCAGCTCGTTCAGGAGCTCCACCACCGCCGCCGGGTCCATCCTCTCCGCGAGGCTGGTGAACCCGCGCAGATCGCTCACCAGGATGGTGGCCACCTGCTGGCGGGGCTGGAGCGTTCGCAGCCCCGGATCGGTGAACGCGCTCTCGAGCAGGTTCTGGTGCAGAAACCGCCGGAGGAACGCCCGCCCCTGCTCGCTGCGGACGATCCGCTGGATGAACGACGTCTGCCAGGCGCTGAGCGTGCCCACCGCGAGGATGGCCACCACCATGTACGGCAGCCCTTCGCCCGCGTACCGCCACACGCTCACCACGAGGCAGCCGAGCGCCAACAGCGTGGTCCACGCGGCGCTGCGGCGGTCGAAGCGCAGGCCTCCGGTGGCGGCGAACAGGGCGCAGGAGACCGCGGCGGTGCCCACCATGCCCGCGGAGCCGTCGGAGTGGTCCACCCGCCGCGTGAGCACGAAGGTGAGCGCGGCCGCGTCCAGGGCCGGCAGGGCGAAGCGCATGAACGGCTGGTAATGCCGCTTGATGAGCGGCACCAGGACCAGGCCCAGAAGCGCCGCGGCCCCCACCACCACCACGTCCAGGAGCGGCCGGCGGCCCACGAAGAAGTAGCCCAGGGCCACCAGCGTGGCGGTGCCGAAGGCGAAGGCCCGCACCAGCGCCACCCGGTGCTCGTTGAGCGCGCCCTCGTGTGCCAGGACCTTGCGGCCGGCGGCGCTCACCTGCGGGTCGTGCTCCATGGGGGACCTAGAGTGCCTCGGCGAGGCGCTCGGAGGCGAGCACCTCCTCCACCAGCGCGCCCACGTCCAGCACCAGCACCGTCCGCCGGTTGCCGAGATCCGTCGCGCCGGAGATGCCGCGCACGTGCTGCAGCCTTCCGCCCAGCGGCTTGGTGACGATGTCCTGCTGCCCCTGCAGGTCATCCACGACGATGCCCAGCCGCTCCTGCGCCATGCCCACCACCACCACGTAGAAGCGGCCCCGCGGGCGGTCCGGCAGGCCGAAGAGCCGGGAGAGCCGGGCCAGGGGCAGCGTCTGCCCGCGCAGGTCCAGGACCTCGCGCTTCTCCACCGTGCCCAGGTCCTTCGCCTCCACCGAGAGGATCTCCAGCACGCTGTTCAAGGGGACCGCGTAGATGCGCCCGCTCACCTCCACCACCAGCGCGCGGATGATGGCCAGGGTCAATGGCAGGGTGATGGCGAAGGTGGTCCCCTGCCCCCGCTCGCTGTGCAGGTCGATGATCCCCGAGAGGTGGGCGATGTTGGTCTTCACCACGTCCAGCCCCACGCCGCGCCCGGAGAGCTCGGACACGCTGCGCGCGGTGGAGAAGCCCGGCAGGAAGATGAGGTTCAAGAGGTCCCGCCGGGACAGGTCCTCCGCGCCGCTCGGGGTGACGAGCCCACGGGAGATGGCCACCTCCCGCACCCGCCCTTCGTCGATGCCCGGCCCGTCGTCCCGGATCTCGATGACCACGTGGTTCCCGCGCTGCGTGGCCCGGAGCGCCACCGTGGCCCGCCGCGGCTTGCCCGCCTTCGCGCGCGCCTCCGCCCCCTCCACCCCGTGGTCGATGGCGTTGCGGATGATGTGCATCAGCGGGTCCGACAGCTCTTCGACGATGAGCTTGTCGAGCTCCACCTCGCCGCCGGCGACCACGAAGTCGATCTCCTTGCCTCCCTCCCGGGCAATACGCCGGACCAGCCGCGACAGCTTGTCGAAGACCTGGCCCAGAGGGACCATCCGCACCTCGAGGATGCCCTTCTGCAGCTCGTCCAGCTTGCGCTCGAGCCCGCGCGTCTCCCGGTGCAGCTCCTGCGCCCACAGCTTGGAGAGCGCCACCACCCCGCCCTGCCGCGCGGTGTCCGCGAGCCGCTGGAGGTTGGCCCGGATGAGCAGGAGCTCACCCACCGAGTTCATCAGGCCATCCAGCCTCCGGATGTCCACGCGCACGGTCTGGGTCAAGGACCGAAGCGACGTCTCCAGCTCCCCGCGCAAGGGCCCCCGCTCCCCGGGCGGCGCAGGCGCGTCTTCGGAAGCCTGTGGCACCGCCGACAGCCTCGGGCCCGCCAGGGCACCAGGGGGCACAGCGGCCGCGGTGGACCGCATGAGCTCGAGCTCGGTGAGCATGTCGCCCACCGCCGCGTGCAGCGCTTCCTGCCCCCGCCGGGTGCCAAACAGCAGGTCGAAGGCGATGCCGGAGCCCATCCCCGGCGCAGACGAAGGCAGGGTGCTGATGACCTCGCCCAACGGCTTGAGCTTGAGGTTCAGCTCCGCGAGCTTCGTGTCGAAGTCCGACAAGTCGAACGCGGCGCGCAGCTTCCACAAGGACAGCCCCTTGCGCGCGTTCTCCCGCAGGCGGTGCTCTTCGTATTCGGTGAGCACCGCGCGCACGTTGGGGTCGAGCCCCAGGGTGTCCAGCAGGTCGGCGGGTTCGGCCTGCACGGGCCCGCCGGAGAGCTTCGCCAGGTGCCCGGCCAGCTCCACCGCCCGCTGGCCCAGGCCCTCCGAACGCTCCTCCTGCGAGGCCTCGGCGAGCAGCGCGCCAAAGACGTCCACGGTGGAGATGAGCCCGTCGAGGACCCCTTCGGTCAGCGCCACCTTGCCCAGCCGCAGCCGGTCCAGGAGGTCTTCGGCGTGGTGGGCGAGCTGCGCGAGCCGGTCCAGCCCGAACATCCCGGAAAGCCCCTTCAAGGAGTGGGCGGCGCGGAAGATCCGGTTGAGCAGGTCCGGGTCCACGTCCTCGCCCCGGCCCTCGTCGAGCAGGAGCAGGTCCGAGGACAGGGCGTCGACGATCTCGGTGGCCTCGGCGACGAACTCCGAGAGCCCTCGGGACGGCGGGCTCACGGGACGATCTTGAGGTACTGCCGGGTGAGGGCCTCGAGGCTCTGCGGCTCGAAGGGCTTGACCAGGTACTCCGCGGCGCCCAGCGCCATCCCCTTCTTCCGGTCCTGCTCACGCCCTTCGGTGGTGATCACGAACAGGGGCGTCTGCCGGTAGTGCGGGTTCTTCTTCACGAAGTTGATGAGCTCGAGCCCGTTGATGTCCGGCATGTTGATGTCGGTGATGATCAGGTCGAACTGGTGGCGGGGCAAAAGCTTGAGCGCCTCGAACCCCGAGCCGGTGGTGTAGGCCGTCACGCCCTGGATGGACTCCACCGTCGCCGCGATGAACTCGCGGGACGCACGGGAGTCCTCGACGATCAGGACCTTGAAGGGCATGGGGTGCGGCGGATGCTAACAGATGACGGGCGGCTCAGCCTGCCAGCAGGCGCTGCAGCGGCTTGCCGCCGAGGACGGCCACCTTCGCCCGGCCCAGCTGGGGCAGGAACCCGCTGCGCAGCGCGCCGGCGCGGACCCCGTCCTCCAGGAGCCCCTCACCCGGCAGCTCCACCGCCACCGCCTCGGTCTTCGCCTTCACCAGGGTCTGCGCCGCCTTCTCCAACACCCGGCCCAGCGCTCCGGCGTCCAGCTTCTTCGTGGACCCGAGGCCGATGACGAAGATGCGCCCGGGCGGGAAGCGGCCACCGGAGGGCAGCAGCAGGGTGTCCCCTTCCTTGCCGGTGAAGAACTTCTCCCGGAGCACCCGCGAGAGCTGGCCGCACATCCGCCAGTCCACGTAGCCGGCGGCGCCGCGCAGCGGGCGTTCGTCTTCCGCCACGAAGAGGCACAAGGAGTCGTAGTCCCCGAGCGCGTCGAGCTGCTCGAGGCTGATGTCCCAGGTCTGCACGTTGGGGCCGGCCATCACTTCTTGCCCAGGGCCACCGCCACGCGGTCCAGAAGCCCGTTGACGAAGGCGCTCGAGCCTTCGGTCCCGAAGGTGCGCCCCAGCTCGATGGCTTCGTTCAGCGACACCTTCCGGGGGATGTCGTCGCGGTAGCGCAGCTCGAAGACGGCCAGCCGCAACACGTTCCGGTCGATGCGGTCCATCCGGTCCAGCCGCCAGTTGTGGGAGTGGGTTTCGATGAGCCCGTCAATCTCGGCGAGGTTCTGCACCACGCCCTCCACCAGCGCGCGCGCGAAGTCGATGGCCGCCGGGTCCGGCTTCGGGTTCTCCGCCAGCGCGGACTCCCACGCCGCCTGCAGCGCCTCGTCCGGGCGGCCGCCGCTCATGTCGAGCTGGTAGAGCGCCTGCAGCGCCCGCTCGCGCGCGGTCCTTCGTGCGCCCATCTACCGCCCCATGGCCGCGAACAGGTTCACCAGCTCCAGGCAGGCCATGGCGGCCTCGCCGCCCTTGTTGCCCGCCTTGGTGCCCGCGCGCTCGATGGCCTGCTCGA
>CAZQVZ010000287.1:0-7731 GCA_964596895.1 uncultured Myxococcaceae bacterium
CATCGAGGAGCTGGCCCAGCTTCTGGGCACCTTCCGACTGGGCGAGCCTGCCCCGACCCGAAGGGTGGCCCCAGGCTACCTCTCCTCCATCAGGGCGCCGGCGCAGGCGTGAGTGGCGCGCTCACGGGTCCCGCTTGCGCTCTTCGTCGAACATGGCGCGCACCACCCGCCAGGCGAGCTGCACGTCGCGGGGGCTGCGGCCTTCGAGGTAGTCGCAGATCTCCGCCACGTAGTCGCGCCGCTGCCGCTCGAAGTCGCTGAAGAGCGTGCGGAAGGAGATCTCGAGGCCGTTGCAGAGCTTGCGCAGGGTGTCCAGGGACGGTGAGAACGCCCCGCGTTCGATGCGGCGGACCGCGTCTACCGACAGGTCGCTGCGCTCTGCCAACTCTTCCTGTGTGAGCTTCCGCGCTTGCCGGAGCTTCCGAATGTGACCGCCGAACCGCTCACCCAGACTCCGCATACAAGGCCTGTCCTCCGAGACCTCGGAAAGTTCTACAGCCCGAGCCCCAGCGAGAAGTGCCTATGTACGCTTTTCCAACAAGCGTTTCGTCTAGCGTTGGACCGACGTCACCCCAACCTCAGTGAAGTCCGCGGCGCTGGCCGGCCTCGGTGCCGGCGACCTTCAGCGGCCCCAGGCGGGAGAGCACCCGGGGCTCTGCGCGCAGGCCGCTCGAGGGGAGGGTGAAGCCGTCCTCCTTCCACTGGGGCGAGAAGAGGATGGGGACGCCGGCGCCGTCGTAGCCAAGCTGCACCAGCTCTCCAGGGCCGAAGGTCCGGCACAGCTTCTCGCAGCAGGAGAAGGACTCGGTGACCACGTAGAAGCCTTCCGCAGTCAGCGGCTCCAGCCCCTCCTGCGCCTGCGCGGGGGTGAGCACGTGGCCGTTCTGATGAAAACGCGCCTTGTTCTGGTGCCAGCCCGAAGGCAGGTAGATGCCCGGGCCGGGCGTGCCGTGGTCATGGAAGTAGACCAGCCGGCCTTCGGGCACGCCGCCGAGCTCGCGGCGCGTCCTGTAGAGTCCGCACGGAGGGAAGTCGTCCATTGTGGCGGGAGCTTAACGGCTACCATGCGCGCGTGCCTGACTCGTCTCCTCCGTACTGGGTCCTCATCTCGGTGCTCTTCAGCTCCCAGCCGCTGACGCCCGCCCTGGCGATGACGCTTCACCAGGCCGCCCTGGACCTCTACCGGTCGGGCAAGGCCATGGGCGAGGTGGGCGGAGACCTCCTCACCGGCAAGGTGCGAAACCTCCAGCAGGACGTGGTGATGGGCAGCATCTCCGGCCCGGCCTTCGAGGCGGAGATTGAGACCGAGCGCGGCAGCGGCGTGGTCCGCTTCCTCCTCACCCGCCAGGGGCTGGAGCTGACCGCCGAGGCCGCCAGGCGCTCCGCGAAGCGGGAGCTGCTCAACTGACGCGCCGCGTGAGCGCCAACGCCCTCCCCGGTCATCCCCTGCGCATCATGTAGCCGGCGAGCGCCGCGCCGCCGGCGATGAGCAGAATCACCGCGGAGATCCCCACCCCCACCCAGCCGATGATCTGCGCCGCCCGCGCGTAGGTGCGGCCGCCTTCGGGCGCCTCTCCCCGGTTGATGGCGGCCAGCTCCGCGTTGCCCATCACCACCGCGGCGACGGCCAGCGGCGGGCAGTAGCAGCCGAGGCTGAGCGCGGCCACCACCAGCCCCGTCGTCGCCCGTGAAGACGGCTTGGTCGCCAGTCGCTCGGTGCAGGTGGGGCAGTGGTCCTTGAAGAACGGGTTCTGCGGACATTCGTCACACCGGAAGGCGCCGCAGCGCGCGCAGGTGGCAGTGGCGAGGCGATCCGGATGCGCGGTGCAGCAGACGCCCACGGGCGGAGACATGGGTCAGCAGATACCACGGCTGTGGTAGTCCGTCGGAGATGCGCACGAACCGGATCCTCGCCCTCCTCGTCGCCGCCTGCGCCTTCGGTCTGTTCGCACCCCCGGACGCGCAGGCCACCTACTCCATCGTCGCGAGAGACCCGAAGACCGGAGAGGTGGGCGTGGCCGTGCAGTCCCACTGGTTCGGGGTGGGCCGCATCGTGAGCTGGGCGGAGGCGGGCGTGGGCGCGGTGGCCACCCAGGCGGCGGGAGACCCGACCTACGGGAAGGTGGGGCTGGACCTGATGCGCGTGGGAAGGCCGGCGCCGGAGGCGCTGAAGGGGCTTCTGGCCGCGGACGTGTCGAGCGACATCCGCCAGGTGGGCATCATCGACGCGCAGGGAAGGGTCGCCGCGCACACCGGGCAGAGCGTGATCGCCCACGCGGGGCACGTCGTCTCCGACGACTTCGCGGTGCAGGCGAACCTGATGGCGTCCGAGAAGGTCTGGCCGGCCATGGCGAAGGCCTTCCGCGAGGCGAAGGGGGACCTGGCGGCGCGCATGCTGGCCGCGCTGGAGGCGGCGCAGGCCCAGGGCGGAGACGCGCGCGGGAAGCAGTCGGCTTCGCTCATCGTCGTCGCCGCGAAGGCCACCGGGCAGCCGTGGAAGGACCGGGTGTTCGACCTCCGGGTGGAGGACCACCCCGAACCGGTGGAGGAGCTGCGCCGGCTGGTGGCCCTGCAGCGCGCCTACAACGCGCTGGCGGAAGGAGACGCGGCGGTGGCGGCGGGAGACGGGGTGAAGGCGAAGGCCGCGTACGCGCGCGCGGTGGCGCTGGCGCCCGGGAGCGCGGAGCTCCACTTCTGGTACGCGGTGGGGCTGGTGACGCTGGGCGAGCGGAAGGCGGCGCTGCCTCTGTTCAAGAAGGCCTTCGCGCTGGAGCCTGCGTTCCGCGCCCTGGTGCCGAAGGTGGCCAAGGCGAAGATCCTCCCGGAGGAGAAGGCCTTCCTGCAGCAGGTGACGGCGCAATAGCGCTCGTCCCCGCGCGTGCGTCTCGTCTCGCCGCGCCCACCTGCGCGCCGTCCATTCACCCCAGCTCGTAGCGGCGCAGCTTCTCGTACAGGGTGCGCAGCCCAATCCCCAGCAGCTCCGAGGCCTTCTTGCGGTTGCCCTCCGCCCGGGCCAGGGCCTCGCTGATGGCGAGCTTCTCCAGGGTCTCGAGGTCGAGGCTGGGCAGGGTGCCGCTGTCCCCCCCGGACTTCGCCGCGCCCTCGCCCGCCGGCCGTGCCGGTGCCGGCGCCGTCCCCCCTGCGAGCTGCGCGAGCGCGAGGTGCTCCGAGGTCAGCTCGGTGCCGCCACCGAGGATGGCCGCGCGCTCGAGCACGTTGCGCAGCTCGCGGATGTTCCCCGGCCAGGGGTGCCGCTCCAAAGTCAGCGCGGCCTCGTCGGTGAGGGTGAGGGAGGGCCGGCCCAGCTCGCGCGCCACCGTGAGCGCCAGCGCCCGGGCCAGCGGCCGGAGGTCCTCCTTGCGCGCGCGCAGCGGCGGGAGCTGCACCGGGAAGACCGCCAGCCGGTGGTAGAGGTCTTCGCGGAACTCGCCCCGGGCAATCATCTGGGTGAGGTCCCGGTTGGTGGCCGCCACCCAGCGCACGTCGGCCTGCAGGGTCCGGGCGCCGCCCACCCGCTCGAAGGTCCGCTCCTGGAGCACCCGCAGGAGCTTGGCCTGCAGCTCCGCCTTCAACTCGCCCACCTCGTCGAGGAAGAAGGTGCCGCCCGCGGCGAGCTCGATGCGCCCGCGCCTTTGTGACGTGGCGCCGGTGAACGCGCCCTTCTCGTGGCCGAAGAGCTCCGACTCGAGCAGGGTGGGGGACAGCGCCGCGCAGTTCACCGCCACGAAGGGGCCGTCCGCGCGGGCGCTCCACTCATGCACCGCGCGCGCGGCCACCTCCTTGCCGGTGCCGCTCTCGCCGGTGAGCAGCACCGTGGCCCCGGTGGGCGCCACCCTGCGCAACGCCTCCACCACCGGCGCCATGGCAGGTGCCCCGAAGCTCAGCTCCGGCGCGCCCTGCACGCGCGTCCGCGCCTCCACGTGCCAGCCCAAGAGCCGCCGGTGCTCCAGCGCCCGCTTCACCACCAGCCGCAGCTCCGCGGGGCTGCCCACCGGCTTCTGCAGGTAGTCGAAGGCGCCCGCCTTCACCGCCGCCACCGCGCTCTCGATGGTGCCGTGCGCGGTGAGCACCACCACCTCCACCTCCGGCTGCTCTTCCCGCAGCTTCGCCAACAGCGCCATGCCGTCCATGTTCGGCATGCGCAGGTCGGTCACCACCACGTCGTGGCCCTTCTGCTGGAGCAGGCGCCAGGCGTCCGCGCCGTCCTGGGCCACCGTCACCTCATGGCCATCCCGCGCGAGCGCCTCCGCCGCGAACTCGCGCAGCCCCTCCTCGTCATCCGCCACCAACACGTGCGCCATGGTCAGCCTCCGCCTCTCCTCACTTCAGGGGCACCGACAGCTCGAAGACGGCGCCGCCCTCCGGATGGTTCCGCGCGGAGAGGGTGCCGCCGTGCAGCTCCACCGCACGCTTTGCCACCGCCAACCCCAGGCCCACGCCCCGGGTGCGGGTGGTGACGAAGGGCTCGAAGATGCGCTCTTTCACCTCCGGCGGCAGGCCCGGGCCCCTGTCCCTCACCGTGAAGGTCACGCGGTCACCCCTGTGCGCCACCGAGGCCTCCACCCGGCCGTCCGGTTCGGAGGCCTGCAGCGCGTTTCGCAGCACGTTCTCCAGCGCCTGCCCCAGCCGGTGAGCGTCCAGGGACGCCGGGCGGGACTGGCCGAGGTAGAGCGCGTCCACCCGCGCGCTGCCCACCGACTCCACCGCGCGGCGCAGCACCTCGTCCGGCTCGAGCGGCAGCTTCTGTAGGGCGCCGCTCTTCGCGAACGCCAGCAGGTCGTCCATCCGCCGCTCCATGCGCACCGCTTCGGTCACGATGCGGTCCACCTTCGCAGACAGCCGGGGCTCCTCCTCCACGCTCTCCGCGAGCAGCTGCGCGTGGCCCTTCAGGGACGCCAGGGGGTTTCGCAGCTCGTGGGCGAGCACCGCGGACATTTCACCCAGCGCGGCCAGTTGCCTGCCCCGGGCGAGCTCCGCCTGCAGCCGCTCCCGCTGGGCGAGCATCCGCGACAGCGCGGCGGCGAGCAGCAGGATGCCCACCGCGCTGCCCAGGCTGACCACGAGGAGCGTGCGCGCCCGCGCCTTGAGGGCGAGCGCCGCGGTGGGCTCGAAGTCGAGCACCAGGAGCCGCCACGCGCGCCGCCGCCTGTCTCCGTCCGGGCGCCCCTCCCCGCGGACGCGGGTGGGCACCGGCGCGGCGATGCGGGCACGCTCACCGCGCCACAGGACCTCGTCCACCGCGGGGATGGGCAGGCGCTCGGAGGCCCCGGCCGCATGGAGGAGGTCGCCGTCTTCGCCCACCAGCGTCGCCCCGCGCAGGCCCGCCTCCGTCCGCTCCTCCACCAGCGCGAGGAGCCCCGCCGCCTCGTTCCCGGGCCCCGCCTGCCGCAGGGCCATCCGCGCCGCGGAGACGTGCGCTTCTCCAAGGCCACGCACCACCAGCTCGCTGGCGCTCTGGACGTTGCGCCGCAGGATGCCGGCGGTCAGGAGCAACACGGCGGCGACCACCGCAGCCCCCACCAGCGGAAAGGCGGCCGCGCCGAACCGGGGCGCCTTCACCAGCGCCTCCGCAGGGCAGCCGGCCAGGCATGCGCGGGTGCGGATTCCGCAGCGGATTGCGTGCGGATTCGGCACGCTGTGCCGGCGCCCGCCCGCTCGTCAGAGGCGGAGCCGCGCTGGTACGGCCTTCGCAGTCGGACCTCGTGGCGCGGGATGACCCCGTGTTCGGACATGGAGAAGTCGATGAAAAGCATTCGTCGCGTCGTCACTGCAACCCTCGTCTCTGCCTCGCTCATCGTCGGGGGGGCGGCCCTGGCCGGTGAGGGCCACAAGCGGGGTGGGAAGAAAAGGGCGCCTTCGCCCGCGATGCTCTCCGCCTGCAACGAGAAGGCCGCCGGCGACACCTGCAGCTTCGAGAGCAAGCGCTTCGGCGAGGTGCAGGGCGTTTGCAAGCAGAAGGAGGACAAGCCGCTGTTCTGCAAGCCGGACAAGAAGCACCGCAAGCTGTAGCCCACCCCCTTCAACACGCCGCTCCACACCCGAGGACACCTCTTCATGCGCGCCCGTCTCCTCCACCGCCTGGGTCTGGTCGCCGCCGCGGCGGCGCTCTTCGCCACGAGCGCCGCCGCGCAGCCTTCGGACGGGGCTTTGCCCAGCGTCTCCCTGGAGGAGGCGGTGCGCAGGGCGCTCGAGGTGTCCCCGCAGGTGGTGGACGCGCGCGGGTCCATCACCGTGGCGGAGGCCTCGAGGCGCAGGGCCACGGGCGCGTACCTGCCGAGCCTGTCCGCGGCGGCGGGCACCGCGCTCTCCTCCAGCGAGCGGTTCGACCCGGAGACCTCGGCCACGGTGAGCGGCGCCAACGCGTCCCTGAACGCAGGCCTGAGCGTGGGCTGGGACGTGTACACCGGTGGCCGCCGCAAGGCGCAGCGCGAGCAGGCGCAGGCGCAGCTCGAGGCGGTGCGGCAGGGCTTCATCGACAGCGAGCGCAACGTCATCTACGGGGTGACGAGCGCCTACTACGCGGCGCTGAACGTGGAGCGGCTGGAGGGCGTGGCGGCCTCCCGGCTGGAGCGGGCCCAGACGCAGCTCGAGGCGGCACAGAAGCGCGCGCAGATGGGCGCGGCGACCCGGTCCGACGTGCTCCGCGCGGAGCTGGAGATCCACAACGCGCGCACCCAGGTGGTGGAGGTGGAGACGCTCCTGCGCGCGTCCCGGCTGGAGCTCGGACGGCTCATCGGTGTGCCCGGCGCGGTCCGCGCAGCGCCCCTGCCCGAAGGCGTGGACATCTCGGACGCGCCGCCGTGGACGCTGTCCGACGAAGAGGTGGAGTCGCTCATCGCCGCGCACCCGCAGGTGGCCTCCTTCGAGGCGCAGGTCACCGCCACCCAGACCGGCGTGGCGCAGGCGAAGGCGCAGTGGCTGCCGAGCGTGCGCGTCTCCGGTGGGTATGACTGGTTCAGCCCGCTGCCGGAGGTGAACGAAGGGCGCACCGGGTGGTCGGTGCGGCTCGGCTTGAGCGTGCCGCTCTTCGACGGCTGGGCGCGCAACGAGCAGCTCACCCGGGCACAGGTGGCGGTGACCACGCAGTCCGCGCAGCTGGAGGAGCTGCGGCGGACGGTGCGCACGGAGCTGGAGCGGGCGCAAGACGGGGAGCGGCTGGCGGCCTGGCGGGTGGGGGCGTCCCGCGCGGCGGTGGAGGTGGCGCGGGAGGACCTGCGCGTGCAGCAGGAGCGCTACGCCGTGGGCGCCACCACGATGCTGGAGCTGCTCACCTCGCAGGAGCGGCTGGTGCAGGCGGAGACCGACGCCATCGACGCGCGGCTGTCGCGGGCGCTGGCCCGGGCCGAGCTCTCCGCCTTGACCGGGAGGACGCCGTGAGCGCGCAGGCAGGGGAGGTCCTCCGGGTGGAGGGGCTCATCAAGGAGTACCGGATGGGCGTGGAGGTGGTGCGGGCGCTGCAGGGCGTGGACTTCGTGCTCGGACGCAACGAGTACGTGGCCATCATGGGCCCGTCCGGCTCCGGCAAGTCGACGTTCATGAACGTCATTGGCTGCCTGGACGTCCCGTCCGCGGGCCGCTACTGGCTGAACGGCACGCCGGTGGAGAGCCTCGAAGAGGACGCCCTGGCCCGGATCCGCAACAGGGAGAGCGGCTTCGTCTTCCAGAACTTCAACCTCCTGCCGCGGGCGTCCGCGCTGGAGAACGTGCAGCTGCCGCTGGCCTACGCGCAGG
>CAZQVZ010000288.1:0-7715 GCA_964596895.1 uncultured Myxococcaceae bacterium
CCGAGGCGCGGCTGCAGGAGATCATGACCCGCATCTACGAGGCCTGCCATGGGACAGCAGAGGAGTACGGGGTGCCGGGGAACTACGTGGTAGGCGCGAACATCGCCGGGTTCGTGCGCGTGGCAGACGCCATGCTGGCGATGGGAGTGGTCTGAATGCCGATGGACCGTGGATGCAATGCGTCCGCTGTGACGTCACCGGCTGGGCGCTGGGCCTCGAGGACCGCCGGGTAGTCGCCGCGGTGCGGTGGTCCGGACCTCGACGTCCTGCTGGAGGGCGACCCTTCACTGGTCCGGGGGGCAGGTGAAGTGTCTGGCCTGGGATTTCGCAGGCACTTCCGGCAGCTCATGGCCGGGCGCGGAGGACCGATGAGGACCGCTGCTGTCGCGGATGCGCGCCGGTGATGCGCCGGTGATGCGCCGGTGGTGCGCGGCGGCCGAAGTGTGATGCGATCGCGCCCATGGTCCGGCTCGCGGTCATCTTCGCTCTGGTCACGGGGCTCAGCGCCTGCACGGTCGGCCGAATCCAGCCACGGAGCGCCAACCCCTACGAGCCGAGCCGCGCCGGCGAAGGCGCAACGGGCGGCGTGGGCCCGAGCGCGCTCATCGCCGCGGGTGCGAGCTTCCACCGGCGCCTCGAGGGTGGGTGCTACGTCCCCTGCCTCGAGGGCACCGTCTGCAAGGAGGCCACCGGCCTGTGCGACGCGCTGCCCTGCCGCGGCGAGTGCAAGAAGTCCGAGCGCTGCGACGAGACGGGGCTGGTGCCCCGATGCCTGCCGGAGCTCGAACTGGATCTCGAGATCGAGACCACCGCCCAGCCGGGCGATCTCTGATCGCCGGTTGGGCTTTGCCTTCGGAGGAGAGGTCAGATGGGATTTCGGTCGACGTGGATCGCCGTCCAGCGCGCACGACGGGACAGTGCGCTGAAGAGGTTCGCCCTGAGGGAGGGGGAGCCCGTCGACATGGTGGAGACGGGGCTGTATGGCCTCTCCGTCGGCGACTGGTACGTGGTGATCGGGTCCGGCTCGGATCACCTGGGCCTGCTCGCGCCCGATGATGCGAAGGCGCTCTCCGGGGACAGCGGTGCGCTCTTCTGGTTCGCCGACGACGGGCTGATGCAGTCTCACCTGTCGGCGTACCGGGAGGGGACCTGCAGCTGGTCCCTCGACTCCGAGAACGCAGCCGCACGCATCGAGGGAGCTGCACCCGAGATCGTGATGCAGACGCTGCGAGCCCAGCGGTCCCTTCAGGAGGCCGAAGCCGATCCCGGGGTCGACTCCGTGTACGAGGTTGCGCACCTCGTGGGACAGGCGCTGGTCGGGTTTCGGCACGACGAAGACGCCCCCGAAGGCGCCGAGCTGCGCGAGCTGCACGCCGCTGCGTAGGCAGACGGCGTGGCCCCGGATCAGGCCAACTCGCGGGCGATCTGCTCGGCGATCCGCAGCCCATCGATGGCGCTGGAGACGATGCCCCCCGCGTAGCCGCAGCCCTCTCCGGACGGATACAGGCCGCGCACCGACACCGACTGCAGGTCATCCCCGCGGGTGATCCGCACCGGCGAAGACGTCCGGCTCTCCAGCGCGATCAGCTTGCCCTCTTCGCTGATGAAGCCGCGCATCTTGCGGTCGAACCCGCGCAGCGCCTGCTTGATCGACTCGCGGTGGCGCTCGGGCAAAAGCGCGTTGAGATCCGCCTTCACGATCCCGGGTCGGTAGGAGGTCTTCCCCGGATCCTTCTTCGACCGGCCGGCGAGGTAATCCGGAATGCTCTGCGCCGGGGCGATGTACCGCCCGCCGCCCAGCTCGTACGCCTGCTGCTCCCAGTACCTCTGGAACCCCAGCCCCGCGAGCACGCCTTCGTAGCCCTCGCGCGCGAAGTCCGCGACGGACACGCTGACCACGATGCCCGCGTTGGCGAAGTGCGCGTTGCGCCGGGAGTTGCTCATCCCGTTGGAGCACAGCATCCCCTCTTCGGTGGGCGTGGGCACCACGATGCCGCCGGGGCACATGCAGAAGGAGTAGACGCCGCGCGTCTCCCCATCCACCGCCAGGTTCTCCGCCAGCTTGTAGTCCGCCGGCGGGAGGCGCGGGTGTTCAGCGGCGCTGCCGTACTGGATCTGGTTGATGTGCGCCTGCGGGTGCTCCGCCCGAAAGCCGATGGCGAAGGGCTTGGCCTCCATCATCACCGTGCCGTCCGCGGCGAAGCGCTCGAACAGCTCCCGCGCGGAGTTGCCGGGCGCGAGGATCACCCGGTCACTCTCCAGCACCGCGCCGTCGCTCAGCTTCACCCCGCGGATGGCCCCATCCCGCACCACCAGGTCCTCCACCCGGGCGCCGAAGCGGACCTCGCAGCCGTGGGCGATCAGGTGCTGGCGGATGTTGGCCACGGCTCCGGGCAACAGGTCCGAGCCGATGTGCGGCTTGCCCTCCACCAGGATGTGGTCCGGCGCGCCGAAGCGGGCGAAGGCCTCGATGACCTTGCGGACCATGGGGTGGTTGATGCGCGTGGAGAGCTTGCCGTCGGTGTACGCGCCGGCGCCGCCCTCGCCGAAGTTCATGTTGCTCTCGGGCAGCAAGGACCCATCCCGCATCAGCTTCGCCACGTCCTTGCGCCGCTCGACGACCTCCTTGCCGCGCTCGACGAGGATGCTGCGGACCCCTACCTCCAGTAGGCCCCACGCCGCGAACAGCCCGGCGGGACCTGTGCCCACGATGATGGGGAGCCGGTCTGGAGGCTTCACCTGGCCGGGGGGCAGGGGAGCGGGTTCGACCTCGGAGACGTCCGGTGGCACCCGCGGCGGCTTCTTCCCCGCGGCGAGCTCCACCTCGAGCGTGTGGATGTAGCGGGGGTGGCCCTTCTTCCGCGCGTCGAGCACGGTGCGCACGGTCCGCACCGACGCCACGTCCGCCGGAGTGACGCCGAGCTTCTCCGCCGCGCGCGTGCCCAGGAGCGCGTCCGGTTCGTCCAGCCACAGGGGAATGTTGTTGACGCGCCACGCCACGATCGAGCCTCGGAAAAAAGCGGCGCACAGTGCTCAGACGGCCTGAAGAAAAGCAAGCCTATGAAACACCTGAAGAATTCTGGCGTGGTCGAAGTGCGTACATCCGTATGCACCCCTACGCACCCCTTGGGCGCAGGACAGGTAGGTGCGAAGGCGCCTTCGCAGCCCCAGAGGGCATAGGTCCCTTGAGGTGTGGTGCCAACCTGCTGAAAATACTCGGGAACTGGGATTCCGCCCCCATGGCACAGCGGTTGAAGATGGTGCTGGCCGTCGCAACACGCAAGTGCACCTGGTTCCCCGGAGGTTGAAGGATGAGCACGGACAAGAAGGCGGGTCGGATCCTGGCGCGGACGTTCTTCAATCAGCTGCGCGCCAGCGGCTACTCGCAGAACCAGATCATCGGGATCGCCACGGAGCTCATCGACCTGGTGGCCGTGGACATCCGCGAGGCCGACAAGGCCGCGCCGCCGCCCGCGCAGACCGAAGCGCCGCGCGTGCAGCAGTAGCCGTTACCGTCGCAACCGCTTCACGCCTGCTGGCGCCGCCGCTCCCAGGCCGCTGCGCCGCAGACCACCACCAGCCCCGCGGTCATCGCGAGGAACACCGCGCTCTGTGAGGCGCGGGAGATCCCGAAGACCAGGGCGCAGGCCAGGACGAACGCCAGGACATCCAGCCACACGGGCTTGTGGCGCTTCATCATCAGGACCGTCGCGCAGGCCATGAGCGGCCAGCCGTAGGCCATCTGCCGGAAGACCGCCCGTTCGAAGGCGGCGATGGTCTCCCGGTTGTGGAAGATGATCACCGAGAAGATGACCACGGTGCCAATGGCGAGGACGAGCACGCCCGCCGCCGCCGCGTCCTTGGCGATCTTCGCCTTCTGATCGAACTCCTGGGTCGCCAGGTCCACCAGCTGCTCGAGCGCGCTGTTGAGGATCTCGGCGAAGAAGACGAGCAGCACGCAGAAGACCAGCGTCACCTTCTCCGCGAGCCCCAGGGGGATGCCGCTGCCCACCAGCGAGACGGCGAACGCCGCGAGCACGTGCACGCGCATGTTGCGCTGGTGGACCACGGTGTGGATGAGCCCGTTCCAGGCGTGGCTCGCCGAGCCGAAGAACCCGGGGCGGCCGAGGCGGGGATACGGCGGCACCGAGAGGTGCGGGGTGAGCTTGCGGGCGCGCTTCATCTGGGCGGGTCGTACTTCTGACGCGCGAGCGGCGCAATCACGCCGGCCTGGGTTGCGGCGGCTTCCGAACGGCTGGTAGGCACCGCTGCATGAATCGACTCCTGGCGACGGCGGTGGCGTTGGCGGCGGCGGTCTCCTCCCCGGACGCGTGGGCGGGAACGCAGGACTGTGGCCTGGAGCCGCCCACCAGCCCGCCGTGGGTGCCGGTGCCCGCGCGTCCCAACGAATTGCCCCCATCGCCCGACGAGCGCCCGCGCGTGGTGCGGATGGCGCCGCCGGGCATTGGCCCCAAGCACTTCGGGTCGCCCAACGCGAAGCTGCGCGCCGGGGCGCTGACGGGGAAGACCGTCTATCTGAGCCCGGGCCACGGGTTCTATTCGGGCTCGGCGAGCGCCTGGCAGACGCAGCGGGGCAACACCTTCGACGTGGTGGAGGATCTCGTCTCCACCGAGGTGGTGACGCAGTTCCTCGCGCCCATGCTGGTGAACGCCGGCGCGCACGTGGTGACCGTCCGCGAGAGTGACCTCAACACGCACCTCGACGTCGTGGACGACGCCGACGCGGACTTCGAGGAGCAGGGGCCCGCGGCCACGTTCCAGGACTCGTCGGTGGTGGGCTTCGGGCATCCGGCGGACCCGCTCCTGAACGCGGTGAACCCGTTCACGCTGGGGGGCAACCGGCTGATGGAGGCGACGGTGGGCCCCACGCCGACGGCGCAGGCGTCGTGGACGTTCGATGTTCCCGAGGACGGCAACTACAACGTCTACATCTCCTATACACAGTTCAGCTACCGGGTGCCGGACGCGCACTTCGCGGTGCGGCACGCGGGCGGCGAGGCCCACTTCCGCGTGAACCAGCGGCGCCATGGGAGCACCTGGGTCCTGCTCGGGCGCTTCTACTTCCGGGCCGGCAAGGATCCGCAGCAGGGCGCGGTGGTGGCCTTCAACGACTCTTCGGTGGTGGGGAACGTGTCCCTGGACGCGGTGCGCCTGGGCGGCGGGATGGGGCTCATCAACCGCGGCATCGGCAAGAGCGGGCGGCCGAGGTTCGAGGAGGCCGCGCGCTACCACGCGCAGTACATGGGCGCGCCCACGACGGTCTACGACAACAACTCATTGGCAGACCGGGAGGACGACGTGAGCACGCGCTCGCGCTTCGCGGCGTGGGATCACGAGCCCGCGGATGACGGCGTCTACGTGGCCTGGCACACCAACGCCTGCGGGACCTCCAGCTGCACCGCGCGCGGGACCGAGACCTACGTCTATGGACCCAACCCGCCGGACGGGAGCTACAACTTCACCGGCGTGGCCGGCTCGGACCTGCTCGCGCAGGCGGTGCACGGGGAGATCATCCATGACCTCCGGGGCCAGTGGCAGTCGAACTGGAACGACCGCGGCATCCGCTCCGCGTACTTCGGTGAGCTGAACCCCAACCACAACCCCGAGACGCCGTCGGTCCTTCTGGAGATGGCGTTCCACAACACGCAGGCGGACGCGGCGGCGCTGAAGGAGCCGCGCTACCGGTACGTGGCCGCGCGCGCCATCGCCCAGGGGATCATCAAGTACTACGCGACGCGGGATGGCGTGGCCGCGGTGCTGCCGCCGGAGCCGCCGGTCCGCACATGGGCGCGGAACATGGGCGAGGGGATGGTGCGCGTTGGCTGGGCGGCGGCGGGGACGGACGCGTACGGCGGCGGGCCCGCGGCGTCGTTCATCGTCTACGGCAGTGAGGACGGGCACGCATGGGACGACGGGCTCGCGGTGAACGGAACCAGCCTGGACCTGCCGTTGCCGGACGGGCAGACGCGCTACTTCCGCATCGCCGCGGTGAACGCGGGCGGCGAGTCCTTTCCGTCTGAAGTCGTGGGCGTGCGCAGGCCGGAGGAAGAGGCGGAGACGACGATGCTGGTGGTCAACGGCTTCGACCGGTTCGACGCCGCGCTGGCAGGCACAGAAAACCTTTCGTTGTACACATCGGCAGACGGAAAACCGCTCGGTTCGCCAAACAGACTTTTCGTTGAGCGCATGAACGACGGGACCTATCTGCGCCGCCATGGCGCCGCCCTGGATGCCCTGGAGGTGGCGTTCGACTCGGCGACCGCGGGCGCGATGGCGGCAGGGGAGGTGCCGCTGGCGCCGTACGCGCTGGTGGACTTCATGGCCGGCCGCGGCGCGAGCGGCACCGTGCAGGTTCTGCCCGGGGTGAGGGATCTGCTGCATCCCTATGTGGAAGGTGGTGGGCGGCTCCTGCTCTCCGGGCCGCACGTGGCCTCGGGGCTCGGCGGCGGCGCGGCGGCGGATCAGCAGTTTCTGGCGGACATCCTGCGCGCGCAGGTGGGCGCTGGCAGTGGCACCTCCACGGTGGAGGGCGTCGGCGGTGAGGCGCTCGATGGGATCAACCCCCTGGCGCTCGACAATGGGCTCTTCGGCGCGTACCCCGCGGGCGCAGGCGATGTGCTGGTGCCGCAGGGCTCGGTGGCCATTGCCCAGTGGGGCACGAGCGGCAACGCGGCGGCGGTGCGTGGCAGCGGGACCCACCGGGTCGCGTACCTCGCCTTCCCGTTCGAGACCGTGAACGGAGAAGCCCAGCGCGCGGACCTGATGGCGCGGCTGCTCACGTCACTCGAGGTGCCCATGGGCCAGGCGCCCCCGGACGCCGGGGTGTGGGATGCGGGCGTGCCTGACGCGGGTGAACCGGACGCAGGGATGCCGGACGCAGGCACGCCGGACGCCGGGACGCCGGATGCAGGTGTGGCGGACGCAGGCCCGCCCGAGCCGACGGTGCTGCCAGCGGTCGTCGGCACCTACCAGTTGGCGGACGGCTGTGGCTGCACCAGCGGCGCGGGTGGCTTCGGAGGATTCGCGCTGCTGCTCGGAGCGCTGGTGCTGCGCAGGCGGTCTCGCGGTCGTCGCCAACGGTCCGGTCGTGGAACGACCGGGATGTGTTCGAGGAAGGGCGCGACTTTCTGGGCGGTTCGCTAGTCGAGGTTCTGCAGCCGCACCTCGGTGCGCGCGGCGTAGAGGCAGACCCCTTTGACGTCTCCCAGGTTGCGCCCCGTGATCGCGGTCTCGTCCACGCGGAGGACGTGCGCTGAGCTCTGGTGGAAGCTTTGAATCGCCGATGATCGCGTCGGCGGGGAGTTCGCCAGTGGGAGGGGCATGGCGGCCATGGGCGCAGACCCTGCGCCCGCTTGACGGCAGTGTTCAGCCCGGGAGTTCACCACCGCGCGCGGCCCTGCTGGTCGTTGACTAAGCGGGTTCGGGGTGTAGGTTGCCCGCCGTTTTCGCACCCCTTCATCAACGCCGTCCAAGGAGAGTCCAAATGGCCGTCAAGTTCGCCATCAATGGCTTCGGCCGCATCGGCCGCTGCATCCTCCGCGCTGCCCTGAGCCGCAAGGAGGACATCGAGATCGTCGCCATCAACGACCTCGACAAGCCGGCCACGCTCGCGCACCTGTTCAAGTACGACTCGGTCCCCCGCACCTGGCCCGGTGAGGTCCGCGCCTCGGAGACGGGCATCGTGGTGGACGGCA
>CAZQVZ010000289.1:0-2675 GCA_964596895.1 uncultured Myxococcaceae bacterium
TTCGGACCGGACACCTCCATCATGATGGAGGTGCGCAGCGAGCGGGAGCGACGGCGGACCAATCACCTCCACCTTCGAGATGCGGGGTGGACGCGAGGGACTTCGGACCGGTCACCTCCATCGTGGAGGTGCGGGGTCGGCTCGCCGGGTTCGGACCAATCACCTCCACGATGGAGGTGTGGGGCGGACTCGTCGGTTTCGGACCGGTCACCTCCACCGTGGAGGTGGAGGACGGGGGCGCGCGGCGGCGGACCAATCACCTCCAAACTGGAGGTTCAGCGCGGGCAGGGGGGGAACTGGGCGGTCCTCTCGCGGAGGGGGTGCGGTGCACGTCCGTGCTTGTCCTGGGTGGAGAGCGGAGGAGCTGCTCGTGACTCACCAGGATGAGAGCGGGTGCAGTAAGTGAGGCAGACGTGAGGCGAGCACGGAGGAGGTCCGTCCAACGACCGCGCCCTACCAGCCGCCCCGAGTCGCGCGAGGACTACCGCGGCCGCAGACTCGCCCCCGAACCGCCCGTCAGGTCGCTCAAGTCAAAGGAGCGGCGGCCGGACGCGGTGTCCCAATCGAGAAGGCCCAACCCAACCCAGCCTGGCCCGAGGCTACGGCGGACCCAGGGCGGGGTCGCTCAGGAAGGACCCGTCGGTCAGCGCCTCGAGGAACGCCACCAGCTCCGCCTTCTCCTGCGCCGTGAGCGCCATTCCTCCGGTGAACGGGTTGGGAATGAGCGCCGAGATGCTGTGCGACGGCTGCACGCCCTCCGAATAGAAGTCGACCACCTCCGCCAGGGTCGCAAAGCGGTCGTCGTGCATGTACGGCGCGGTCAGGGCGACGTTCCGCAGGGTGGGCGTCTTGAAGGCGCCCTCGTCGTGGAAGCGGCCGGTGACATGGGCGCGGCCAGTTCCTGTCACCACCTGGTCCAGCCCGTTGTTGTGGAAGAGGTTGTCGGTGAAGAGCGCGGTGGCGTGGCAGTGGAAGCACTCCGCGCGCTCCGAGTTGAACAGCGCCATGCCGCGCTTCTGCGCTTCCGTCAGCGCGCTCTCGTCGCCCGCCATGTACCGGTCCCAGGGCGCATCCGCGGAGGTCAGCGTCCTCTGGAACTGCGCCAGCGCCAGGGCCGCGCGTTCGGTGGTGACCTCCTTCGTGCCGAACGCCGCCTCGAACATCACCTCCAGGTCGGGTTCGCGCAGGCGGCTGACGTCGGTCTGGAAGAAGTCCTCCACCTCCATCCGCATCGCGTCCTCGAGCGTGCCGGAGGTGGACCCGTCCCACAGGAAGTTCCGGGCCCAGGCGAGGTTGATGTGTGGCAGCACGCCCTGGCCGCGTGCGCTGGTGAAGGCGCTTCCCTGCAGGTGGCAGTCGGCGCAGGCGCGGGTGCCGTCCTGCGAGAGCCGGTCGTCGTAGTAGAGCGTCCGCCCGAGCGCGACGCCGGGCACCGTCGTCGGGTTGTCCTCGGGAATGATCATGGGCGGGAAGTGTGCGGGCAGTGCCTGGAGCGCGAACCGCTCGGGGCCGCTGCCCATGGGTGGCGACTCCCCGGTGGGGCCGCAGGCGAAGAGCAGGGCCGTGCCCAGCAGGACGACGGTGCAGAGCGCGCGCATCACCTGGTCTCCAGCGTGAAGACGTCGGCGCCGTTCTCGCGCAGGGACGCCTGCTTCACCGGGCTGTCCATCATCCCGTGCGAAGGCGGCTCGAACTGCTCCTGGAGGTTCCACACGTTGGGTCCGCCGAACCACCTCTCGAGGTTCATCACCAACGTCAGCGCGCGGCCCCCGTCCCCTTCGCCGAGCGACACCGCGGACGCGTCCAGCGTCACCCCGAACGAGTGGTCCTCGCGCATGGCTGGGCCGCTGTGCGCCTTGAAGGGGGCAGGGTTCCCGGCCCCGTCGAGATAGCGGCCTTCGAACTTCATGTGGTGGTAGCCGCCGCCCATCGCCTCCGGCCACTCCATGAGGGACTCGGGCGGGTGAGGAAACTTCCCGGTGACGTTCAGCGCTGGAGGCAGGCCGAAGGTGAAGGCCAGTGTGCCGAGCTTCCCGGTAGCTGCCGGGACGCTGAACGCCACCTGCCGCGTCGCAGCCTGCTCGTGATCGACGTAGTGGGCGCCCAGAAGCGCAATGGGCTCACCCCCGCCGTCCGGTGTCAGCGTCAGGTCGCTCAGGAAGTACACCAGCCGCGTCACCCCGAACTCGTTGCCGAACGCGTTGGTGAACGGCGTGTCCAGCACGTACGCGTCGAGCGGCTCGCCGCCCACCTGGTGCTCGAGCCGCAGCGTGACCACGAACGGCTCCGCGGCTTCCTCCGGCGCGCCGCATCCCATGACCCAGGAGCAGGCAATCAGCAGTCCGAAAAGGGCAGGGCGGGGAAGGCGCATGGCGCGTCCATGGTGCGCGCAGACGCTTGTCCTGACTTGACCCAGATCAGCCACCCTGCCGATCCGGGTGGTCAGCGCCTCCGCTCAGCTCAGGCAGCGCGCGCGGAAGTTGATCTCTACGAACGCCCCGGCCGCCGGCGCGTGAGCCTCCTCGAAGCGGATGAGGCTGTGCTGTTCGAGCGTCCAGACGCGCTCGCCTTGCGAGTTCATCGCCTCGACGAGGAGGCCGTCCACGGAGATCCACACCGACTCAGGGTCCGCGATCCCCGAGAGCGGATATCGGGTCTGGACCTTTCCTTCGAAC
>CAZQVZ010000289.1:2775-7714 GCA_964596895.1 uncultured Myxococcaceae bacterium
CCGCACGTCCCACACCACGCATGGCTCGCGGAGGCTCGTGTTCTCCACGCGCAGGACGCGCTCGCGTGCGTCGTGCGCCTGGATGGCGCCGAACTGCAGGCCCGCGCGCGGGAAGGTGAGCTGGCACGGCGTGGGAGGGAGGGCTTCGGCCGAGAGCAGCACGTCCACCGAAGGCTGCTCCGGCGCGTCGCTGTGAACCGTGACCCGCCAGCGCTTGTCACCGATGGACGCGGGCAGGAAGTGAACGGGGACCACCAGCGATGCGCCCGCGCGCAAGGTCCGCGCGGCGCCTGCCGACACGGTCAGCTCATCGCCGTGCGTGGCGGTGGTCAGAGGCGCCACCTCGAAGCCCTTCAGCTCGAGGACCGAGCCGGGGGTGCCTCTGTTGCGGATGACCAGCGCCGTGCTGGCCGCGGCCGGTGCCTCGGCGACGAACGGCACCTGGCCGAAGGACAGCCTGGAGGTCACCACATCCAGCCGCGCGTGGGGCGCCACTGGGGCTTCCTCCAGCCAGCCCATGCCCTGAAGCACCAGGGAGAGCTCATACTCACCCACCGAGTCACGCAGTCGCAGGCGCAAGGAGGCCACCTGTGGGCCTGGCTGCTCCGGTTCAAACGACACGTCTATCGGCGCGCGCTCCCCCGGCGCGAGCCACACGTCCTCTTCCGTGCTGAACGCGAACGCGGCGGGCGGTCTGGCGACCCAGTCCACGTCCATGAGCTTCACCGCGCCCGGGCCGTCGCTGAAGAGCCACAGCCGGCGCTCGGCGCGGTCCCCCACGCGGACCTCACCGAAGTCAGCGCCGCCCGAGCGGTCCCGCCCGATGAGCAGCGGTTCCCCCGCCGGGAGGGGAGCACAAGACGCCGCGACGCAGGCGGCCAGCAGGAGCAGCGGGCGAAGGGGCGTCACAGGTAGCAGACGGACTCGTACGCGACCGTCAATGTCGACCCGGGTGGAGGCGCCTGCAGCGGGTCGAACTTGATCGCGTTGGAGGCAGGGTCGTAGGTCCAATCAGTGGCGACGCCCCCGTCGATGCGCACGTCGAGCGGCGCGAGGGTCAGATCCGGCGTCGAGGTCAGGAAGAACTCGTAGCGAGGACGGTACGGAATGAAATTGCTGCTGCCGCCCAGAACGGTCGACAGCTGACCTGAGCAGACGTCGAGCGCGTCGCCGCCCGTCAGCGCGGCCACGCCCGCCAGCTTGCCCGAGTCCCCCGGACAGGAGGGCGTCTGCGCGCCGAGCACGGTGAATCGAGGAACGAACGCGAGGGCCTGGAGAGCCGCGGCGTAGTCGGCTGCGGACGAAGGGGATTCATCCTCACCATCGGTGACGCAGATGACCGAGAGCCCATAGGGCGCGCGCAGGAACCCGGCATTGGGCCCCGCCCGCATGGAGGGCGAGAGCGCCTGCACCGCGCGCTCCAGGCACGCTCTGCCGCCCGTTCCGCTCGAACCCACAGCCACGGCCGCGTCGAAGTGCGCGGCGAAGTCCGGCTCGAGGCTGTTGAGCTGGACGAGCGTGAGCCCATCCGCTGGATCGGCGGTGAGCACGCCGACGTTGGCGTCCATACCCGACCACACGAGGTAGTCGCGCCACCACTCCAGGTTGGACGTCACGTTGGCCTGATGCGCCGCCATGGAGGGAGAGGTATCGAGCACCAGGAGGGTGTTGCTCCCGGGCCGGGGGTACTGGGCGAAAGTATCCAGGTGAATGCCCGGGTCGAACCCATTGGCCTGGAGCGAAACCACGTAGGTCAGCGGCCCGCCAGGAGCGCTGGCCTCCACCGCTACCGCCCCCGTATCGGATCCGAGGTCGATGGGCGCGTACTGCGCCTGGAACGTCAGCGCCCCCTGTCCGGGGTGAAGGGTGAGGCCGCCTGGTGGAATGGCCGGTACCTGGGTGAGCACGAACTCGGGGCAGGGCTTTCTGCCGGGACAATCCGGTCCGCCCGCCGGCTGACCTGCTGCCGCCTGCACGGAGAACGACTGGACCGTCACCGGCGTCGAGCAGGTGTTGTAGATGCTGAAGGTCCGGGTCGCGCTCGTGCAGCCGACCCTGACGGTGCCGAAGTCCAGGCCGTCCGGAGCGATGGTGAGGCATGCACGCCCGACGATGCGGCCGTAAAGGAGGATCTCCTCCACCGGGACCGCTTCGGACGAACTCCGGAAGGTCGCCTTGCCCACGTACCAGTCATCCACGAAGCCGAGGGAGCGAACCTGCAGCGTGAACGACTCGTTCGGCCGCAGCAGCAGCGGCTCTTTGGGCGCGTTGGGCAGGCTGATGGCGGTCGTGTCTCCCGGCGGCTGGAAGTCCCAGAGCACGCAGGACGCGTCCGTGCCGAGGCTCGCGTTCCGGACGGTGACCGCCACGTCGCGGTAGGCCGGCGGCGACGCGAACCCCACCCGCACTTCTCGCGGCGACACCTCCAGCTTGCACTGGCCCGGCGGGACCACCTCCGCCACGACCGACAGCAGGACCTCCGGCCGCTCGGGGTCGTTCGTCCGCACCCGGAGCGTCCAGCGCTTTTCGCCCAGAGACTGCGGCAGGAATTGGACCGGCAACTCGATGAACTTGCCCCGCTCGGCGAGCAGCGCGGTGGTCGCGGGAGGACCGGGAACCAGCGGCTCCTGCGTGGTCTCGTCGGTGGGCTCGGCCAGGACCTCCAGGAGTTGGAGCACCGAACCTGCGGCGCCCACATTGAAGATGTGCAGGCGGTCCTGGCGCCTCGCCGCGGCGCCCGGCACCAGGGGCACCCGGCCGAGGTTCATCGTTCCGGATGGCAAAAGCGCTACCCGCGGTCCCCCGACGCCCAGGTCCGCCGAGGCGCGCGCCACGCCCTTCAAGAGCACCTGCGGTGCGTTCTCATCCGAAGCGCCCGCCGCATGCAGCACCAGCGTGCCCACGTACGTCCCCGGGGCTGGCGGCTCGAAGGTGACCGGCAGCGACAGCGCGCCGCCGGCTGGGATGAGCTTCGGTTCGGGCAAGGAGATGGAGAAGAACGCAGGACCGGGCACCTTCACCCAGGATGCGCGCTCCAGCACCACGTCCGTGGGGCCCGGGTTGAAGACGGCGACCTCCCGCTCGATGCGCGCGCCCACCTCCACCTCACCGAAGTCCACCGACTCCGCGACCGCCAGGGGCAGGGAGGTCAGCGGCTCACACGCGCAGGCGCAGAGCGAAGACGCTGCCATGGCCAGCAGGAGCGATCGCAGAGGCATGACGGGATCCATGCCCCGGTTGGGTCTGAATTTCCAAGGGGGGCCGCGACCTTCCGGGCCGAAGCCGAAAAAAAATGAGCTGCGGCGCGAGGGCACCAATGAAACCGCGCCGTTCCGGCGCTCCCACCTGATCCCGGAGGGATAGACCCAACGCCGGACCCACTTCCGGCGCCACGCGTCTCCGCGTCCTGTCAGCACTCATTACACCTACATCCACACACAGAAACCTTCGCTCCCAGACGCTGAGAATTCTCACGCGCTGGGGACAAACCGCCCGGCAACGGAGGATTCACCCGTGAAGGTCTCGACCTCATACGCCGCCTCGACCGCTGCCTCCTCGAAGCCCACGCTGCGCTCCGGCGCGAAGGGCACCGCGGTGAAGAACCTGCAGAACCGCCTCAAGGCGCTCGGCTTCAACCCGGGCACCGTCGACGGCTCCTTCGGCCCGAAGACGCTCGCTGCAGTGAAGGCCTTCCAGAAGAGCCGGGGCCTCGCCGCCGACGGGGTGGTGGGCCCGAAGACCAACGCGAAGCTCTGGGCAGCAGCGGCCTCCACCACGTCGAAGCCCACGCTCCGCTATGGAGCGAAGGGCACCGCGGTGAAGAACCTGCAGAACCGGCTCAAGGCGCACGGGTTCAACCCGGGCACCATCGACGGCTCCTTCGGCGCGAAGACGCTCGCGGCGCTGAAGGCCTTCCAGAAGGCGAAGGGGCTCGTCGCCGACGGCGTGGCGGGCCCGAAGACCAACGCCAAGCTCTGGGCGACGCCCACCGGCAGCTCCGGCGGCTCCGGTCCGGTCATCAAGAATGGCGCCAGGGGCTCACCGGTGACGGCGCTGCAGAAGCGGCTCAACGCGTTGGGGTTCAACGCGGGCACGGCGGACGGCTCCTTCGGTCCCAAGACCCTGGCGGCGGTGAAGGCGTTCCAGAAGAGCCGTGGCCTCGCGGCGGACGGCGTGGTGGGGCCGAAGACCTGGACCAAGCTCGGCATCAATGTCACCGGGACGGTCACCTACCCCGGCGGCGGAGGCGGCGGCACCAAGGTCACCGGCTACGTCAACGGCGTGCCCCGCGCCATCACCGTGAAGTCCATCCCCAACGGCGCGAAGATGCGCTCGGACGCAGCCGACGCCTACAACGCGATGTACGCGGCGGCGAAGAAGTCCGGCATCACCCTCAAGGTGAACAGCGGCTTCAGGTCCATGGCGCAGCAGCAGCACCTCTACAACCTCTACATCCAGGGCAAGGGGAACCTGGCGGCGAAGCCCGGGTACTCCAACCACCAGGGCGGCATCGCGGTGGACATCCAGGTCGGCGCCACCTCGTCGTCGGCCTACAAGTGGCTCGCCGCCAACGCGCACAAGTACGGCTTCAAGCGTACGGTGCCCTCCGAGCCCTGGCACTGGGAGTTCCGGAAGTAGGCGGCTACCCTGCGCGCCTCATGCGCGCATCCGCTCCCTTCGCCTTCGCCCTCACCGTCGCGCTCGCTCTCGTCGCTTCCCCTGCGCTCGCGCAGGGGGAGGACGCGAAGGCGCTCGCAGCGCTGCAGGCCCGCACCGGGAAGTTCGTCCCGGTGGATTTGGGCGCGGACCTCTCCAGGCTGCCCGAGTCCGAGCGCAAGGCCCTGCGGGAGATCCTCCTCGCGGCGCAGCTGATGGACCCACTGTTCCTGCGCCAGGTGTGGCCGGGGAACCCCGCGCTGCTGATGTCGCTGGCGCAGGA
>CAZQVZ010000290.1:0-2123 GCA_964596895.1 uncultured Myxococcaceae bacterium
GAACGACGGGAACCTCGAGGAGGGCTCCTTCCGCTGCGACGCCAACGTGTCGGTGATGCGCGAAGGTGCAGGTGGGTACGGCACCCGGGTGGAGCTGAAGAACATCAACTCCTTCCGCTTCGTGAAGCTCGCCATCGACTTCGAGGTGGCGCGGCAGACGGCGCTGCTCGAAGGCGGCGGCAAGGTGGTGCAAGAGACCCGCCTGTTCGACCCGGACCGCGGCGAGACCCGTCCCATGCGCAGCAAGGAGGAGGCGCACGACTACCGGTACTTCCCCGAGCCGGACCTGCCGCCCTTGCGCGTGGAGGAGGCGTGGGTGGCCGCCGTGCGCGAGGCCTTGCCGGAGCTTCCGCGCGCGCGCCTGCGCCGCTTCCGGGAGGCCTTCGGGCTGCCCGAGCCGGACGCGAAGGTGCTCGTCTCGGACCGCGCGCTGGGGGACCTGTTCGACGCGTGCGCGGCGGCCTACCCGGACCACAAGCGGCTCGCACACTGGTTCACCGGCGAGGTGCTGCGGCTGCTCAACGAGTCCGGCCAGCGCGCAGGGGCCGTGCGGTTCACGCCGGACCAGCTCGCCTCGCTGCTGCGCATGGTGGATGCGCAGAAGATCTCCCTGGGCGCCGCCAAGGAGGTCTTCGCCACGCTCTTCCGCGAAGGCGGTGACCCCGAGGCCATCGTCGCCGCGCGCGGGCTCGGCCAGGTGAGCGACAGCTCGGCCATCGAGGCGGTGGTGGACGAGGTCCTGGCGAACAACGCGGGCGAGGTGGAGCGCTACCGCGCGGGCAAGAAGAGCGTCTACGGCTACTTCGTGGGCCAGGTGATGAAGGCCATGAAGGGGAAGGCCAACCCGCAGGTGGTCAACGCGCTGCTCAAGGCGAAGCTGGGCGAGTAGGCGGCGACAGCGGCAGGTCCACGGTGAAGCGGCTGCCTTCGCCCGGCGCGCTCTGCACGTGAATCTGCCCGCCGTGCGCCTGGACAATCTCCCGGGTCACGTACAGCCCCAGGCCAATCCCGGAGAACCCCTTCGCGGTGTGGGCGCGCTCGAACCGGGCGAAGAGCCGGGGCTGATCCTCCAACGGGATGCCCACCCCCTCGTCCTCCACCGAGAGCTGCACGCCCAGCCCCCCGCGGACCACCTGCACGACGACCGGCTTGCCCGCCCCATACTTGAGGGCGTTGGAGAGGAGGTTCGTCAGCACCTGGTCCAGCCGCAAGGGGTCCCACTCCCCCTGCACCGGTTCGCAGGGCTGCAGCGCCAGCTCACAGCCGGCGTTCCTCGCCTGCTCGCGCATCCGCGTCACCACCTCACCAGCCAGGGCGCACAGATCCAGGGGCTCCGGGCGCAGGTGGAGCTGCTCCTCCGAGAGCCGCCGGGTCTGGAGCAGCGTCTCCATCAGCCGCCCCAACCTGTCTATCTGCCGGAGCGCCGAGTCACACCGGTCCGTCACCTTTTCATGGGCGCCCCGCGCCACCTCGCGCGACATGAGCTGCAGGTTCAGGCCCAGGGAGGTGAGAGGGGTCTTCAGCTCGTGCGAGGCGACTGAGAGGAAGTCATCCCGCACGCGCATGGCGGTCTGCAGCTGCTCTCCCATGGCGTCGAACGCGGCGGCGAGCTGCCCCAATTCGTCCGGGCCATGGCGCAGCTCGGACCGGGCGGTGAGATCCCCCTCGCTCAGCCGGAGGGCCTGCTGGCGGAGCCGTTCGATGCGCCGGACCAGCAGCCAGCCCGAGGCGAGCCAGGTGCCCCCGAGCGCGAACAAGGCGACCGCCAGCAGGCTCAGCACGCTCACGCCCGCCACCGCGCGCGCCCGCTCCAGGACCACGTCTTCAGCGATGCCCAGGGCGAGCGAGAGCCGGAGCCCTTCGGTGGCGCGGACCGGCACGAAGGCGAAGATCTTCTGCGAGCCGTCCAGGCCCTGCATGCGCTGGGTGCCGGTGGGGCCGTCGAGCATCCGCGTCACCAGCGCCTCCTCTGCTGCCTGCTCGCCCACCCAGCTCTCGGTGTCCGGATACCGCGCCAGCACCGTCCCGTTTTCGTCCACCAGGGTCAAAGACGCGCCGCTCACCGGCAGCCGGCCTTCCCCGGAGAGGTATCCAAGGTCCAGCGCGGCGAAGACCACCCCCTC
>CAZQVZ010000290.1:2223-7689 GCA_964596895.1 uncultured Myxococcaceae bacterium
ATGCGGCCGTAGTCCGCGGCTGCGACGCGCGCCAGCCGCAAGGACTCGCGGCTCGCGGCGTCCACCAGGCTCCGCTCCTGCTGTTGGTGCAGCCAGAGCAGGAGCCCGAGCGCCCCCACCGAGACCAGCGCCACCACCGTCACCAGCCGCGCCCGAAGGCTGGCCGTGCGCGGTCGTCGCTCTGGCTGTGGCGCTGCGCTCATTCACCCCCCGGTGGTGTCCGCGTCTAGCATGCGGAACCTGACGGGAGGATCAATCCGCGGGCCGTGGAAAGCCTGCTGAAGACCGCAGAGTCAACGAACCCGCGAGGCGCGGACGTTGCCTACTTGATGAGGCCAATCTCCCGGAGCCGCTGGCGCAAGAACGCGTCCGCGGTGATGGGCGGGTACTTCGCCGGGTTGTCCGCCGTCTCGGTGGAGGGCAGGGGGCGAAGCTCGCACTCGGGGTAGGGGTGGACGAAGAACGGCATCGAATAACGGGTGACGTCCTGCGCGGTCGAAGGGGGATTCACCACGCGGTGGGTGGTGGCGGGGATGACGTCGTTGGTGACGCGGGAGAGCATGTCCCCCGAGTCCACGACGATCTGCCCTTCCAGCGTGTCCACCGGGAGCCACTCGCCGTCGCGGGTGAGCAGCTCCAGGCCCGGCGCGGTGCCTTCGCACAGCAGTGTGATGAGGTTGATGTCCTCGTGTTCGGCGGCGCGGACGGCGCCCGGCTCGAACTGGTCCCCCAGGGGCGGGTAGTGGATGAGCCGCAGGACGCTGTTGCCGTCCTTCGCCATGGCGCTGAAGGTCTCCTGGGGCGCGGTGAACCAGTCCGCCAGGGCGTGGAGCATCACCTTCGCGGCGCTGTCCAGCGCGTCGAAGAGCTGGAGGGTGTGCGCGCGGAAGGTGGGGACCTCTTCGGGCCACAGGTTCTTCCCGTAGGAGGGCTGGTGGGGGTGCCCCTCCGGCAGCTCCCGTCCCACGTGCCAGAACTCCTTCAGGTCACCGATGGTGCGGTTCTTCGCGTGTTCCTGGCCGAAGCCGGTGTAGCCGCGCTGACCGCCGCCGCCCTGCACGTGGTAGCGCGCCTTGTGCTCCCGCGGCAGCGCGAAAAGCTTCGCCACGTCTTCATAGGTGCGGCGGATGAGCGCCTGGTCCACGCCGTGGTTCTTCACCGAGACGAAGCCGAACTCGCGCAGGCCTTCACCGAAGATCTGCACGAAGCGGGCGCGCTCGTTGGGCGTGCCGTGGGTGTAATCCGAGAGGTCGACGAGGGGGACGCGGCGCTGGCTCATGAGGGGCGAATCTATCCGCACCTTCGCGGAAGCGTCAGGGAGAACCCAGGTCCTCCACGCGCACCTGGTAGGTCCCCATGGGGCCTCCGCTCTGGATCCGGAACGCGAAGAACGCGGTGGCCGGCGCGGTCCAGGTGAGGTGCGCGCCGGGGCCCGCCGCGTGTGACGCGAGCAGGTTCTCCGCGAGGTCGTACAGGCGCAGCTCGCAGTGGCTGAGGGTGAGCGGCTGGCAGGTGAACCGGTAGGCGCGGCCCGCGGTGGCGCCAAAGCGGAACCAGTCCCGGTCCGACGGCGTCTGCAGGTGCCCGAGCACCCAGGCGCTGTTGGCGCTCATCAGGGTGGCCATGGAGAGGACGCTGCCGTGGTCGTCGTGCTCGAGGTCTTCGACCAGCCACTCGAAGCCGCCGAGCTGCCCGGGGGCGCCGTAGAACTCGAGGTAGTGGTCTCCGCCGGGCGTGAACTCGTAATAGAGATCCACGTCCCCGCCGTCGGTGTCCTGCGCCACCGGGATGCCGAGCGCATTGAAGACGCGCAGGTGGCAGTCCCCCAGCGACGTGCGCGCACAGCGGATCCGGTAGATGTGTTCCGGGTCTGCGTCCAGGTGGAGGAAGTCCACGTCCCCGGGGAACTGGAGGACGCCCGTCCCCTGGGCAGACACCACCGGCATCCCCAGGGAGGTCGCCGCGCCGGGCGAATCGCCGTGGTCGTCGGGCCCGAGCGCTTGAAGCCGGTAGGTGTAGCTGAAGGTCTGCCCTGCGGGCGCGAAGACCTGGGCCACGTAGGACCCGCCCAAAGCGAGCTTCCGGAAGAGGTCCCCTTCGCCGCCGTCTTCGTCCGCGGCCACCTGCGCGCCGGACGGGCCGAACAGCCGCACCAGACAGTCGCTGCCCCCAGGCGGCGTACAGGTGAAGCGGTAGATGTGGCCCGCCTCTGCGTCGAAGCGGAAGACGTCCCTGTCCCCGTCTCGCTCCAGCGCGCCGGTGGCGAGCACGTTGACGTGCAGGCCGTTGGCTTCAGCCGGGTGGTCCGGGTGGTCGTCCGGCCCCAGGTCGGTGACCTGCACCGTGAACGCGCCGCCGCGGGTCCCGGCCGCCGCCGAGAGCGCCACCGCGTGCAGGCCGCCTGCTCCGGCGTGGGTGACCAGGGCGTCCGCCGCGGCGCCCTGCCCCTGCCGGTACGCGCTGGCGGCGCCCGGCCGGAAGAGGTCCACCTTCAAGGGCCCCGGCGCGTCCAGCCAGGTGGTGTCCACGCGGTAGCTGTGCATGGCAGAGAGCCCGAAGGCCAGCGTGTCGACGTCGCCTTCGAACTGGATGCGACCTTCGTGCGCGGTGGCCAGCGGATGTTCACTCGCGAGGAGGACCTCGTCGGGGAAGTCGTCGAAGCCCTCGTCGCCGATGCTGACCGTGTACGCGCCCTGCTCCTCGAACGTGCCGGCGCGGAGCCGCAGGAAGACCTCTGCGGTCTCCTCGGCCTTCACCGCGAAGTCCACCCGCTCCTCGCCGGTGCGCTGCGGTCCCAGCGCCTGAAGCTGCGCGCCCGCGTACACGTCCGCGCGGAAGTCGTTGGGGGATGTGCCCTGAGACACGGCGCGAAACGAGAGGACCTGCCCTGCGCCGGCGCGGACCACGAACCAGTCGTTGTCGCCCGCCGGAGCGAACGTGTGCGGCTCCTCCTGCTCGCCCGAGGTGCCGATGTCCCGCGCCAACTCCGGGCACTCGTCGGGTTCGAAGGCGTCGCCGTCGGTGTGGGCGCCGGTGCAGTCCACGGGGATGAGCGGCCGGCAGGTGGGCCCCTCCAATTCGTAGCCTTCGTCGCACAGGCAGCGCGGCTCGCCGGAGAAGTTCAGGCAGACGGAGCGGTGCAGTTGGGTGCAGGGGTTCGGCACGCAGGGGTCCGGCGGGGTGGGCGTCACGCACAGGGGGCCCTGCTCTTCGAGCCCTTCGTCACAGGCGCAGCGCGGGCGGCCGTCCTCCACCACGCAGCGGGTGCGGCCGGGGTTCTGGCAGGCGAAGCGCTCGCAGGGGGCTCCCGCGTCCGGCGGCCCTTCGTCCCCGGGCGCCTTGCCGCAGCCGAAAGCCGCGACGAGCCCCCCGAAGGCGAAGGAGAGGATCAGCGCACGCACGGCCCACCCCGGCGGCGCCGCATCCCCAGGGCCAGGAACAAGGGCGTGAACCACAGGAGCGCCGCGCCGCCGCCGCTGCAGCCGCAGCCTTCGCCGCCCCCGTCTTCGCCGGTGCCCGCATCGGCCGAGCCGCCGTCTGGGGGGAGGCCCGCATCCGGCGGCTCGATCTCGGCGCCGAGCGCCACCGCCAGCGCCGACCACAAGGGCCTGCACTCGGTGTGAACGGACGAGCCTTCCGGGCACTGGCGTTCAGCCAGGGTGTCGAAGCCGGTGAGCGGGGTGAGCTCGCCGCCTGGCGCGACGCTGGCCACCGCCCACCCGTCCGAGATCTTCGAGGAGCAGACGAGGACGTCATCGTGTGCCTCGCCCACGCAGCGGGCCTGCAGCGGAGAGGCGCGCTTCTCCCAGGTCTCGCCGCCGTCTTCCGAGAGGTGCAGCCGGTCATTGGTCGCCCAGACGGTCTGCCCGTCGGCGGAGAAGACCGCGTGGGTGAAGCTGACCCCGTCCCGGTGGACGATGTCGAAGGTGTCGCCCCCGTCGACGGTCCGGTAGAGCACCCAGTTGTTCCCCTCGCCGGCGGGGTCAGGGTGGTAACCCTTCAAGAGGAGGTGGTCCGGGTCGGTGGGGTGCACCGCGAGCAGCGTGAAGTCGATGTTGCCGGGGACCTTCGCGGTGACGTCATCCTCGGTGAACGTGTCTCCGCCGTCGTCGCTGCGGTAGAGCGCCACCCGCTCCGGCGCGAAGTACCAGCCGCTCACCCACACCCGCGAAGGGTCAGAGGGCGCGAAGCGCAGCGCCGAGAAGAGCGTGTTCATCTCCCCGTCGATGACCGTCTCGGAGAAGGTCTGCCCGCCGTCGTCCGAGCGGCGCACGCGGTTGGGGACGTGCGTCTTGCCGGTGGTGACGAAGAGCACCTGCAAATTGGAGGGGTCCGCGGTCACCGACGTCACGCCCGACAGCCCGAACTCCGGCAGCGGGGTCCAGTCGCAGTAGCCGGCGTCTCGGGACACCCACAGGCCCTTGGGTGACCCCACGAACAGCGCGCCATCCTGTGCGTAGTGGATGATGGGCCGGTTGGACTCGTCGTAGCCGATGCCCTCGGAGCAGACGATCTCCCAGGCCCCGCCCGGCTTCGGGCGGTGGACCACGCCGAAGCTCGTGCCGAGCATCAGGTCTTCGCCCTGTGTATCCCCCGCGCGCGTGTGCACGGAGAGCGCCGCCACCGGGCCTGAGTGGGCGAAGGTGGGGGTGGCCGTCAGCAGCGCGGCGAGGAGCAGCAGGCCGCAGGAGGGCCAGGGGAGAGTGGAGGCAGTCACGGCCCGGGCAGGATAGCGCTTCGGCGCCTTTCGTCCGCAGCTTCCGGGCTCCCAGCCAACAAGGCAGGCAGGCGAGCGGCTCGCCAGGAGGCCGATCGGGCTTTGCCCAGCGGATTCGGGGCCTACAATCCGGCGCCTATGGCTCTCGACAAAGTGGCAGGCGGCTTGATGGCGGTCATGGCGGTGGTCGCAGGGGTGGGCTGTGGCGCCGAGCGCGAGGTGACGGTGCGCTTCGACGCGCGCGCAGGGGACCAGGCGCTTCGATGCGGGACGCCGGTGGAGGGGTTGGGGACGGCCTCTTCGCGGTACGACCTCAAGGACCTCCGCTTCTACGTCCACGACGTGGCGCTGCTCACCGTGGACGGCGAAGCGCACCCGGTGACCCTCACCCCGGACGGCACCTGGCAGTCGTCGAAGGTGGCGCTCCTGGACTTCGAGGACCGCTCGGGCGAGTGCCTCAACGGCACCGAGCAGATGCGGGACGTGGTGGTGGGCACGGTGGCGGACGAAGACTTCACCGGCGTGCGCTTCCGGGTGGGCGTGCCCGCGGAGGTGAACCACGACGACGCGTCGGTGGCGCCCGCGCCCTTGAACCTGACCTCGCTCTTCTGGAGCTGGCGCGCGGGTTACAAGTTCATCCGTCTGGACGGGAAGACCGAAGGGATGCCCACCGGCCACAACTTCCACCTGGGGAGCACCGGCTGCTCGGAGGCGCCCACCACCTGCGAGCAGCCCAACGTGCCGGAGGT
>CAZQVZ010000291.1:0-7678 GCA_964596895.1 uncultured Myxococcaceae bacterium
CGGCCCTCTCCCAGAGGGAGAGGGGGTCAAGGCAGCGCGAGCCCCAGCTTCTGCCGCAGCCGGAAGAACTCGTCCGAGAGGGCGAAGGAGAGCAGGGCGCGGACGTCCGGGCGGGTCTTCGCCGCGGCGAGCACCGGGTCCGCGCTGTCGGGGCGCAGGCCGGAGTGGTTCGGGTCGTCCCTCAAGAGCATGTTGAGCCCCGCGGCCACGTCCCCGGCGAGCAACAGCCCGGCGCGGTCCGCGGAGAGCGCGAGCCCCTCGAGCAGCGGCACCAGGTCCACCTCGCCCTTCGCGCGGAACGCCGCGGCGGCGGGGTCGAGCACCTTGAGCGCCTTGCGCGAGTACGCCTTCCGCAGCGCCTTCGCGTGTTCGTCCGAGCCGCGCCCCGCGAGCTGGTAGTCGGGGTTGAAGATCCGCACCGACGAGGCGATGAGGTCCGACAGCTCCCCGCGGGAGAGCTTCTGCAGCACCGCCGCCTTGTTGGCGAGGTTCAGCACCGACCGGCCGATGAGGAACTTCTGCTCGCGCACGTTGAACTTCCGCACCACGTCCTGGCCCACGCACAGGGCGAGCGGGTCCCCGGTCTCGAGGAACATCAACCCGCGGCGGGACTGGTAGACCTCGAGCTCCTCCACCCCGAAGACCTGCGCCACCGCGCGGATGGCCTTGTGGACCGCGTGGTCCGGCTTGAGCTTGTCCGCCTTCTTGTCGATGCCCGCCGCCTCGAAGTTGGGCGGGTGGACCTTCACCAGCTGATCTCCGATGGCGCGCAGGACGTCCAACAGCGGGTGGCCGCGCACCGCGGGGTGGTGGAGGAGCTCCACGTCTCCGGGCAACAGCTTCGCCGCCGCCTCCTGCGGAACCCGCGCCTTCGCCTCCGTGTAGAAGGCGGCCTCGGCCTCGCTCTGGGACCGGAAGAAGTGCAGCACCCCGGCGGCGCAGAAGGCCTTGTCCATCTGCTTGAGCCCCTCCCACAGCCGGAAGAGATCATGGACGCTGTCGAGCGCGGAGGGCTCGAGGCGCAGCAGCGTGCGGTGCTCTTCGATGGCCATGGGCGCCGCGGCCGCGTCCCGCATGTACAGCCGGGCCAGCGCGCCGTGGGCCTGCGTGTTCGCCGGATCCTGCTCCACGACCTGCCGGTAGTGGCCGATGGCCTTCTGCGAGTCTCCGAGCGCGGTCGCGTACAGCTCGCCCACCTTCAGCCGCAGTGAGACCTTTCGCCGCACGTCGGCGGCCGCGTCCGCCTGGGCCTCGAGCAGCCCCGCCAGCTCCGGCAGGTTGCCCATGCGCTCGTACAACTCCGTCAGCCTCGCGATGACCGACTCGTCTCCGGGCGCCAGGTCCAGCGCGCGCCGGTAGAGCTCGGACGCCTGGCCTGCGTCCCCCAGCCCTGTGTCCACCACCTGCGCCAGCGCCAGCGTGTGCCGCGCGACTTCAGAGGGCGCCCCGTCCAGCTCACACAGCCGCTTGAGGCAGTCCACCGCGGCGGTCCAGTTGCGCGCCTGGGTGTGGATGGCAGCGAGCCGCTCCAGCGCCTCGGGGATGCGCGGGTTGCCGGCGAGCGCGGTCTGCAGGTGCGCCGCGGCGCGGGTCACGTCCGAGAGGTGGTCGTAGTAGATGCCGCCCAGCCTCAGGTGCAGGCCGGCGAGGTGCTCTGCGTCCCCGCCCTGCTGGATGCGAAGGGCCAGCGCCGCCGCCGCGTCCGCGTACTGGGCGGACTCGAACGCCAGCTCCGCCTTCAGCTCCAGCGCCGCCGGGTGCGTGGGCTGGGCCTGCAGCGCCCTGTCCAGCGCCACCCCGCCGCGGTCCTTGTCGCCCAGCCGCTCGAGCCAGGTCTTCGCCGCGGCGAAGAACTCGTTGCCGGCGGCGGGGAGGTTCTTCTGCGCCAACATCGCCTCGGCGCGCCGCTCCTGGAGCTGGGCCAGATCTTCCGCGCCGCCGCGCGCGGCGAGGATGTCTTCGACCGCCGCAGACGCCCGCGGCTCCAGCGGGTTGCGCTCCAGCGCCTTGCGGAAGCAGGCCAGCGCGCCGTCGAGATCCTCGGTCTGCCGGGCCAGGTCACCCGCCCGCACCCACGCGTCGATGGCCGCGTCTCCATCCCGCGCCGTCCGGCCCAGCAGCTCGAACAGGGCCCGCGCTTCGCCCACCTCACCTGCGCCCAGGTGCAGCGCGATGAGCCCCTGCAGCGCCGGCAGGTACCCGGGGATGAGCTCTTGCGCCGCGCCCCAGGCCTCCTTGGCCCGCGTCGGATCCTGGAGCCTCGTCGCGTACAGCTCCGCGATGCGGCCCAGAAGCGGCGCCCGCTCGGACGGATCCCGAACGCCGGAGAGCCGCGCCTCGAGCAGCGCCGCCACCTGCGCCCAGTCCCCCGCGCGCCGGTGCGCCCGCTCCACCTGCCAGGCCAGGCGCGCGTCGTTCGGGTTGTGGGCCCAGGCCTCGCGCAGCGCGTCCAGCGGGAGGTCCGCGCCCGGCTGCTCGCGGTCCTGCGCCACCGACAGCTTCAGCGCGCTCGACAGGGAGGGATCCGAAACCCGCTCCGCCAGCCGCGCGCGAAGCTCGCTGCGCCGCGCCCGGTCCGTCGCCCGCACCCGCTCCAGGAGCTTGAGGCCGGTGAGGTTCTGCGCATCCAGGCCCAGGGCGGCCTCTGCGCACTTCGCCGCCCGCGCAGGCTCGTTCAGCTTGTCCAGGTACAGGTGCGACAGCTTCAGGTAGGCCAGCGCGCGCTCCCCGGCGGTGCCGGCGGTCTGGGTCTCGCGGTCGAGCACCGAGAGCAGGTCCTTCACGTCACCGCGCAGCGTGTACAGCCGCTCCAGCCCTCGCAGCGCCGCGGCGTGTCCGGGCGTGAGCCGCAGCACCTCCTGCAGCCCTTCGATGGCCATGTCCTGGCGCGACAGCTTGTGCTCCCAGATGGTGGCCGCCTGGTAGAGCGCGTTGGCCCGCTCCACCGGGTCGGTGCGGTTGGCGGCCTCCGCGCGCAGGACGTCGATGAGGCTCTCCCACGCGCCCTGCGTCCGGTAGATGCGCGCGAGCGCCCGGAGCGCCGGGAAGTAGGAGGGCGAGAGCGTGAGCACCTCCTGGTAGTGGGCGATGGCCACGTTCTCGTTCTGGAGCTTGTGCTCGTACAGCTCACCGATGCGGTGGATGAGCCCCGCCGCCTGCTCCGGAGACGGGGAGATCTCCGCCTCCGCGCGGTACATCTTCACGAGGTCATCCCAGCGCCCGTCCTGCGCGTACAACCGCCCGAGCGCCTTGAGCGCGGGCAGATAGGAGGGCGAGAGCGACAGCAGCCGCTCCCATTCCGTGGTGGCGCCTGGGCGATCCTTCAGGTGCTCCTCGAGGATCTCCGCGTTGCGGTGGTGCAGGGAGAGGACCTGCTTGGTGTCGCCGACGAGGCTCGCCTCGCTCTCGTTGAGGGAGATGAGCTCCGCCCACTTCCCGGCGCGCTCCAGGAGCCGCCCGAGCTGGCGGATGGTGGGCAGGTGATCGGGGCTGATCTCCAGGATGCGCCGCATGCACTCCCCGGCGCGGTCCACGTCCGACAGCCGGTCTTCATAGAGCGCGGCCATCTTGTTCAAGGTGGAGATCATCTCGTCGCGGTCCGCGGTCTGCAGCAGGTCCTGCTCGTACAGCGCGACCAGTTCCGGCCACCGGCTCTGCTGCTCGTACAGCCGCACCAGGGCCTTCTGCGCGGGGAGGTAGCCGGGCTGAAGCTGCAGGCACCGGTTGTAGCGGCCCACGGCCTCCTCCTGCCGCCCCAGGCGCTCGTCGAGGATCTCCGCCGCCTTGAACATCCGGGCGGCCTGCCCGCGCGGGTCCTCCAACGCGGCTATCTCCGCGTCGAACACCTTCACCAGCTCTTCCCACTGCCCGAGCCGGTGGAAGAGCTTGCCCAGGCCCGCCAGCGCCGCCTGGTGGCCGGGGACCACCTCCAACAGCGCCTGGTAGCGCGCCACCGCCGCGTCTTCGCGCTTGAGATCCTCTTCGTAGAGCGCCGCGAGCCGGAGGTTGATGCCCACCAGTTCGCTCTCGTCGGTGACCGCCTCCACCCAGGAGGTGAGGATGTCCGCCAGCTCTTCGTGGCGCCCCTGGGTCTCGTAGATCTGCGCGAGCTCGGAGAGCACCAGAGGTTCGTTGGGGCTCACGCGCCGCGCGGCCAACAGCGCCGCCAGCGCGTCCGCGGGCCGGTCCAGCCGCTCATAGACCTTGGCCAGGCGCAGGTAGGTGGGGGCCGCGCGCTCCCCGAGCAGCTCCGCTTCGGCGGCGAGCGCGGCGAGCAGATCCTCACTGCGGCCTTCGCGCTCGGCCATGCGGATCTCGGAGGCGAGCAGCAGCGGATCCTTGCGGTCCTCGGCGAAGGCCCGGCGCAGAAGCTCCGCGGCCTCCTCCGCGCGCCCCAGCCGGTCTTCGAGCACCGACGCGGCGAGCGTGAGGTACTGCGCGCGCAGCTCCTTGTCGGTCAAGGATTCGGCCAAAAGCCGGTACACGGCGACCAGCTCATTGGCCTGGGCCTTCTCGGAGAAGTGGGCCTCGAGCTGCACCAGCAAGGAGACGTCCTTCGGCTGCTCCTGCAGGCAGGCGAGGAGCGCCTGCGCAGCTTCGTCCTCGCGAGAGAGCCGGTCTTCGAGCACCTGCGCCTTCTCGAAGAGCAGCGCCGCACGCCCGGTCGCATCCGGCGCCGCGAGCAGCTCGGCGTCGATGAGCTGGACCACCATGGCCCAGTTGCCGACCTCGGCGAAGAGGCGGCGGGCGGCCTGGATGTTGCCGACGAAGAGCGGCGAGTAGCGGTAGGCGTTCTGGTACGCGACGGCGGCGTTGCGCGGGTTCCGGAGCGGGTCCTCCCACAGCAGGCCCATCTCGTGGAAGAGCAGGGCGGCGGCAGGGTCGTTGCCGAGCGCCTTCGCCTCGCGTTCGAGCGCGGTGATCTTCTGGCGGGCCGCCTCTTCCGGCGAGACCGCCGCGGCCGGTGACTCGGGAGACGCGGCTGAATCGGTCGCCGGCGGCGCGGCGCGAAGTCCCTCTGCGAGCGCCTGGGCGGCCGCGCCCGTCGTGGCGGGGGCGGGCGGGGTGCCGGGCGCCGGGGCGGCCTCGGGCATGGATGGGGTGTTCGGAAGCTCGTTCCGCTCGCTCATTCGCGCTCCGGTGGGGTTGGGCCCAGAGGTCGTAGCACGCAGGCGACCGTCCGCTCAAACTTGTGACTTTCCTCGGGTTTGCTTCCTCGTTTGCCCCCCGACAGGGCGTGGCGCGTTTGCGCCTGCCTGCTTCGGGGACCCTCCTGTGGGCATCTCGGGATGGCGCCGTTGGACGTCCGGATCGCCCCAGGTCCGGAGCGGCCCGTCACCGGAGCGCCTGATCTGGTTGTGGGGATCCTCTCGCAGAAGGAGATCTACGACCGCTGGATGAAGCGGGCCCTCTACGCAGAGGCCGGGGGGGCGAGTACTGGATGGTCGACGTGGACGCGCGGCGGATCGACCTCGTGCGCGGGGATGGGACCACGTCGTCGCACACGGACGAGGTCGTGTCAGAGGTCGCGCCGGGACTCCGCATCGAGCTGGCGGACTTCCTCCGCTGAGTTCCCCCAGGGCCGCGCCGAGCCGCCTACGCGGTGGCGCTGCGGACGGCGGAGAGCAGCTCCCCGGAGTCCACCAGCTGCTGCACCGCGCGGATGTCGAGGTGCAGCTCCCGGTCCTTGTCCATGTGCGGCACCTTTGACCGGACCAGCTCCCACGCGGCCTGCGGGCCCTTGCCGGCCTTGAGCGGCTTGCGGAAGTCCAGCGCCTGCGCGGCGGCGAGGATCTCGATGGCGAGACACGACGCCAGGTGCTCTGCCACCTGCCGGACCTTGAGCGCAGCGGTCATCCCCATGGACACGTGGTCCTCGCGGCCGGCCGAAGAGGGGATGGAGTCCACCGACGCGGGGTGCGCGAGGATCCGTGATTCGGCCACCAGCGCGGCAGAGGTCACCTGCGCGATCATGAAGCCGGAGTTCAGCCCCGACTTCTGGGTGAGGAACGGCGGCAGCCCGGACAAGGACGGGTTCACCAGCTGCTCCATCCGCCGCTCGCTGATGGACGCGAGGTGGGTGAGGCCGATGGCGAGCACGTCCAGGCCGAGGGAGATGGGCTGCCCGTGGAAGTTGCCGCCGGAGACGATGCGGCCTTCGCGCGTGAACACCAGCGGGTTGTCGGTGGCCGCGTTCACCTCCACCTCCAGCATCCTGCGCGAGAACGCGATGCCGTCCCGCGCCGCGCCGTGCACCTGCGGCATGCAGCGCAAGGAGTACGGGTCCTGCACCTTGCTGCAGTGGGCGTGGGACTCGACCAGCTCGCTGCCTTCGAGCAGGCGGCGCAGGTGTGCGGCCACCGCGCGCTGGCCCACGTGCGGGCGCACCTCGTGGATCTCGGGGATGAACGGCTTGTGGCTGCCGAGCAGGCCCTCCAGCGTCATCGCCCCGGCGAGATCCGCCAGGTCCGCGAGCCGTTCGCTCCGCAGCTGGACCAAAGAGCCCACCGCGCACATCGCCTGGGTGCCGTTGACCAGCGCCAGCCCCTCCTTGGCCTCCAGGACCACCGGCGCCAGCCCCGCCTTCGCCAGGGCCTCTTTGCCCGGGAGCCGCTGCCCTTCGAAGAAGGCCTCGCCTTCGCCGATGAAGACCAGGGCCAGGTGCGCGAGCGGCGCCAGGTCTCCGGACGCGCCCACGCTGCCGCGCTCGGGCACCACCGGCACCACGCCCCGGTTCAGCATCTCGATGGCCAGCCCCAGGGTCTGCGGCCGGATGCCGGAGTAGCCCTTCGCCAGCACGTTGCAGCGCAGGAGGAGCAGCGCCCGGGCTTCGGGGATGGGGAGCGGCTGCCCGACACCGGCGGCGTGCGAAAGGATCAGGTTCCGCTGCAGCTCGCGCAGGTCCTTCTTGTCGATGCGGACCTCGGCCAGCGTCCCGAACCCGGTGTTGATGCCGTAGGCCGGCTCGTCCCCGTTGGCGATGCGGTCCACCAGCGCGCGGGCCTCTTCGACCCGGCGGGCGGCGTCCGGCGCCAGTTCGACCAGCGCCTGGCCGTGGGCGATCTGGGAGATCTCCTCCAGCTTGAGGGTGTCACCATCGATGAGGACGCGGGCTGTAGACACGGAGGGCCTCCTGAAAGGGCGCGCAAGGTACCGCACCTTTACAGGCCATCAACCCGCCTTTAGTGTGCGCGCGCTTTCGCGGAGGCAGGGGTTGGCACTCATCGTCCAGAAGTACGGCGGGACGTCGGTCGGCAGTGTGGAGCGCATCCGGAACGTGGCCAGGCGGGCCCTCTCTGCGCGCAAGGCGGGCCACGACGTGGTGGTGGTCGTCTCCGCCATGTCCGGCGAAACCAACCGGCTGTTGAAGCTCGCGTCGGAGATCTCCCCGCGCGCCAGCGAGCGCGAGCTGGACGTGGTCGTCTCCACCGGCGAGCAGGTGACCATTGGCCTGTTGGCCATGGCCATCCTGGCGCAGCGGGGGAAGGCGCAGAGCTTTCTCGGGCACCAGGTCCCCATCGTCACCGACAGCGCGCACAGCAAGGCGCGCATCAAGCGCATCGACACCGAGCGGATCCGCGCGGCGCTGAAGAAGAAGCAGATCGTCGTGGTGGCGGGGTTCCAGGGCATCGACGAGGCCGGCAACGTGACCACGCTGGGGCGCGGCGGCTCGGACACC